>JAFGCE010000030.1 GCA_016932755.1 Candidatus Woesearchaeota archaeon
AAATGTTTTTGTTTTCAAGAATGAAATGTTAATGCTTCTACAGTAGCAAAATCACTTCACAATAAGATTCACATCAACAGTTGTGCTTTTGTCAAGGTCAGTTGCGATTATTGTTATAACCCTTAATCCCTTCAAGCCTGGGTCAGGGTCAAGAGTAAGCACATTTGCTGAGATTTTCACATCAATATTCGGCGTGGTTGTTACAAGATAAGTTATCCTGTCCCCCTGGGCATCGCTGAAATAGCCGTTCAGGTCAACTGCTGTGTTTCCCTCAACAATAATCTCTCCATTCCCGGTATATTCCGGGGCAGTATTCCCGCTTAAAGCGGCAAGCCCTGTAAGCGCAAGCTGCGGCTTTATGAAAAAAACTATGAGAAGGATGATTACTATTACTGAGATTGGGATAAGGTATTTTGCAACAGCAACATTGCCGGTTTCAGGCTCATACATCGGATTTGAGATTTCGTTGAAAGCCTCTGTCAGCTTTTTGTACGCCAGCTTCTTGTCCTCGCTTGGAAGATTGCTTTTGCTTATCTCTGCATAAATCTCAAGCATCCTGTGATAGCTTTCCCTTGCCTTGTTTGCATCATTGTGCTTCAGCTGCTCCTTCACAAGGGAGTGCATAGTGTTGAATCTTGGCAGAATAAATTCCGGACCATTAATCCAGACTTCCTCCTCTTTTTCCTCTTCTGGCATTAAAATAAAAATAGAAAAAAAGAGTATATAAACCTTTTGCTTGGCTTACTCCTTCTTTTCTGCAGGCTTCTTTTCCTTCTTTTCTTCTGCAGGAGCTGCGCCTTCTTCTGGTTTTGCTGCTTCCCCTAATTTTTCCCTGCCTTCCTTCAGGACTTTCAGGTTTATCTGGGTTATCTTGTCGCTTACTGTGTTTCCCACCACTGTCTTTCTCTGCCTTGCGCCTTTTCTTTTCTTTTTCAGCCCTACTCCTGAAATAGCAAGAATTCTTTTTCTTGCTGCGCCCCTTACGTCCTTTCTCATCGGGAATCCGCAGTAGTCGCTTCCGCCTGTAATCTCAAATTCGTAGCCTTCCAGTCCAATGTCGTCTCCATTTATTTTGTCCCCTATCTTTTTTCCCAAAAGGGATTCTGCGTGCGCTTCCTTTATTTCCTTCTGAACGCACTTTCCGCTCTTCATTCCGATAACAACCTTAAATTCTGCCATTCTCAAACCTCCCGAGCCAGTCTGTCAAGCAAATGCTGACTCAGCATAAGAATACATCTTGGATTTTTGCCCAGTATTTAAAACTTTTGCAGTAATCCCCTATCAGGCACGATTTTAGTGGGGAAAAGATTATATATTATTTAGTCAGATTTTTTGATAAAATGCGGTTTGGGTGTAATAAAGAAAACACACGAATTCTATCGCCTTTTCACGCAGAGCTATTTAATTTCAAAAGCAGAGTGGGGTGGGAATATGAGCAACGAAAAAGAGTACAAAGAAAAAATAAGAGCTAATCTGGAAATGGTTCTGGGTTCAGGGTTTATCCCTGAAATAGGAGAGCATAAAACCGGAAAAGTAAGGGATGTTCATTTTTCTGAGGATAATATTGTCATGGTCGCTTCTGACAGGGTAAGCTGTTTTGACCATGTTTTGTCAAGATGCATACCATACAAGGGAGTTGTTTTGAACCTCTTCAACCAGTGGGCAATGAACAATACTGCAGACATTATTCCAAACGTAATGGCTGAAAGCCCTGACCCAAGCGTTATTGTTCAGAGAAAGCTGAAAAATGTTGGGTTTGAATGCGTTGTAAGAGGGTATGTTTGGGGAAGTCTTGCAGGAGACTATGAAAAAGGCAAGAGAGAGAAAAGCGGAGTTACATTGCCTCAAGGCTTGTTAAGATATGAAAAATTACAGGAGCCTATGTTCACTCCTGCAACAAAAGCAGAGGAAGGGCATGATGAAGATATCTCGCTTGAGCGCATGGCTGAAGTTCTGGGAAGGGATATGGCTGAAAAAGTAAGGGATGTTTCTGTCCAGCTTTATTTAAGGGGGGTTGAACTTGCTGAAAAAGCAGGAATGATTTTCATTGACACGAAATTCGAGTTTGGAACTGATGAAGAAGGCAACCTGTATCTTATTGACGAGTCTCTTACACCTGATTCATCAAGATACTGCAACAGAGAAGAATATGATGCAAAATGGTCTCAGATTGCTGAAGCAATGAAATCAGGCAAATACGCTAATGTCAGCGAATTGCTGAAAGCAAACCCCAAGCTTAAGATAAGGGAGGAATCAAAACAGTTTGTAAGGGACGTTCTCATTGAAGGGGGCTATGAAGAAGGAAAGCCAATTCCTGACTTGACAGACGAGCAGGTTATAGAAACAGCTTGGAGATACATCAATTCATATGAAAGATTGTCAGGAAATGAGTTCAGCTTCGCTGCAACAGAGCTTCCAAATGCAAGGCAGAGAATCATGAACAACCTGATAAAAGCAGGAATGGCTTACGGCGGATGTGTAGTGCCGATTGGCGCAAGCAAGAAAGATGAGGAGCATTGGAAGAAAATAGCAGATGCACTGCGGGAAAACAATGTACCATATACTGCCCCGTTCTTCGGCTCTGCGCACAAGGAAACAAGGAGGGTTCTTGATTTTGTGGAAAGCATGGACCGTGATTCAATAGAGCCTCTTGTTTACCTGACATTTGCAGGAAGAAGCAACGGTCTCGGGCCTGTTGTTGCAGGAAACACAAGATATCCTGTTATAGCCTGCCCTCCTTTCAAGGACACTGCAACCTATGCTGTTGACATTCATTCAAGCCTGAGGATGCCAAGCAACCTGCCTTTGATGACAGTAGTTGAGCCTGGCAATGCTGTTTTGGCTGCAAAGAGAATCATCGACATGGTTCGGTGAATTTATTTTTATTTTGACTAAACAAACGGAGGAGATGAAAAAATGATAAGGGATTTGAAAGGAAAGGTTCTTGACAGGATACCTGTGCAAAATGTTCTTGTAAGCGTGTTTGACAAAAGCGGGCTGGAAGAGTTAATCCCGGGGCTGGTAAGGGCAAACCCTGACGTTGGGTTTATGTCAACAGGAGGAACTTACAAAAAACTAAAAGAAATTCTCGGGGATGCTGCAGCAGCCCATCTTAGGGAGGTTGCTGAATACACAGAGTTTCCTGAGATGGAAGGCGGTTTGGTTAAGACGCTTCATCCTAAAATCCATGCAGGGCTTTTGGGAGAAAGAGGGAATCCGGAACACCAAAGGTATCTTGAGGGAACTTTGAGCGGAGGAGTTTACATAGACATGGTTGTTGTAAATCTTTATCCTTTTGACAAGGTGACTTCTGCTCCTGATGTAACATTTGAGAAAGCAAGGGGCAACATTGACATCGGCGGGCCTACAATGATAAGGGCTGGCGCAAAGAACTTCCCAAGCTGCGCTGTTGTCTGCAATCCTGCGGATTATCCTGAACTGCTGAAACATATTGGGGAAAATGGCGGATGCATAACATTTGACAGGAGATTCAGGCTGGCTGTTGATGTCTTTGCAACAATGGCAAGATACGAAAAAAACATTGCTGCATACTTTTTTGACCACATTGACAAGGTTGGGGAAGTAAGGGCAAACTACAAGTTTGCCGAGGGAGGCGAGTAAAATGGCAAAAGAACGATCAGCTGCAAAAGCGCAGTATTCACAAAAAGTTGCGGAGAGTTTTCCTGATGAGATGGTAATAAACGGAGTGACATTCAGAAAAAAACTGTCATTAAGATACGGGATTAACCCCGGAGGGCCTGCTGCACTCTATGAAGAAGAAGGAGCTTCAGGCACAAACCTTGCAGGAATAGAAGTCCTGCAGGAAGGAAGCAAGGGGCTTGGCTACATTAATGTTGAGGATATTGATTATTCCTTAAGAATTGTTGAAAAGATGCACATGGTTTTCCCTGAAAAACAATGCGTTGCAGTTATGAAGCATGTCAACCCTTCAGGTGTCGGGCTTGCTGAAACTGTTGAAGAAGCATACCACAAAGCATGGGACTGCGACTCCCTGTCAGCATTTGGAAGCGTTGACTGCTTTTCTGGGGAAGTCAATGAAGGATTGGCAAAATATCTTGCAGACTCAAAAAGAAATGTTGAAGTTGTTGTTGCTCCTTCCTACACGCCTGAAGCGCTGGAGGTCATGGCAACACGAAAACCGCTGAGGGTTGTAAGGATTCCTGAATTTAACGGAGCATCCAATGACAGCGGAGTTGAATACAGAAGAGTCAGGGGAGGTATGCTTGTCCAGCCAAGGTTTGACAGCAAAGTTGTCTCTGCACAAAATGTCCATGTTGTTTCAGACAGGCAGCCTTCTAAAGACGAGCTGAATGCTTGCATATTTAATTGGCTTGTTGCGGGATTCTGCAGGTCAAATACAATAGTTCTCGGCAGAAGCGACAGGACAGTCGGTGTAGGAACAGGGCAAATGAGCAGGATTGATGCGGCAAGGATTGCAGTTTACAATGCAAACAACAAGAGCGACGGTGCAAGAGGATGTGTAATGGCATCAGACGCGTATATGCCTTTTACAGATGTAATAGAGCTTGCGGCATCTGAAGGGATAACCGCAGCAATATGGCCTTTGGGCTCAGACGCTGACAAGAGAGTGATAGAAGCAGGAAACAAAGCAGGAATAGCACTGCTTACAACAAGGTATGACCCAGCCAAGCCAGACCAGTACGAAAGGTGCTTTGACCATCACTGAGGTGAACAAAATGCCTGAAGAAAAAAAAGGAATGACTTATGCTGATGCAGGAGTCAATGTTGAATTAGGCGACGAAGTTTCAGCTATGCTCTACAATGCTGCAAAGCAGACATGGAAAAACAGGAAAGGAAAAATAGGCGAACTGGTTGTTCCATTCGACGATTTCTCAGGGCTAAGGGTTACAGATGTCTCAGGGCTTCCTGAAGGAACAATAATTCATTTGGGTTTTGACGGCATAGGAACAAAAGTAGAGATAGCCCAAAGATGCAGCTATTTCAGGACAGTAGCCCATGACTTGCTTGCAATGGTCTGCGATGATGCACTTGTAAGAGGAGCTGAACCTGCACTGGTCGGAACAATTATAGATGTTAATTTCTTAGGGCCAAAAGAAAACCCGTTCAGGCAGCAGGTAAACCATCTGGCTCAAGGATATATAGAAGCTGCAGACGCAGCCAATGTTGCCATCTTTAACGGAGAAGTGGCTGAGCTTGGGGATTTGGTTGGAGGATTCGGGGATTTCCACTTCAACTGGGGAGCTGCAGTTATCGGCTATGCAAGAAAAGACAGGATGTTCACAGGAAGGGAAATAAAGCCTGGAGATTTTCTTGTCGGGCTTGCAGAATACGGCATGAGGTCAAATGGAATCTCACTTCTAAGGAAAGCTTTGACGCAATCCAATGGAAAAAACTGGCATGACTCAACTTTGGACGGCCAGAGCATAGGGATGCTTGCATTAACTCCTTCAACAATCTACTCAAAAGCTGTTGTTGAGATGTTCGGCGGTTATGACGGAGAGCCAAAAGCAGTGGTTCACGGATTTGCACATATTACAGGAGGGGGTCTTCCTGGAAAGCTGGGAAGAGTGCTTAAGCCTTCAGGGCTTGGAGCAGACATAACAGACCCATTTGAGCCATGCAAGCTTATGGAATACTGCCAGGCAATAGCAGGGATAGAAGACAGGGAAGCCTACAGGTCATGGAACATGGGGCAGGGAGGTATTGTAATAACAACAGAACTTGACAAAGTGATTGAAATCGCAGCCAGCCACGGCATAGACGCAAAAATTATTGGGCAGGTAACTGAACAAAAAGGTATCAGGATTAAGAATAACGGATATCACAAAAAAGAAGAAGTCCTTGACTTCTAATTTTTTTATTATTTTAAATTAAAAAGAAAAATTCATCGCTGGGCTTTACGCCCAGCTTAGGGTTTGGAATTCTAATACTTCCTAAGGATTAGAACTGCACGCATACTTTCCAGTTTGTGAATATCCACAGCGCAAGAAGCACTACAATAATCACTACAGCGATGATGAAAAGCGCCTTTCCCATTCCTGACTCCTCTTCATCCTCGTCAAAATCATCATCAAAATCCTCTATTTCGTCATCATCTTCAACTTTTTTCTTTTTAGACATCTCTTCTCCCTCCTTTTCTTTGTGTAAAGAGTCTCCTAAATCCAAGCTTTGGCCAAGATCTTCTTTCATTTTAGCATTCGGAAGTAGCACTTATTTAAATTCTTTTTGATTGTGGAATATATCTTATTTTCAACAACCTTTATATACGCTCTCAGGTAAACCTAATCCATGAACTTTCAGGGGCTGGAAAAGATTGAGAACTACAAGTTTTACATAGACCTTGCCTTCAGGAAGGCTACTGAAAAGTCAAGCCAGATAAGGGGCACAAAGCTAAAGGGAACAAGGCTTGACAAAAGCAGGAAGCTTGAGATTGTAAAGCTTGACACTGTAAAAGAAGTCCTTTACGGAAGGCTCCAGAAGCTGATTAAGGGCTTTCCAGACCTTGAATCACTGCCTGAATTCTACAAGGAGCTTGTCAAGGCGACAGTGGACTATCCTGCGCTGAAAAAATCCTTAGGCTCATTGAAATGGGCGCAGAACAAGGTAAACGAGATGCACAGGAATTACGCATCAAAAATCAAGAAGTGCAGGGACTTGGCAAGAATCAACGGCTACAGGACAGAATACTACGGAAGGGTTTCCTCAATCCTGAAGCAGATAAAGGACGAGCTTAACTGCATTGAGCAGGCAAGAAGGACAATGAGGGAGTATCCTTCAATCAAGACAGGAATGAAGACAGTTGCAATTGCAGGATTCCCGAATGTCGGGAAAACAACGCTTCTTTTCAGGCTCACAGGCTCAAAGCCTGACATCCAGCCTTATGCCTTCACCACAAAAGGGATTAATGTCGGCTACATTATGAAAGACGGCAAAAAGGAGTTCCAGGTTCTTGACACTCCGGGAACATTGAACAGGTTTGACAAGATGAACACAATCGAGAAGGTTGCGTTCCTTGCAATAAAGCTTCTCGCTGAAAAAATAATTTATGTTTTTGACCTTACAGAGCCCTATCCATTGGAAGAGCAGGTCAGGCTTTACAAGAATATACTCCAGACAAAAAAGCAGGTGCTGGTTTACCTCAGCAAGACAGACATACTGGAAAAGGATGTTGTTGAAGAGTTTTCAGAAGAATACAAAAATGTTACACTTGAAGAGCTGAAAAAACTTATTTCTTAATGCTTTCTCCAAGATAATAAAGAACAGCTCCGACAACAATATAGCCAAGGACAAGGATTCCCATTCTCGGCACTGATGATTCAATAAAAACCCTGACAAAAGGCTCCACTGCATCAAAACCTGGGACAAAAACCCTCATGAAGCTGTAGACAATAGTCCCGCCAAAAGCGTAGAATACCAAAGCAATAAATCCGGGCACAAGGGACATCTTCCCAAGGCTTTTCAGAGTCTCGCTGAGAGTTCTCTTTCTTTTGAGCATCCCGAAGAACGCAAAAAATATCAGGAAGAGCGAAGAGAATATGTAAGTGATTGGCTTGCTGTACCATGGACCCTCGCCTCCAAATGCAAAAGCAAAAATCATCGGGATGAGAATTGCCAGGCCTGTTATGTAAATTGCCTTGTAAACAGCAAAATAAGTCCTTTCCTTGACATGCTTTTTTATCTTTCTTTTTATCTTTTTCATTTTAGACAGCCAAGAGCCCCAAAAGCACAAACAGCAGCATTAGCGCAAGCAGGATAACTCCCTGCATCAGCCAGACCAAAAACGCCTTAATCCAACCTATGTTGAACATTGTCTTGTAAACAAGCAGCAAAACAACAAAATAAACAAAAAGCGCAATGCCGTCAAACAAAAAGAAGATTACCCCTCCAAGGATTCCTGCGATAAAGTTTGTGAGTGCTGCCTTAAGCAGAGATGAATCTCCGCCGAACATCTTTGCTGCAAGATGCAGAGGTATTGATGCTGCAATGAAGAACAATGCCACGAACAATATTGCCAGCGCTCCCATACAGTCTGTTTTTGTTTTTTGGTTTATATATGTTTTTATTTCATAAAGTTTATATACAATACAGGAAAAAGAATTTCTATGAGAGTTACAGCTGACCTGCATATCCATGGAAGGCATTCGCAGGCTACTTCAAAGGACCTGACAATATCCAATCTTGAGAAATACGCCAGGATGAAGGGCATCACTCTTCTCGGAACAGGCGATTTCACGCACCCAAAATGGATTGAGCACATAAAGGAAGAGCTTCCGACAGAAACTGACGGGATTTATTACACAAAAAACGGATTTGCATTCATGCTCCAGACTGAAATCTCCCTTATCTATTCGCAGGACGGAAAAGGAAGAAGGATTCATAATGTTGTTCTTGCCCCAAACCTTGATGTTGTGAAGCAGATTACAGACTATCTTCTTACAAAAGGAAGGGTTGACTATGACGGAAGGCCTATTTTCAAGATACCCTGCCCTGAGTTTGTTGAATCTTTGAGAAAAATATCCCAGGACATTGAAGTTATTCCTGCGCATATCTGGACTCCTTGGTTTTCATTGTTCGGCTCAAAATCAGGGTTTGACACAGTTGAGCAGTGCTTCAAGGACCAGACAAAGCACATCCATGCGCTTGAAACAGGGCTTAGCAGCGACCCTGCAATGAACTGGAGGCTGAGCCAGCTTGACAAATACCAGCTTGTCAGCTTTTCTGATTTGCACAGCTTCTGGCCGTGGAGAATCGGAAGGGAGGCGACAGTTTTTGATTTGGAAAAGATTTCTTACAAAAATATCCTGAACGCGCTGAGGACAAGAAAAGGGCTGAGCATGACAATAGAAGTCGACCCTAACTACGGCAAATACCATGCAGACGGACACAGGAACTGCAATGTATGGATGACGCCAGCACAATCCAAAAAGCACAACTATCTCTGCCCCAAGTGCGGGAAAGAGCTTACAATCGGAGTCTGGGACAGGGTTGAGGAGCTGGCTGACAGGCCTGAAGGGTTCAAGCCTGAAGGAGCTGTTCCGTTCAAATCCCTGATACCTCTCTCAGAAATAATTTCAAAAATACTCGGAAAAGGCATTATGACAAAAAATGTCTGGGCTGAATACCACAATCTTGTTACAGCCACAAGGTCTGAGCTTGATGTCCTGCTAAATGTTCCTTTCAATGAGCTCAAGGGAATGACAACAGAGAAAATAGCAAAGGCAATAATCGCAACAAGGGAAGGAAAGATAAGGATACGGCCTGGCTATGACGGTGTTTACGGAGAGCCTATGTTTGAGGGAGAGGAAATATACCAGCCTGACATGCCAAGCCCGAAAGTTAGGCAGAAAAGCCTGGCTGACTTCTAAAAAAATAAAGAAAAAGAAAAGTAAAAAAATAAAAAATTTGCTTATTCGAATGCGTCTTCGTCAAAGACTGGGGGCCTGTTCAAGTCATTGACAGTCACTGTGAAGGTTTCCTCGACATTGCTTAGCCCGTCTGTTGCAGTTACTGTGACAACATACTCCCCTTCATCATTATAGTCTGTCTGCCAGACTCCGTCCTCGTCAAACGGCTCGCTGAATTCAATCTCAACATCATCGCCGTCTGCGTCTGTTGCGGTTATTCCAAGCACTATCCTGTCTCCCTCGTCAGCAACAATGTCTGCGACGCCTTCAAGCTCTGGCTTTGCATTTACCGCAGCAACTGTAAGCTTGAATGTCTCTTCTGATTCAAGGTCTCCGTCTGACGCTGTTACCTTGATTGTGTATACTCCTGCATCCCCTATTTCTGTCTCCCATTCGCCGTTCTCATCAAGAGGGCTGCTGAAGCTTACTTCAACATCATCGCCGTCAGGGTCTGAAACATCAACATCAACTTCAACATCCTCTCCCTCATCAATCTCAACATTTGAAAGGGATTCTATTTTCGGAGCCCTGTTGACATCGTTAACTGTGACCTTTACTGTCTGGACAACAGATTCCTTTCCGTCTGATGCTGTTACTGTGACTGTGTGCGTTCCTGCATCATTATATCCTGTCACTTTTGACTCTGACTTCATCCATCCTGAGAATTCAACATCAACATCATCCCCATCTGCGTCTGAAACCTCAACATCAATCTCAACTGTGTCTCCTTCATCAACTGTGATGTCATCAAGCGATGCCATTACAGGAGCGTTGTTCAATGCCTTTACTATAACCATGACATCCTGAGAAACCTCTGTAACTCCGTCTGATGCTGTTATTGTAACCTTGTACTTTCCAGCATCCCCTACCTTTGTCTTCCACTTTCCGTCCTTGTCAAGAGGCTCTGTAAATGTGTATGTAATTGCGTCCCCGTCAGGGTCAACTGCATTAAGGTTTGGGAAGTCAACAAGCTCTCCCTCAACCACTGTTTTGGTTGGAAGGCTCTCATCTTCCGGCGCTTCTGCCTGGATATCTTCCCCAATCTCTTCGGCAGTTTCAACATCCTCTGCCACATCCTCAAGCTCTGCTTCAATCTCATCAGCTTCTGATGCATTATCACTGTACTTCGCGATAGAAATACATCCTGATGCAAGAAGCATTATTGCAACCAATATTGCAAACAAGAATTTTTTGTTCATAGTTTCCCCACCTCGTTTAAGTCCTATTTTAGCTTATATTATAGTAATATTCTGGAATAATATATACCATCATTTAAAAATATTGCTATTCTGTAATAGTTATAATAAAGTATTATTTAAGAATAGCTACTAAACTAAAGCTTTTGTTTTGCAAGCCCAATAACCACCAAAGCCCATCCTGCTGCAAAACCTCTCAGAAAAAGGCTGAAGCTGGTGTTATACCAGAATTCATACTGGTAAATCTGTATCAGGCTGGAGCCTGGAGGGAATACCCAGCTTCCTTCTGCGAAAAAGATATTGTGAAAGTTGACAAATAACGCTTCAAATGGAACAAAGTAGAGTATGAGAGGAGCTGCAATTGTTATCATCCCGCTGTAAATCAGTATTTTGCTGAAGTCGCTACTGTTTTTATAGTTAAAATAAACCAAAACAAAGAACAAAACAAGCAATAAAAACAAGAAATCAAATGTTCTGTGAACCAGAACCTTCACATCAAGAAGGTGCTGCTCTTCATTTTCATCAAAAACATCAAGATTTATCAGTTTTGCTTCGCCTTCATCCATCAGGTAGTCAATGACAAGGGAGTTTACCTCTTTTGCATGAAAGAAAAGCCCTGATTTCTCAAGCTGCTTCTCAATAAATGGCTTGTTGTAGATTATTGAGCTGAAGCTCAGGAGATAAACAATAACAGGAATTAACAAAACAAGAACTGCAAAGGCAGGCTTATGAGACTTTTGCGCCGTCCTCGATTTCAGCAGTGACTTCCTCTTTTTCTGTTTTGAGCGCTTTTTCATTATAAAGAACTTTTTTATCCCTGACACCAAGCTTGACTTTTGCAAAGTCATCTATTGTTATCTGCGCCTTGTTTGTTTCCGCGCCTTCAGCAGACACCTGGTCTCCCGGGGATGAGTTCGGGGCGCCAAGCAGCACAAGCTTTTCTCCCTTCAGCGCGGCAAGAAGCATTCCGTTGCTTTCAATTCCCCTCAGCTTTGCAGGCTTGAGGTTTGAAACAACAATAATGTTTTTCCCGACAAGCTCCTCAGGCTTGTAGTATTTTTTTATGCCTGCAACAATCTGCCTTTTTTCCTTTCCCAGGTCAATCTGGAGAACAACAAGCTTGTCAGCCTCAGGATGAGGCCCTGCAGCTGTTATCCTTGCAACCTTTAAGTCAAGAGGGAAGATATCCTTTTGAATTTCAACGCTTTCCAGCTTCCTGATAACCATCTCTGCCTTTGATATTTCATGGTTTTTTGTTTCAAAGTTAATGTCATCCCATTCCAAATCAGGCAGGTTAAGCTGGGACTGTATTTTCTCTGCAAAAAAAGGAAGCACAGGGCTCGCAACTATTGAAAGCACCTTTACAATATTGATGCATGTCCCAAGAACTTTTTTTGCCTCTTCCTCATTCTCTTTTACCATTTTCCACGGCTCTTTTTCCTGGAAATACTTGTTGCCTGCAGATGAGATTGCGAGTATCTCTTTCACAGCCTGGTTGAAATTGAAATCAGCATAGCATTTTTTTGCTTTTTCAGCCTTTTCCAGAATTTCCGCGAAAAGTCTCTTGTTCTCGTCAATTTCTCCAATTTTGCTGCCAAAGTTCTTGTTTGTAAAGCTCAGGACCCTGAAGCAGAAGTTTGCTATGTTTGCAACCAGCTCATTATTTGCCTTGTCCTGGAAATCCTTGAAGTCCAGGTCAATGTCAACCATTTTCTTGCTCAGCATGGACGCATAATAATACCTGAGCAGCTGAGGGTCAAATTTCTCAAGGAATTCCCTTGCTGTGAAGAATGTCCCCCTGCTTTTTGACATCTTTTCGCCGTTGACTGTAAGGAATCCGTGGGTTACAATGTATTTCGGAAGATTGAATCCTGAGCCCATTAGCATTGCAGGCCAGAACAGGTAATGGAAATAGATTATGTCTTTTCCGATAACATGGATAATTTCGCCTGCAGGCTTTTTCCAGTAAGCGTCTTCCTTGAATTTCTTGTCCCTGCAGTAGTTTGCTGTTGATGAGATGTATCCGACAGGAGCGTCAAGCCAGACATAGAAGTACTTGTTTTCCTCTCCGGGAATCTTGAACCCGAAATAAGGGCCGTCCCTGCTTATGTCCCAGTCCTGAAGCCCTTCTTTTATCCAGTTCCTGATGTAGTTTACAATCTCAGGCTGGAGCATCTTGTTTCCAGTCAGCCACTTGTCCAGCTTTTTTGAATAGCTGCTCAGCCTGAAAAAATAATGATTTGAGGACTTTTTGGATGCAGGCGCCCCGCAGATTGCGCACCTTGGGTTTATCAGCTCTGTTGTTGAGTGCGCTGTGCCGCATGACTCGCAGACATCGCCGTACTGGTCAGGAGCGCCGCATTTCGGGCACTCGCCTTTCACATACCTGTCGGGCAGGAACCTCTGGCACTGCTCGCAGTATGTCTGCGTTATCTCCTTTGTGTATATGTCGCCGTTGTCTTTCAGCTTTTTGAAAATAAACTCAGCATATTTCTGGTTTTCAGGCGAGTTTGTTGTGTAGTAAGAGTCAAATTTTATGTGGAACGCCTTGAAGTCCTCCTGATGCTCCTTGCTGTATTTTGCAATCAGCTTTTCAGGGGTTATTTTCAGCTGCTCTGACTTGAGCTGGATTGGAGTTCCGTGCGTGTCGTCAGCGCAGCAGTAGATTGCATCCTCGCCTGTCAGCTTAAGGAATCTTACAAATATGTCAGTCTGTATGTACTCCACCAAATGTCCGATGTGGATGCTTCCGTTTGCGTATGGAAGCGCTGATGTAACTACTATCTTTTTCTTAGCCATGATTTAAAATAAAAAGCAGAAGATTATTTATAAATGTTTGCTGGATAAAATAAAAAAGAAGGGTTAATCGCCCTTTCCTTCCTTCATCTTCTTTGTTATGCCTATCTTGCCTCCGCAGTGCTGGCACACAATAACATAAGAAGGAACTCCCTCAAACATTTTTCTCTTGTAAAGTGTTGTCCCTTCGCCCTGTTTTCCGCAGTGGGGGCAGGTGTATTTTGCTTCAAGTGTCAGGCTTTCCTCATGCTGTGTTTTTTCTTCTGTGTATCCGCATTCAGGGCACTTGTATTCTTTTGCCCTTATCTTTGCAGCGCCTGTCTTCTCGTCAATCGGCTTGCCCATTTTCGCCTTTCCGCATTTTGGGCATTTCTTCCTGTGAACCCATGCCATGACTTTTCCGTTTCCTACAGCCCTCCTGGTAAAATAAACAAGGTCATCCATTGATTCCGGTTCTTTTATTGTCATTTTTTCACCTCATAAATGTCTCCATGCCCTGGAACTATGAAATCCGCTTTTCCCAGGACTAGTTTCCTGCTTTCCTCAAGCTTTTCCCTGCTGTCTGCATACGGGTCGTCCTTTGGCTCGTTTTCCTTCCAAAAAACATCTCCTGCAACAGCAATAATGCCTTTTTTTGTTTTAACAAAAAGTGTTATGCAAGTCCTGTCATGCCCGGGTGTCTTGATTATTTTAATATTTTCCGAAAAATGGGGATTCCAGTCGTCAACTGTGTCCTTTTCCCAGACACCGAAAAAATCCAGCGCTTTTGCGTCCGGAAACATCCCGATGTTCCTGTAGTGGTCCATGTGGGAATGGGTTATGCAGACATAGTTCACATCTCCTATTCCAATGCCTTCTTTTTTCAAGGCGTCAATAAGAATCTTCCTGTCCTTCATTGTTCCGGGGTCTACAACCATGACAATACCCTTGTCCCTGATTAAAGAAATCGTGCACTGGGTCCTTTCCTCGCCGGACTCATTGGCTGAATCTGCTGATGTGTACCCTTTGATTAGCACATTTACTTCAGCCATCTAATCTTTTCACCTCTATTGAAACAGCATTGTCATTCACCCTTATGTATCTCGGGCACAATGTGTATTCAAGATTATTTTTCCCGCAGTAGTTTAAAATCTTTTCTTTTTCCTCATCATTGCTGAATTTGACAACGACATTGAACCCCTCGTGTGATTTATGGATTATTTTAAATGATTTCAAGTCTGTTTTCACTTTTTTTGCTGCTGACTTCAGGAACTTAACCCTTTGATTAAGGCTTTTTATTTTCTCCTCAAGCCTGGCTGTAAAATTTTCGCTGAAAACGCTCGGCATGTCCCCGAAATAATCTTCATTTGTGGCTATAAACCCGCCGTAGCCCGCATCAACAGGCTTCCATTTGCTGAAGCTGCCTACAATTATGTCGCCAATCCTTGCGTTTTCATTTCCGATTGAGCCTGATGCGTCATTGATGATTGCTGCGCCTGCTTTTTTGGATATTTCAGCTATTTCTCTCATGTCCTGAAAAGCAAAATAGCCTGGCATTGAGTTTATCAGGAGAATGCTTTTGGAGTTTGCCTTTGATTTGAGGTCATTAACATCAATCAAGCCATAATTTGTTTTAATCTCGATTAAGCCAAGCCCGAGCTCTTTTGCATACTGTGCATATGTAATCCATCCTCCCTGGTCCTGGATAAGCACTTTTGTCTTTCCCAAATCCCGCAGAGCCCTGAGTGAAAACTTTATCGCCTTGTTCCCCCTTCTTGTCAGGATTACCTTTTTCTTTCCGGTCAAAGCCTTCAGCGCTTCAATAACTTCTTCCATAGCCTGAAAAAACAAAAAAGGATATATAAAGTTATGCTCTATAAGTTTTTTATATCAGTGCATATTATCTGCACGCATGGACTCAATAGTGCTGGCAGGAGGATTTGCAACAAGGCTTTACCCATTGACACAGAATACTTCCAAACCCCTGCTTAAGGTAGGGGGAAAGCATGTGCTGTCCTACCTGATGGATGAGCTGGACAGGTTTCACAGGGAAAATGGGGGGGCATGCTATCTTACTGTTAACAGGAAGTTCTACCCTGATTTTGAGAAGTTCAGGCAGGAAGCAAAGCATTGTCCTCCTCTTGAAATTGTTGTTGAAGAAGCAACAAAAGATTCTGAAAAGCCTGGACCAATGAAAGCCATTGGGCAGGTTTTCAATGAATACATGAGAGACCTGCCTTCTGAGGGAGTCCTTATAGCTGCTGGAGACAGCGTTTCGTCAATTGATTTAGCGGAATTCCTTGATTACTACGCCAGGCACAGGGAAAGGTCTGTTGTTGCGCTTTATGATATTAACGACCTGAAGAAAGCTGAATTTTACGCTTGTGCTGAGCTGGCAGAAGACGCCGGAGGGAAAAGGATTTCAAGATTCGCTGAAAAGCCAAAGCCGGCATTTTCAACATTAGTAAACACAACTTATTTCATATTAAGGAAAGCAGAACTGGAAATGATAGATGATTATGCTGCATCAGGCACGAAAAAAGGTTTGATAGACTGGCTTATTGACGAAAAAGTGGTAGCTGTAAACGGCTTTGTTTTCAGAGGGCACTGGTTTGACATCGGAGATTTTGAGTCGCTTAGGCTGGCAGACAACTTCTTAAGTAAAGAAAAAAACCTCAGATAAGTTTATAAGAATATCCCGCTCCAAAATCTAAGATACGAGAATGATTAAAGAAATGGAGGTTTTTGAGGCATTATGAACTATTACGACGAAATTGCAAAGGGTTATGAGGAGCTTCACGGAGAGGAGCAGGAAAAGAAGATTGCAATAATAAAGAATAAACTCAGGCTGAATCCTGAAGACAAATTATTGGATGCCGGATGCGGGACAGGACTGACAACCAGGCCTTGGAAATGCAAAAGATACGGAATTGACCCGTCAAAAAAGCTTCTTGAAAAAGCAAGGCAGAAAGACCCTGAAGGAAATTATAAGCTTGCTCCTGCAGAAAAAATTCCATTTGAAGACAATTTCTTTGACATTGTCATCTCAATAACAGCAATACAGAATTTTCAGGATATAGAAAAAGGGCTGAGAGAAATAAAGAGGGTTGGCAGAGATAAGTTCGTTCTGAGCTTCCTGAAAAAGTCTGAAAAAAGGAGAATGATTGAATTGCTGATTAACAAGATTTTTGATGTGAAAGAGAAAGTTGAGGAAGAAAAAGACATAATCTTCTTTATCTGACAAAAAGTATTTAAATAAGGAAATTAAGAAAACAAATATGGGCAAAATAAGAAAAGTAGGCGAACATGTAAAAAGAGCAAAAGGGAAAGTCATGAAGACTGTAAGGCCCGGATTCTGGAAAAAAGTCATCTGGACAATGAATCCAAAAACTTATTCTGACCTTTCTGAAACAAAGATAAAGAAATCATTCAGCTATTTATTGGCGCTTCTGTTTGCGTCTTTCATACTGATGTCAATCATTGCACTGCCGAGAATAATCAGCATGCCTGGCTATATCAAAGGTGAATTAGGCAAGTTTGACACATTCAACATAAGCATTGACATTGAGATGAGCAAGCCTGTGATGATAACTGCAGAAGACCCGCAGATAATAGTGGACACAACAACAAACAGGACAACGCTGGGCAAGGAAAAGATACTAATCACAGACGAAATAATTGCATACAGGCCTTATGGAAGGGCAAGAACACAGGACCTGTCAGAGTTTGAGGACCTGACAGCCAAAAAAGAGGAAACATCAAGGTTCCTGACATTCTTAGCCATACTGTTAATGCCAACCATACTGATAACTGCTTATATTATGTTCCTGCTGAAATACCTTGCACTAATATTAGTGGTCACACTTCTGCTTTTCATAGGAGTGAGGATTGCAAAAAAGGACTTGCCTTTGAAAAAATCTCTTAACACAGCAGTTTATGCTGCAACTCCGATGATACTTATAGAAGTGGTATTCATACCATTCAGCTCAAAATACCTTTTCCCAATCTTCCAGATTATGGGGATGAATTTCTATCTGGTCACTCTTGCTGTGTATCTTATACTTGCATCAAACGCAGCATATTTTGCAGCAAAAAAGAAAAGCAAGAAAGGGGAAGAATACGAGACAGTTGAGAAAGTACAATGGGACTTTTAACTAATCCTAGGCAGACCATTATTGTAACATGCAGGTCAAGAGCCCGCATCATGGGCAAAGAAGTTGAAAAAGACAACGCCCTGACACTTGACTGGCACATGCCTGTATCGTTTAAGCCCCAGCTTTATGCAATCTCAGTAGGAAAAACAAGGTTCAGCCACAAGCTGATACAGGAAAGCAAGGCTTTTGTAGTCAATTTCCTGCCTTACACAATGAAGGAAGCTGCATTATACTGCGGAAGGCACACAGGCGAGCATCATGACAAGATAAAGGATGCAGGGCTAAAAACATATGAGGCTGACAATGTTGACTGCCCGAGGATTGAAGGGGCTGCTGGATACCTTGAATGCGAGGTTGTGAAGGAAATTGAGGCAGGAGACCACACAATTTTTATAGGGAAAGTTGTACATGCTGACATGGCAGGCGAAAAAAAGCGCCTTTTCCATGTTGATATGGATCATTTCACCACAACAAAATAAGGTGGCAAAATGGATATGGGGAAAGTAAACGCACTTGCAAAATCACTGAAAGAAAAGCACCTTGCAGCCAATATGGAGGAAGCTGTGGAAAAAGCAAAGGAAATACTTGGCTTCAAGGGAGGGGAAGACCCCGCAGAAGACCTCAAGACAGTTGACGAGCTTTTCTCTGAGGAGAAAAAATCAGAAGAATGCGCTGAAGAGATAAAGGAAGATTTGGAAGAGCTGAAAGAGGATTTGGAAAAAGCTGAAAAAGAGGAAGAAAAAGAAGAGGAAACTATTGAAAAAATAGAGGAAGAAGCTGAAACCAGCAAGGAAGACCTTGAGGAAATAGAAGAAGATTTTGAAGAAGGAATAGAAGAGTAAAGTCAAAAAAAGAGGTGTATAGGTTGCCTTTAATCGAGTATATAGACTACAACTACAAGCCAGGCAAGGATGAGCTTGTTGCAGAATATTTTGTAGAGGCAGACGGCATTTCTCTTGAAAAGGCATGCGAGCATATTGCAGGGGAAAGCAGCATAGGCACATGGACAACTATTTCTACAATGAACCCGAGGATAGCCAAAAAGCTGAAGCCTCATGTTTATTACATAAAAAAGTCAGGGAAAAACTCAGGCTATGTGAAAATAGCATACAAGGCAGAGCTTTTTGAGGCAGGAAGCATCCCCCAGATATGGTCCAGTATAGCAGGAAACATATTTGGTATGAAAGTTGTGAAGAATTTAAGATTGGAAGACATAAGTTTTCCTAAAAGCATTGCAAGGGCTTTCAAGGGACCAAGATATGGAATTGAGGGGATAAGGAAGATTGTAAGATTCAGCAACAGGCCTTTGACAGGGACTATTGTGAAGCCAAAAGTCGGGCTGAACCCGAAACAGCATGCTGAAGTTGCATACAATGCATGGGCTGGAGGGCTTGATGTTGTCAAGGATGATGAAAACCTCACTTCAATGAAATTCAACAAGTTCAAGGACAGGATAATACAAACACTTAAGATGAGGGATTTGGCTGAAAAGCAGACAGGAGAAAAGAAAATCTACATGCCAAACATAACAGCAGAGACAGATGAGATGATAAGAAGGGCAAACTTTGTAAAAATGTACGGCGGAGAGTATGTCATGGTTGACATTCTCACATGCGGATGGTCAGGGCTCCAGACTGTAAGGGAAAGCGTTGACCAGGTCATCCACGCGCACAGGGCTATGCACGGAGCGCTGACAAAAAACCCGAAGCACGGCATAAGCATGATGACAATAGCAAAATGCGCAAGGCTTGCAGGGGTTGACCAGCTTCATGTCGGGACTGCAAGTGTGGGAAAGATGGAAGGCGAGCCGCTTGAGGTTGAGGAAATAGAGGATGAAATTGAGGAAAAATTTTTTGTGAAGGAAAAGGACAAGAGGCACATACTTGAGCAGGACTGGCACGGAATAAAGTCTGTGCTTGCAGTTGCGTCAGGAGGGCTTCACCCAGGCTCAATCCCGCTTCTGCTTGAAAGGATGGGAAAAAACATAGTAATGCAATTCGGAGGAGGATGCCACGGACACCCGATGGGGACAAAAGCAGGGGCAGTTGCAATAAGGCAGGCTCTGCAGGCATCTCTTC
>JAFGCE010000031.1 GCA_016932755.1 Candidatus Woesearchaeota archaeon
GGTTATGAATATGTATGCATAACCTAGAAAATCAACAAAACTATCGTGGAGGTAGAATAAAATGCCAAGAGGAGACGGAACAGGTCCCGACGGAAGGGGACAAATGACTGGAAGAGCCGCAGGCTACTGCGCTGGATTTGACATGCCTGGCTTCGCAAACCCAATCCCAAGAAGGGGTATGGGAAGAAGGATGGGCAGAGGATTCGGAAGAGGCCTTGGAAGAGGATTTGGCTGGAGAAGCGCTGCATTTGCGCCGGTTGCTCCAGTAGTGCCTGTTTATCAGGAGCCTACAAAAGAGCAGGAACTGCAGTATCTTGAACAGGAATCAAAAGCTCTTGAAGAAGAGCAAAAGTTAATAAAGAAAGACATGGAAGAAATAAAGAAGAGAATTGAAGAGCTAAGAAAGAGCAAATGAACAACAGCTTTGGGCAGTCAGTGAAAAAAGCAGGAAAGGCTTTGTGGAGGAGCGCGCCGATACTAGTTGGAGTTGTGCTCCTCGTCAGCCTTGCAAACACTCTGATACCGAAATCTGCTTACACTGTGCTGTTCAGCAGGATTCCAATTCTTGACTCTGTCATAGGCAGCGCCTTGGGAAGCATACTGGCAGGAAATCCTGTAACAAGCTATGTGCTTGGAGGCGAGATGCTGAAACAGGGAGTCAGCTTGGTTGCAGTAACTGCCTTTCTTGTAGCGTGGGTCACAGTGGGAGTAGTTCAGCTTCCTGCTGAGTCTATGCTGCTTGGCAGGAAGTTCGCATTAACAAGGAACCTGACCGCATTCCTGCTTGCAATAGCTGTTGCAGTAATAACAGTTGCAATTATGGGTGTAATATGAAAAGAAGCGAGCAAAGCATGGCTGGATGGTACTTTCTGCTTATTGTCATTGCCATCTGCATTGTTGTGTTTATCGCAAAGCCCAGCGCAATGATGCCAAGCCTCAGTTTTTTTGCAGGGATAATAAAGAAAATAATTCCTGTATTCATACTGATATTCGCGCTTCTTGTAATTATGAACTGGCTTGTAAAACCAGAGAAAATTGTAAAGCATCTTGGGAAAGATGCAGGTGCAAAAGGATGGTTTTATTCAATAATCGGGGGAATAATCTCAACAGGACCAATATATATGTGGTATCCTTTGCTTAGCGAGCTGCAGAAGCACAAGGCAAGGAACGGGTATGTTGCTGCCTTCCTTTACAACAGGGCTGTGAAGCCTGCTCTGCTTCCTTTGTTTATCTATTATTTTGGTCTTGTTTACGCAGTAGTGCTTACAATAGTGATGATTATAGCTTCAGTATTCCAGGGAATTATTGTTGAAAAAATAATGGAGGTTAAAAAATGAAAATTGCAATAGCTTCAGAGGGAAAAGATGAGTCTTCAGAGGTAAGCCCGGTAAGCGGAAGGGCTCCCTACTATCTCATTTTTGACAGCAGAAAGCTTGTGAAGTCAATAAAAAACCCTTTTGCATTCGGAGGCGGAGGCGCAGGATTCAGTGTTGCGCAGATGCTTGGAAATGAGAAGGTTGACGCTGTAGTGAGCGGAAAGTTCGGCCCTAACATAACAATGGCTTTGAAGCAGAAAGGAATCAAGATAATAGTAAAGAGCGGGATTAAAGTAAAGCAGGCGCTTGATGAATCGCTAAAAGAGAGGAAATAATGCCAAGACCAACGCTAAGGAGATGGGTAAGGTTCCAGCCCGGAATTACTTATTTCAAGCCTGCTGGAGTAAGGCTCTCGTCAATGAACGAAACAGTCCTTGCTTTTGACGAGTTTGAAGCTGTAAGGCTGAAAGATTATGAAAACATGGACCAAATTGAGGCAGCCAAAAAAATGAAGATTTCACAGCCAACTTTTAACAGGCTGCTGAAAGAAGCAAGGAAAAAAATTGCAGATGCAATCGTAAATGGAAAGGCAATAAGAATCGAAGGAGGAAACTATAAAATGGTTCAACAACCAATGCAACAAGGAAGAGGTCTGGGTGCTGGGATGGGCCTGGGCGCAGGCATGGGGGCAGGAAGAGGAAGAATGGGAGGTCCACTCGCAGCAGGTCCCGGAGGATTGTGCAAATGCCCGAAATGCGGATATGAGGAGCCAAAATTAAGAGGCATGCCTTGCGCGCAGAAAAAATGCCCAAAATGCGGGATGCCAATGGCAAGAGCGCAGTAAAATGAAGATTGTAATACCCACAAATGATAAAAAAGGGATTAATGACAAAGTTGCGCTTCATTTCGGAAGATGCAAAACATACACTTTTCTTGATGAAAACGGAAAGATTATTGAAATAATCCCAAACACAAGCGAACATATGGGCGGAGAAGGTCTTCCTCCGGAATTAATGAAAAAACACGGCGCTGATATTCTTCTTTGCAAGGATTTGGGACCAAGAGCGATTACGCTTTGCAGCCAATTAGGGATAGATGTGTATACATCAGATGCTGAAACAGTTATGGAAATTTTTAGCCTGTGGAAGGAAAAAAAGCTGAAAAAAGCGGGAAAAGATGATGCCTGCGAAAGCCATAGGGAATAATATAGCATAGAATACCATAAAAGTTTTAAACAAGCAGGAGTTTATTATTTTTGGGGGATAAAATTGGATGGTATTGCAGGAATTTACAGCCAAAAAGACAGCGACCTGGTGCACAAGATATTCTTGGCAACCGGCGCATGCCAGCATAGGGGCAAGGCGAGCGCTGGAATCGCAATTGGCAATGGAAAAGGAATTTATGTCCATAAAGGATTGGGAAGGATAGGCGATGTAGTTGACCAAGACATAATGACTGCTTTTCACGACTTGGAGCCTGTCGCAGCAATTGGAAATGTAGGATATACAAAAAACAAGATTCCTGAAAACAGGAATGCCGAGCCAATTGAAGTGCATCCAAAAAACAATTCTCAGTATCACGTCGTGCTTACGCTGGACGGCTATCTGGTGGAAGAAAGAGATTTAAAAGGTGAACTCGGGCACGACTATCACTTTGAAACAGGAAACAAAACAGAAGTTATCGGAGCTTTGCTTCATAAATACATATCTGAAGAGGGAATATCATTTGAAGCAGGCAAAAAACTTGTTGACAAACTGAAAGGAAGAGCAACATTTGCTTTGGCTGCTCTTGTATATGATAAAAAGCAAACTTATCTTGTAACTTTAAATGATGAAAAAGCTTTTGAGCCGTTTTGCTTTGGGGAAATAGACGGTGCTTTTGCCGCAAGCTCTGAATCAGTTTCTCACAGAAGACTGGGAGGCTTCCCTGAAAGGGAATATGACGGGGCTGAAATGACCATCTGTTCAGAAAACGGAATAGAAACAAAAAGATTAAGGGGAAGAAAGATGATGCCGGACATATTCCAGGGTGTTTATTTCGGGCATGTCGGCTCAACATTCAGGGGGAAAGAGATACTCCAGATAAGAAGAGAGCTCGGGCTTGGGCTTGTTGATTATTACAAAAATTCCAGAGCAGATATAGTGATACCAAACCCGGAATCAGGATGGGGTGTTTCAGTGGGGATTGCTGAAGGCCTTAGAAAGCCTTTGCTTCCTGCCCTGATAAAGCAGGCGCAGGCTGTAAGGACATTCCAGGAAAGCGCTAGAAAAGTAAGGTCAATGGAAGTAGGTCTTAAGTTTGGGGGGGTTGACTCTTTATTGCGAGGAAAAAATATTGCAATGGGAGATGACAGCATAGTAAGGGGCAGTGTAAGCGAGGGAGGCTCTGTCTGGGTTGTTTATAACTGCGGAGCAAAATATTTGGAATTCTGGATTTCTTACGGTCCAATGTTCTTTCCTTCATTCAAGGAATGGCATAGGGGAAGAGAATGCCTTGAAGAGCTTGCTGTCCAACGTGCTTTCAAAGACAGCAACCCCTATGATAAATCAATTGAGGAAATAAACAAAGCTGTAGGGGATATGATTGGCGTTGATGAGGTAAGATACAACCCTCAAGAGATTGTTGAAAATGTTGCCGGAGGAGGAAGCTTCCAGGCGTTAGATGCAAGTTATCCTATAGACGAGCTGTGGTGGCCCGACTGGCTGAAAAAGGAAGCCGAGAAATTCCATAATCCCAATCAAGACAAACTTTAATCAAAACATTTATATAGTAAAAACTCAAATTTTTTGAATATAAAAGAGGTGAATATCATTGGGGGAGCTTAGGAAGGATTATGTCCTAGACCGGTGGGTGATTATTTCTACAGGCAGGAGTAAAAGGCCGAGGCAGTTCAAAAAGCTTGAAGCCCATCATGTTGAAGTTGACTTCTTTGCGCCTGGAAACGAGCACATGACCCCTCCTGAGATAGGGAGGATCGGCACAGGCAGCAAATGGCAGATGAGGTGGTTTGACAACAAGTTCCCTGCATTGGAGCAGGATGTAAAAAACGGCATTGAAACGCACAATAAATATTTCACTTTCTCAGGAAACTATGGATATCATGAAGTTGTTGTTGAAACACCCAGGCTTGACAAGCAGCTTTCTGATCTGACTGTAAAGCAGATTGAAACTCTCCTGAATGTTTACTGCGAAAGGATTGATGATTTAAGCAAAAAACCGAACATAAAATACGTCTGCGTATTCAAGAACCACGGAAAAGAGGGAGGAACATCAATCCTGCATTCGCATTCGCAGATAATGGCGCTAAACCATATTCCGAATGAAGTAAGGAATGAGGTCGAGGCATGCAAAAGATACAGCTCATGCCCTTACTGCGAAATCATTAGCACAGAAAAGCAGAGCGACAGGAGATGTTTTGAGAATAATGACTTTGTTGCGTTTGCCCCTTATGCCTCCAGATTCAACTACGAGATATGGGTATTCCCAAAAAAGCATGCAAGAACACTGAAAGAGACAAACCTTGGCTCGCTTGCTGAAATAATGAAAAAAATACTGAAAAAAATAAAATCACTTGGCGCAGACTACAATTATTATCTTCATTATGCTCCTGAAGGGGACGACCTGCATTTCCATATCGAAGTTGCTCCCAGATTGGCTACCTGGGCAGGTTTTGAGCTTGGCTCAGGAGACACAATAAACTCAGTCTCCCCTGAAGATGCTGCAAAATTCTACAGGGGGGAAAGATGACTGACGATGATGTAAGTTTTATGCTTACAAACAAGGCAGGGGGTTTCTGCACTTTCTCAAACCACCCGAAATCGCGGTTTGAAGGTGTTTTCTTCAGAAAAGGGGATGATGTTTACAAGGTGATAGAGCAGTTAAGGATTGACAAGCCTGTGACAAAGATTGTCAACCACCTGTGGTGTGTCAGCAGGGAAAGGGAAGGGCTTGCTGAGAACTTCTTTATGCCTGAAAATTCAAGCTCAATAATTTACGAGCTTAGCGAAAAATCAGAATTTGACATCATACTTGACTGCAAGGAAATATTTGACAACAGGGAATGGGGAAGGAACTATGACATCTCAAAGGAGATGGGCTGCCTTGTCATAAGATTCTCAAAAAAGAATGAAGAGAAAGAGCAGCCAGGAAAAGAGTTTGAGATTTACATGGCTGTATATTCAAGCGAGATTGAGTACAAGCCTGCAGCCCATTGGGAAAAAGCCCACTATGAGACTGACCAGGACAGGGATTCGCCTCCTTTTGAAAGGTATGTCTTTAACGCATGCAGGCTGAGATGCAAGGAGGCTGTGTTTGCATTTGCAAATGAAAAAAGAAAGGCTATGGCAGAGGCAAAGCATGTATGGGCAAACAGGAAAAAGCTGCGGCGAAAGAGGGAAAAAGAAGTCAGGCAGCTGATTCACAAAAGAAAAATCAGGGACAGCGAATCTGCAGTCGCATACCAGTGCAGCCTTAATGCACTGAACAACCTTGTTGTTGACAGCAAAGGAATAAGCGCAGGCATTCCGTGGTTTTACCAGTTCTGGGCAAGAGACGAGCTTGTCTCGCTCAAAGCGCTGATTGACATAGGAGAGTTTGCATTTGCAAAAAAGATACTGTTCCACTATCTTGACAAGCTTGGGCCTGAAGGAAAGCTTCCTGAAAAAGACATAAACACAAAAATAAAGTCTGCTGACGCTGTGCTCTGGCTTTTCAAAAGATTCGAGGATTTTATAGATGCGCTGAACAATAAAAGGCTTGCAAAAAAATACCTCGGCAGGGGGGATATGAAAAAACTCAGGGAAAAGCTGCAAAAAACAATATCCCAGTGGATGAAGTACCACACTGAAAACGGATTGATTGTCAACGAATCGCAGGAAACATGGATGGATACTGATTTTAACGGGGACAACAGGGCTGGAGCAAGGATTGAGATGCAGGCTTTGTTCCTCTCCTGCCTTAGGCTCCTGAGAAAGATTGACAAGGAAGACCCTTTTGAAAAACAGCTGATGAAAAATGTCAGGAACGCTTTCTTTAACAAGAGATATCTCTCAGACGGAGCTGACGACAGGACAATAAGGCCGAATGTGTTCATCGCAGCATACGCTTGTCCTGAATTACTGACAAAATCAGAATGGGCAAAATGCTTCATGTTTATTCTTCCTAAGCTTTGGCTGAGCTGGGGCGGCTTGTCTACAATAGACAAGTCAAGCCAGCTCTTCACATCGTATTACACGGGCGAAAACCCTGCGAGCTACCACAGGGGAGACAGCTGGTTCTGGCTTAACAACCTTGCAGCTATCGTCCTGTACAGGCTTGACAAAAACAAATTCAGGAAATATATAGACCAAATACTTAATGCAAGCATCCGGGAAATGCTTTATCTCGGGGTTACAGGCTACTCTTCTGAGCTTAGCTCAGCGCAAGAATTAAAAAGCCAGGGCTGTTTTGCACAAGCCTGGAGCTCTGCAATGTTTATAGAGCTGATTCACGAGATGTATTAAAATGGCGAGAGTAATCGGAGTGGATATCGGAGGAACCCATATTTCTGCAGGGCTGGTTTCAAGCGGAAAGGTCCTTGTTGAGAAAAAAGTCCTTATCAGTGGCATAAAGACCAAAAAAGAGTTTGTTGACAGCCTTTTCGGCATAATCGGGACTTTGATGGACAAAAAAATAAAAGGGATAGGTATCGGGTTTCCTGCGCCTATAGTTGACGGGTGCGCTCCTGAAGTGCAGAACATGCCTTTTCTTAACAAAATCAACCTGAAAGGGATTATTGAAAAAGAATTCAATGCCAGATGCGAAGTCAGCAACGATGCCAACCTTTTTGCATTGGGAGAGCAGAAGTTCGGCGCTGCAAAAGGGAAAAAGAATGTTGTCGGAATTACCTTGGGAACAGGGCTGGGATGCGGCATAATAATCAATGGAGAGATTTATTCAGGGGCAACAGGAGCTGCAGGAGAAATCTCCAGGATTCCGTCAAGAAGGGGCAAGCTTGAAAGGTTTGCGAGCGCAAGGTTCATCAGGCGTGTCTCAGGCAAGGAAGCTGAACTGCTTTATGAGCTTGCGAAAAAAGGCGACAAAAGAGCGCTGAGGAAGTGGGCAAGATTCGGAAAAAATGTCGGAAGAATCCTGACAATTATTGTTGACACTCTTGACCCCGAGATGATTGTTCTTGGAGGAAAAATAGCGAATGCTTATCCTTATTTCTCAAAACAGATAATGCCTGAGATAGAAAAGAATTCATTTAAGCTGACATATTCCAAGACTAGAATTGCAAAAGCAAAACTTAAGAACTCAACTATTCTTGGCGCTGCGTCTCTGTTAATATAAGCAATTGCTTACAAAGCGCTTCCAAGCACCTGCTGTGTTATCTGCTGGAAATGCATCCCGTATATTGCAAGGCTGACAGCTGTGGGAAATGCCTTGTTGTTTGTAAAAAATGTCTTGAGCAGAAGCTTCCAGTAGAGAAACCTTGACCTTGACAAAAGCCCTATCTTCCATGTGCTTTTCAAAAATGCGTTGACCCTCTCTTTTGAGAACTTTTCCCTTGCTGTGGGCCTGTAATGCTTCAGGAAAATGTCAATTCTTCTGTAATATTCCTTCGGTGAATAAATGTTTGCAAGAATTTTCTTGTATCCTTTGATAAGAGCTTTAGAGCCCATCTTTGGTATGAAGTTTGTTGTGGCGTCTGTGTTCTCTCCTGTCGGCTCCTTGACAATCCTTCCCTCGTTTTTAAGCCTGTGCCACAGCCTTGTGCGGGGAAGTGCGTTCAGCAAACCCACCATTGCTGTGACTATTCCTACTTTTTTTATGAATTCTATCTGGGCATCAAAGATTCCTGCATCGTCGCTGTCAAACCCGACAATAAACCCGCCAAGAACCTGCATTCCGTGCTGGTGTATTTTTTTCACAGACTCCTCCAAGTCCAGGGCAGTGTTTTGGTATTTGCTGCATTCCCTCAGGCTTTCTAAATTGGGGGTCTCTATGCCCACAAACACGCTTGCAAAATTAGCCCTGCTCATCATATTCATCAGCTCTTCATCCTGCGCAAGATTTACGCTTGCCTCTGTCAGGAAAGAAAAAGGATATTTGCGCTCTTCCTGCCATTTGATGATTTTGGCAAGCATTTTTTTCACATTAGCC
Organism: Candidatus Woesearchaeota archaeon; assembly: GCA_016932755.1. GTDB lineage: Archaea > Nanobdellota > Nanobdellia > Woesearchaeales > JAGWAF01 > JAFGCE01. The sequence goes on from JAFGCE010000031.1 coordinate 8,460, forward strand.
TTGTTTCCGATAAAATTATCATCAACAACAAACACTGTCCCTTCCCAGCCTGCATCAAAAAGAGCCTGCATCTCGCTTTCCATCTGCTCAGGAGTTTTTGTCCGTGGAACCCTTCCATTCATGATGATTATGTCGCAGAACTCGCAGTTGAAAGGGCATCCTCTTGAATACTGGACTGCCATTGAGGCATAATCCTTGAGATTAATGAGCTTCCACATAGGAACCGGCGTTTTTGTTATGTCAGGCCTTTCGCTTGATGTATACACCTTCTTTGCTTTTCCTTCCTTGAAATCCTTCAGGAACAAAGGCAGGGTAACTTCTGCCTCATTAAGCACAAAATGGTCAATATCATTAAACTGTTCATGCCCTGTTGTAAACAAAGGCCCTCCTACAACAACAGTTTTTCCTTTTGACTTGCACCTGCTGATGATTTCATGTGCATTTTTTTTCTGCACAAGCATCCCGCTGATAAAAACAATGTCAGCCCATTCAATGTGGCTGTCCTTAAGCTTTCTTACGTTTACATCAATAAGCCCTTTTTTCCATTCCTTTGGCAGCATTGAAGCTACTGTCAGCAATCCTAAGGGAGGGTACATAGCTTTTTTTGAGATAAACTTTAAGACAGAGTTAAAGCTCCAGAATGTGTTGGGATATTCCGGATAAACCAATAATACATTCATAAAGAAATCTTTTTTAATTTTAGTATTTAAATATTTCCTATCTCAAGCAGAAGTATCCTGGGTTTCGCTTGGCTGTTCAGCAGCCTGCTTTTTGCAGTAATTGCACCCTGCATAGCAGATTACTGATTTAAATAGTGCTCCTGATTCCCCATCAACTTCAGGTCCTGCCCAGACTTTTTCTGAAATGTCAAGGCAGCCGCACAATCCCTTGTAGTTTTCAGGAATGTCTCTTGCACTGTTAGAGTCAATAAGTTTGCAGTAATGCTCTCCTTCTTCATTTTCCCTCATAAAAAAGGGTTTTCCGTCATCAGTAAGATGGTTTGTGCAGTCTCCGAGCAGTTTTAGCAAATTATCCATTGATTCTCCCATTTTAATCCTCCATCATGACCAAAAACAATGACTGAGCCCATCCGAGAGGGCTGTTTTCGTTATGAATGTCTGTTCCAGCATAATAAAGCTCTGGAAGCTCCCCTTTTTCATTTGCTGCTTTCACGCATTTTCTCATGTAGAAAGCATGTTTATGGGGAATATTAAGTTGTTTATAGATTATCGCAAGCCAGGCAAGGCCCATTGTCCATTCAGCCTCTCCAAATCCCTTGTTGTAATACTGGTCTCCCAAATATCTTATAACCCCCCTCTCCCTGACAAGCTGGCCTTCAACATTCTTGAGTATCTGCATTTTTGTTTTTTCATCAACAATATTATAAGGGTAGATTAATGACAGAAGCGCAAGGTCAGCTTCTTTTGTCTCTGACTCTCTTGGAAGAAGTTTTTTCAAGGTTTCCTCTCCTTTTTTAACAATTTCAGGGTTTACCTCAACAAGCTTTGCTGCTTTTTTCAGTCCTGCAACACAGGCTCCGACTGAAGAGGCATGAATTTCTTCATTTTCCTCCCACATTCCGTTGTCCTTGTCATGCCAGTATTCGATGCTTTCAAGGTATTTGACAAGTTTCTGGAGAATTCTCCTGTCAGACTCGTCTCTTAAGATTTTGGCTCCCTTCAGCTCCAAATCTGAGATTTTGAAGAGCAGGGCTCCAATCGCGTCGTTTTGCTTGTTGCCCCACTCCTCAAAAAACTCATTATATGTTTTAGGGTGGTATCGTGCGTGTATATACTGATAAGCATGCTGCGGCTTTTCTTTTATTGCATAGTCAATCTTGTATTCGTGCTTTTTCAAAACGTCAAGAAGTGCGTGGAATGCTTTTCTTACTTCGTTCCAGCTTTTTACAGCCTCAAGCCCCAATGCCTCATAGATGCAGTCCCTTATCCAGGCTTTGTTGTAGCCTGTATTAACGTCTAAAGCTGAAGCTGAGAAAAGCCCGCTTGGGTGCTGGAGCCCTCTTAATATTCTTATTGAGTTTGTTATCATTTTGAGAAATTTTCAGGATTGTGGTTAACCCTGTTTTCGCCAGGCATGAACGGAAAATCATAATCTATGTTTTGTTTAATAATCTCCAGTGCCTTGCCTATTACTTTGTCCGGCTTGTTATCCCTGTAAAAGCTTATTGTATTGCTTAATCTGACTGCCTTTGTAGCTTCCCTTATGTAAGCCTGTTCCAAAGGGTCATAAACAAAAAAATCAACTGTCCCATTTTCATAAGCTCTTTTTGCTCTTGTGTATGTTCTTTGCGTTTCAAGGGCAATATCAATCTGCTCGTCTAATTTGCCTCTCAAAGCTCCAAGAACGTCTTCTTTCACTCCTTTAAGCCTTTTCCATGTCCTGTACAAAAATTTTGCATCAAATTCATCAGAGGTTATGGGAAGCTCTGCCTTTGCAAGCCCCTCGTTTGGCGTTACTTCAAGAACAGTCATTTTTTCACCTCTTATTTAAGTGCTTCCGCAACTATTTTTCCAAATGATGTTGGCTCACCAGAAATGTTCTTTGGCACTGGCATTTCGTTCAGAACTGCCTCAAGAGCAGCCATGTCTTCTGCATCCTCAACAAATGCTGTCAGAACTATTGCCCCTTTTGCAGGTCCGTAATCGCAGTTTGAACCTTGGCTGTTCAAATCTTCATAGTTTTGTATAGTCATTTTCTCCACCCCGCTTATTTGACTAAGCCTAAGGTATAGTATGTAATACTACTATTTAAATCTTTCGTTTTTTAACCACTTATTAGTGACAACAGAATTAGCTAAGGGATGTATTCCGCCCTGTACTTCTGAAAAGCCTGCTCAAGTGCATCTGCCCCATGCTTTTTAAGGTAAACCATTATAGCTGCAGCCTCTGCCCTGGTTACTGATTTGGATTGGCCGTACCACAAATTGGATTCTCCGCTTCTGGCAGTTGCTTTAAGCTCCCCGAGTATACAGTCTATTGAATTATTGTGAATTAAGGCAAGAGCGTGAAGATTGTACCACTCGATATCATCAATAGTCATTAAAGATGGGTCAATCCTCTTGCCGCTTCTATTGGTTGTTTTTCCTTGATTGCCTTCCATAATCTCACCTAACACCCGAAATAATAATGCTTATTGATACCGAAAATATCGGAATTATTTAAAGCTTATCAGCCAAAAAAGAAAACTCCTTAAATCCTGCCCAAAGCCCTTAAGAACACCAGCCCTATAAAGAGCCCAGTCACAAGCCCTATGCCGAACTCCCTGACACCCCATTTAAAGCCGTGCTCAACAACCTTCTCATGGTGCCTTTTTTCCTGCTCCAGCTCTGCAACCCTCTTCTCAACAAACTTTGCCATCTGTTTCCTGTCCTTTGCCTTAGAAATCTTTTCTGCCAGATGGTCGTCCTTGACAATGTCAAACACCCAGTTCCTGAAGTCGTTCTTTTCGCTGTTAACATGATGTGCAAATGTAGCGTCATCCATCCCTGCAAGATGGAGCGCAAGCTCGTACATGTTGCTTATTTCATGGCCTCCTTTAAGCTTGAACGTGTGCTCTTGAGGCACATTCTTCAGCCGGTTCCATATCATTTTTGTTCAGTTTCTTGTTTAGCAGCCTCTATAAGCCTTTTCAGCAGGGCTTTCTGGGTTTCAATCCTGTCGCTAATTTTTTCTATCTCTTTTGCGACATTGACCTCGCCAAAAACATCCTTTATCCAGTTGCTGAAATCGTTTTTCATCTCATTTACATGCTCCTTGAATAAGTCGTCCTGCATGTCCTCAAGCGCGTCTACAAGCTCAAATAAGTTCTTGAGCCTTCTTCCGTCCTTAAGGTAGAACTCATATTCTTTAGGAGCCTCTCCAAGAAGCTTTGTGCTTACCTTCACATAAACTTCCTGCTTGGGTTTTGCTGCTGCTTTTGGGGAAGGCTTTGCGACTGCCTTTTTCTTCAAAACTTTCTTCTTTGAAGCTTTTGTGACAGTTTTCTTTTTTGCCGCCTTCTTAGATTTAGCCATCTAATACCACCTCTTTTTTTACACCCTTACCCACTTAGTATTATGAGTGGGTATTCTTAGTGCTGTTTGCCTATTTAAATCTTCTCCTTTCAACCTCACTATAAGGTCGTTCATGATGTTCATGAATGTAATGAATGCATCATACGGATTGTCATAAGGATTGAAATACTTATGGACATCTCCGTCATTGAACCATTTGACGCACATGTAATAGAAATGGTCGCTGGTTGTCATTTTTCTCCATCTCTCAATAAGCTCCTTGTCCCTTGACTTTATCACTTCAGTCCTTAGGCTGAAAAGCTCCTGAATTGCGCTCTGCTGCATCTTGTTGCTTAGCCATGCTGACAAGTCCCTTTCAACATCTGCCCAGGACATCATGTGATGCACATCTATCTCATCCTTGGGCTCGTGAGCAATAAGCTCTGATGGAGTGTGGAAGGATATGTTCCTTTTCAAAAGCTCCCCGGGAAGATGGCTAAGGAAATTGAATATGCCTGTATCCTCCCACTGGTGCTCCCCGAATGTTTCGTAGTCCATGAAAAGGTTTATTGTGTCCCCCATAGCAGGCTCAATCCAGTCTGCATATTTCTTTGCTGTCAGAGGATAGCCTTCCCATCCTTTGTTTGAGAACCTGAATGCTATATCATCAGATAATTTGTAGTTTTTAAGCAGAAGCCTCATTTTCCTTGTTGTCTTGGGCTTGTAGACAAAGTTCGGGCTTTTCCATCCCAGTATGTGGTCAGCGCCCTCAGCAAGTATTGCCTTGTAGCCGAGCTTTTCAACAAAATTTGCAAGCTCGTTGTTGTATATCAGTTCTGTATTCCTGAAAACTTTTGGGTTAAACCCAAAATGCTTTTTCATTGCCTTCCTGTGCATCTCAACCTGGTCCTTGAATTCATCCTTTGAATACAAGTATGAAAGAGAATGGTAATATGTCTCTGACAGGAACTCAACGCATTTCGTGGATGCAAGCTCCTTGAACGAGTCAAGCACTTCAGGGGCATATTTCTCAAACTGCTCAATTGCAGTCCCGGTTATGCTGTATGCCGCCTTGAAGTTTCCGTCGTGCTTTCTTATCAACTCAAGTATGACCTTGTTTGCAGGCAGATAGCATTTGCCTGCGACTTTCTTCATTACTTCCTCATTCTTTTTTTCATCAAAATACTCTGTGCTTTTTCCTATGTCAAAAACCGAATATCTTCTCAGCCTGAAGGGCTGGTGCACCTGAAAATAAAAACATATGTCTGTCATTTATTTGCCACCTCTTTTTTCAATTGCAGATTTATAAGCATCTATGCATTTTTGCGCAGGCACGTCCCAGCTGAACTTCAGCACCTCTTGGCCGCCGTGCTCTGCAAGGCATTCCTTCAAAGGCGAATGGTTCAAAACAGCAATCATCTTGTTTGCCATTTCATCTATGTCCCAGAAATCAACCTTAAGGCAGTGGTTTACAACCTCTGAAACACCGCTCTGCTTTGAAATCAGGACAGGAGTTCCGTTTCTCATTGCTTCTAATGGGGTTATGCCGAAAGGCTCTGACACAGAAGGCATGACATAAAGGTCTGCCATCTTGTAAGCCCTGTCAATATCCTCTCCTCTTAAAAATCCTGCAAAAAGCATTTTGTTCGCAAGCCCTTTCTCAGCAGCCATCTCAATCATTTTTGGCATCATGTCTCCTGAGCCTGCAATCACAAACTTGACATTCTTCACTTTGTCAGCCACTTTCCTTGCAGCCTCTACAAAATAATCAGGCCCTTTCTGGAGCGTAATTCTTCCGAGGAAAAGGACAATTTTTTCATTGCCTGAAATCTTTTGGGCATTTTCATTGAAGTTTGTGAACTCCACAGCATTATGCACTACATGAACCTTGTTTGGGTCAACTCCGTAATGCTCGACAATCTTGTTTTTTGTGAAGTTGCTTACAGCGCAAATCACGTCTGCATTATCAAATCCTGACTTCTCAATGTCATAAACATATTGGTTGACTCCGTTTCCTCCTGTCCTGTCAAACTCTGTTGCATGTATATGGACAACAAGCGGCTTGCCTGTCGCATTCTTTGCAGCGATTCCTGCCTTGTAGGTCATCCAGTCATGCGCGTGTATCACGTCAAAATCCTCATTTTCTGCTATTTTCCTCGCCCTTAGAGCATATCTTTCAACTTCCTGGAACAGGTCCTGCCCGTAGATTTCATCCTTGCTTTTCTCGTTTCCATGAAGCAGAAGATGCCTTATCCTTTCCTGGTATTCAACGTTTGTCATGTAAGCAGCCATAGGAGAGTGTATCTCCTTTATGCTGACATTTTTTATGTTGCTGGCAACAACTAGCTTGACATGGTCTGCATGCGCATCTTCCGGTGCCTTTGGTATGACAAAGGTAGTCTTTACTCCCTTATTGCTCAGGCCTTTGGTAATCCCGTAGCATGCTACACCCAATCCTCCTTTATTGAATGGCGGGAATTCCCATCCAAACATTAGGACTTTCACTCACGATTCACCCGTTTTTCAGAGCCGCTGTTCAAGTGTTCAACGTATTCTTTTCCATGCTCTGTAATCTCAAATATCTTGACATATGGAGAGCTGAAAACAACCTGTGCCATTCCTGTCCCAACAAGATAGATTAGGTGGTTGTCAACAGTTTTCCAGTTAATGCCAGTCTCTGAGGAAATTTGGTTTACTGTTTTTTTTCCGTTGTTCAAGTTTTTCAGTATTATGCCACGTAAGTCACTGAATCTCCTTTTAGTAGCCATATTTGTATATTGGGATACAATTACTATATAAAGGTTTCGTTTTTTAGTTATATCCTCTATTTAGAATGGTAGTATTATCTGTGCAGTATAATAATTAGATAAAATCAAAATAGATAAAATAGTAATTAGATTAAGCTAAAATAAAAGTATGATAAAACTAAAATAGTTATATGCTCTAACTAAAACAATTTAAGAATATCTTTGATAGTAATAATCCCAACAGGCTCGTTGAAATCATTTATAATAACAACATCGGAAATTTTGTGCTCTTCCATCAAGCTGATTACAGACTTTATCCTGCTGTTCTGTTCAAGTGTTACAACATCATATGTGCACTCATTTGATATCGGCAAAGAACCAAGGTCTCTATCCTTGCCAGGGCTTGATTTTGAGCCCCTTATATTGTTTCCTCCTGCTCTTTTTGCCGGAAAGATTGAATATTTCAGAAGCAAATCAATAATGCTTACAATGCCTATAAGCTTGCTCTGCTCATTGACAATTGGGGCATGGTCTATTTTGTTGAGCCTCATAATGTTCAACACTTTTCCGACTTCTGTGTTTTCATGGAATGCTGTTACCATGCCCTTAACAAACTCCGAGACTCTTCTTTCCTTTGAATGGGAATCAAGATAGCTTATTATGTCTATGGCATAAACAACTCCGTCCAATATTCCTTTCCTGACAACAGGAAGCATGTGGACATCAGAAGAGTTCATAAGCGCAGCAACATGCTCGACAGACTCGCCGCCATTGAGGACAGCTGTGTTTATCGCAACACGCTTTACTTTTTCCTCGTCAGATTTTATTCTTGACTTAATCAGCTTTCTCTTGCAGACAATTCCATAATATTTTTTCCCGCTAAGAACAACAGCTTCTGTCTTTTTTGATTTCCTCAGCCTGCCTATAAGCTGGGAAACAGTGTCCTCCTTGTCAACTTTCACAAAGTCCTTTCTCAGAATATCCTTTGCAAGCATGGCTGAAAGTAAAAGTTTCCTATTTTTAATTATGTTTGATAACTAGGGAATAGTAAAGAATGTTTAAAAACATCAGAGCAAGGTATCAGTCTATGGCAAAAAACGCGGATGCAGACTATTTTTTTGAGGTTTCGTGGGAGGTCTGCAACAAAGTAGGAGGCATATTCACAGTTGTCAGCTCAAAAGCTGCCAGAATGATGGACTACTACGAGCAAAATTACTTTCTCATAGGGCCTTATTTTCCTGACAAAGCCTACGGAATTTTTGAGGAGGATGTCCCGCCTGAGATTTTCCACAGCCTGTGCGAGAAGCTGAGAAACGAGGGGATAATCTGCCATTTCGGAAAGTGGCTTATCAAAGGAAACCCAAATGTTATTCTGATAGAGTTCACAGGCTTCACAAAAAACACGAATGAGATTAAAAAAAATCTGTGGGAAGGATACCAGATTGACTCTCTTAATACACAATATTTTGATTTTGACGAGCCGGTTGTATGGGCTACTGCAGTAGGCAAGGTAATTGAAGGAA
>JAFGCE010000032.1 GCA_016932755.1 Candidatus Woesearchaeota archaeon
AATCCTTATAATCAATTGTAGGCGCCATTGTCAGATAATGCTGCGGCTGCTTGTTATCAGGGAGATATTTGCCTGTATCAACATAAGCAACTGAAACCATTGAAGCGAAAAAGATTACTGCCACTGACACAATTGAAAAAACCTCTTCATTGTGCTGTTTCAACTTTTTGGACAAAAAATTAAGCAAAGAATAAAGCCCGTATGCTGAAAGAGGCACTAACCCCAACACTGCATGATGCCTTATTCTTTCCAAGGCTGAAAAATAAGTTACCTGGTTAAAGTAAAAATTCATAACCTGGCCGACAGCAATCAAGGACCATATAAGGAACACACCCATATCCTTGTTCTTGTAAACCATAACTGCTCCAATAACCGCAAGCAAAGCCAGTACAACTCCGTAAAATACAACAAAATTGTAAGAATATCTTATAGGGCTTATTCCTTTCCAGACAATAAGGCTTAGCAGAAAATTAAATGATTTTGCAAATGAGCCTTTCCAAATAATTTCTCTTGCGACGTATAAAGACAAAAGAGGCAGGATAAAAGAAACAATACAGATTATTACTCCTTTTTTTGAAATTTTGAGTTTCTCTTTTTTTGTTTTTAGCAAAGCGAGATTGACAATAAAGTATGCTGCAACTATCGGGAGGAATGCAGCTCCTGTCTGTTCATGAGTCACAAGAACAGTAAAATAAAGGAATGCTGCAAGAAGAAGGTAAAGGCTTTCTTTTTCCTTGAAAGAGTTATGTAGTGCATAAAACAGTGCATAAAGCAAAGGGAAGGTCATTGTCAATGCTACAAGAAAAGAAATCCCAAGTGTATTATCATTTGTTTTAAGGAATGATAAAAAGACAATCGCAAAAAGCCCTGTCCAGTAATTTGAAATCTTGAAAAGGAATGAAAAAATAATAAATCCTGTCATCAATGCAAACAATGCAGGCAGATATTGAAAAAAGCTTATTTGGTCTACACCGGAAACAATATAAAACTGCGAAAGAATAAACTGGAACCCAGGGTTTAACCTCCTTGGTGCAGGAGGATGCCCGACAAACTGCGGGTTAAACCTGTGATTGAATGTTTCTTCCTCAATTATATGCGTTGTTTCCAACAGCCTGCTCCACTCATCAAGGTGTATTGGGTATGGATTGTCTGTGTGCGGCTTGTAAACCTTGAATGCCAGAACAGAAAGACATAATACCAGCATCATTACCTGAAGAATTTGCTGTCTTGTTGGTTTTTTCAGCTGGATGTTTTCAAGACCTGTGCGCTTGAAATAAACAATTAGCGGAATCACTGTCACCAAAAGAAGGGATGTAAAAACTGTTGCAAAATTAAGCCCAAAAGTGGTGTTGAGGAAAAAGCCGTTAAGCACAACCAAAGCTATGCTGAGTGCAATTGAAAGCGCAATCTTCTCGTGGGTTCTTGTTTTTTTGAATAAATTAAGCACAAAACCAAGACCTGGAAGAAAGAAAATTAATGCAATCCCAAGAATCGGCCTGTATATCAAAGGAACAAGGAATAGCAAATACCATAATCTATCATACCACCATCTTTTTTGCATTTTTATTTAAATAAGGGATTTTATTTATATATATTTTGTTTTCAGCTGTTTAAATAGAAATATTTAAAAATACCAAGTTCAGATTATACCTCATTATGAAAAAAAAGTGGTTGATAGTCTTAATATTGTTAGTTCTCTTGATTTACACAGTTAAGGCTGCTGACACAGACGCAGACGGGCTGGATGATGATATTGAAAGTGCAGGCTGGACTGCAGAATGGTATGACTGCAGCAATGAATGGAACAGAAACCATACGAACTCAAGCAATTTTACACCATATACTGACTACAAATGCTCAGAAGATCCATTCGGCAATATCACTGACGGAGACTGTGCAGACGATTTTGGGGACAGGCTGTGGGACTTGGATGCAAGAGGGATTGATACTGACGGTGATGGCCTGATTGACTGGGATTATGAAGATGAATGCAGATATTGTTTTCCAGACCCATGCCCAAAACACTGCAATAACTACTGTGCTCCTGAAGATGCTGATTACTGGGAGATGGTTGTATGCGGGGGCTGCTATGACACTATCAGTTATGTTGTTGTAAAAGATGCATCCAACAAAATTAGATTTGAAGGTACTTCCAAACTTCTTGGGGAAGGAGGGGGAAAGTTTGCTGATGTATTCACATTTAACGTGTCTGGAAGCTTCACACCCCTAAACGCTACTTTAAAGGCAGGAACTTTGATAAGGACAATAACACTAAATTATGTGGGGGACAGTGATGAGGAAATTGGTTTTAAGGTTACATTAGTAAATGTAAGCGGGAACATTGTTACATTGGCTGTTGAAAGCATAAGCCCAATTTCTGCTCTGAGCCATATTGAGTTTGAATTTCCCTCAAATGTCCAGTATACCCAAAGCACGTACAGTTCATGCAGGCTTTTGCCGAGAATGATTGAATTCAGGGAACTGCTTGCTGATTATATATGGAAGATACAGAGATTGTCTTATGTGTTTAATGTTGAGGATAAATTTGTGCCTCAACTGGTTTTTGGACTATACAGCGAATGGAAATATAATGACAGTGACATAAACTTCCCGGATTCTTGGGTTAACCCCGCATATAATGATTCTAACTGGCCTTCAGGAGATGCTTATCTTGGTTATAATGAATCATTGATTACAACTGTCCTTGATTACACTGCAAACGGACACACAATTGATAACAAGACTATAACCTATTATTTTAGGAAACATTTCACAATCAACAATCTCAGCGCACTTGATTTACTTGAGTTTAATATAGATTATGATGACGGATATGTCGCTTATCTGAACGGCTATCATTTAGTCAACAGCACAGGCTCAAGCACAGACCATAATACATATGTGCCTTATCATGAATCATCAATAGGAGACCTGCCAAGCCAATGGGGTTCATATACGCTCACAGCAGGAGACAAAAGCCACTTAGTTGAAGGAGATAATGTAATTGCTGTGGAAATCCATCAATGCGTCCCAAACAGCACTGACATTGTCTTGGGTGCTTATCTTGCTGACTATGAAAATATCAGCGCAAAAGGACTTCTTGATAATCAGGCTGATGCATGTTCAATCTTGAGCACAACAGCAACAGACGAAGATAGGCTGCTAAGGCAACTATTAACATTGTGGTTTAATGTTGTTTCATCCAATATTTGCTATATGCAGTTTTTCTGCGGTAATCCTTTTAGGACAGAATGCGCATCTGATTATAACAAGGTTTGGACACTCGGATGCCAGGATTATGCCTCAACTATTTCCGGGTGCAATGATATAGACGCCTGCACTGTTGAGGAATTGATAGCTGACGCTGAAGACGCTATAATTGACAATGCGACAAGCCAGTACAGCAGTGTAACTGATGATATGACATTAATTAACGACGGAAGCTGTCTTGACTGTGCAGTATCCTGCGAGCCGCCTGAGAACTTGGAGATAAGCCTAAATGCAGACTGGGAAAGTGTTGACCTCACCTGGGATGATGCAGGTGCATCATATTATAACATTTACTATGCTGAAGACCCGGACTTGCTTATCAATTACGAAGTTGGCGATGCACTTCCTTCAGGAATGACCAAAATAAATGTATCAGGAACAAACTGGACAGACTGGAACGCAAAAGATGTGAAAGAAAGATATTACAGAATCAGTTCTTATATTAACACAAGCCAGAGTGAATGCTTATATTGGGATATAAAGGGCAAATTTACTTATTACTTTTATGGAAACACGACAAACGACGTCTATGCAAGAGGAAATTGGATGAGCATCACTCTTGATAGTGATATCAGGGCAGTAAGGGATATAATGGATGCATGCACAGCTTTGGGCGGTGACCCTGAAAGAGTAACAAGAATTGAAAGAAGCCAAAATAAATATGCTATTGTTTCTGACGAGGCTGACTGGAGAGGGGCAGGAACTTTCCTCGAGCCCGGAAGAGGGTATGATGTTCAGGTTGAGGCAAACTGCAATGTAACTATTGTAGGCGGATTATTATACGAAGAAGTTGAAAAAAACCTTTATTTTGCAGACGGAGATATCAGCCCTGGAAAGAAAAAATCAGATTACAACCCCTATTTCAAAGCTGACTGGGTTGCAGCGAACTTTGTAGTTCCTATAAGCGACCTGACAGCGCATGATGTCTTGTACAATGTTGACAGCGGAAAGGGAGAAAAAATAATTGATTTGGCAAAGGATAGCTCAAATGCATGGGAGCTTAAGCATTATGTCAAGGACATAAACGATGATGTTAACCTGACAAGGGGAAAAGGATACCTGATATTCGTAAATGATACCGCCACAATTACTCTAAAATGAAACCAAAAACATCTGCCTTAATTATCGTATCTCTCATTATTTCAGCGCTTTTGCCTGCTGTATTTGCAGAAAGCCTGCATTCGCTTGATTCTCTCGCTGTTTTGATTTCAGCTGACGAATACAAACTGCAGAACGTGCCAATGCGCCTATATACAACCTCATTTGGGAAATACTGCAGTTTATGCAGCGAAGACGAAACATGCTGCGAGTACTGCAATGCCCCTTCATGCGCAGGAGTTTTGATGGAATCATCATCACATGGGGGTATAGCTGACGGCGCGCTAAACCTTAAGTTCGAAAATGATTTTCAGGTTACTGGAAACAGCGCCCTCTGCCCGCCTGTTTCTGTGAAAAAAGCAACAAACTGCCTGTATGCTGATGCTGTTGACGCAGAAAATGATATGATATGGTTTTCAATAGACTCTCTAGGGTATGTCTCAAAAAGATACTATCTTTCAGAAATTTATGAGCAGGCAAGGGACATATTTTTGATAAAGGAATCATTCAGCTTAAGCGAGGAAGACAGAAAAGCAATAAGCAAAAGCGACGGAGATTCACTTTTTGCAGAGGAACCAGAAGAAACGTATTTCAAAAATGGAATCATAACCTATAGGGATATAGGCTCGATTAATGGAAATGTTGTTTCGCTAAATGAAAGAGCGAGGGCAGCTCTTAAAGAAAAGGCAAAGACTTCAAGCGATTCTTATGTGGGGCTTTTGATTGTAGTTCTTGTTATCGCCTTTTTATTATATTCCAGCAAAAAGAAAAAGAGATAGGAACATGGCAGTTAAAAGAGGCATATGGCTGATTTTTGTTATTTTTCTAATTTTCTCTCTGGTAATCTCTGCTTATACAGCTTCTGCAAGGAAAGTCTTAGGCGAGGATTATCTTATTGGAAATGTTATTGACAACGAGGGGGAGCCTGTTGCGAACACAACCATTATAGTTTACAGTGGGACTATGGCAACACAGTGCATGCTTTATGACGGGTGCTACTGCAATGCCCCCAGATGCGGGTCAGAAGTGGAAACCGATGAAAATGGGCAATACAGCCTTAACCTTTCGGATTTGCTTTTTGAAGAAGATTATTACTGCAACGAAGGGGCAGGCCCTGAGATAAACCTTACTTCATCAGACAGGTGCGCTCCTCTGACAACTGACACTCATTACTGCGCTTCAGCTTCCGAGGGATGTGTAAATGACAGCGCTGAATATATGCTTGCCTACACAAACGATTCAATGCCTCTCGTATGGGCAAACTTATGGAATACTGACGAAACAAGGTATGAGTACAGAGCTGTCGGGCTTTTTGAAATTTGTTCCATAGAAAACCTCAGGCCTGAAATCCAGGGAACTATTCCTTCACAGTCAGGAACTGAAGGAACAAGCTGGACTTATGATTTGAAGCCCCGCATGGACACTGAAATTAACAGATATTGGGTAGTAAGCGGAGTAAGCTCTCCCTTGCTGGACATAAGCATAAACAGCAATCATGTTGCCACATTTAACCCAAAAAGAGAAGGGACAGACACTGTGCTTTTTGAACTTTACTCGGAAACACAGAATATCTCTGACAGCCAGGAAGTTTCTGTCTCTGTTTCAGGCACCCCTGAAGACATAAGCACCGTCAATATAAGCATAGCAGGCGGAGAAACAGTTGCAAGACGGCTTTTCAGCGGATTTAACTGCGGGGATGGTGTGTGCAGCATGGATGAAAACTGCCTTAACTGCCCTGATGACTGCGGTTCCTGCCCAGGATGCGACCCCTGTGTTATAGTTGTTGATGTATGCAGAGCTCCTGCTGGAGAAGAGATTCCCCCTTCCGGAGAGATGCCTAGGTTGAGGATTCCTTGGGGTATTCTTGTTGCTCTAACAGCACTTGGAGCAGGAGGGCTGGCAGCATGGCTTCTGAGCAAAGAAACACTCCTCAT
>JAFGCE010000033.1 GCA_016932755.1 Candidatus Woesearchaeota archaeon
AAATTTCGCATTTCATATTCTGAAGGTTGCAAAGCTTGTTTATAAGTTTTGTTGATTTTTCCAGTAATCTTTAAATAATGCAATACAAGACTTATTTGTTATGACAAGGATAGCTGTAGTTGAGAAAGACAAATGCTTCCACACAAAATGCGCAGACCTATGCATAAAGGTTTGCCCTGTAAACAGGACAGGCAAGGAATGCATTGTGCTGGACGAGGAAAAGAAGGCCAAGATAGATGAATCGCTTTGCACAGGCTGCGGCATCTGCCCGAAAAGGTGCCCTTTTGAGGCAATCCACATAATCAACCTTCCGGAAGCGCTGAACAAACCCCCAATACACAGGTATGGGGGGGATGGGTTTGTCCTTTACAACCTTCCGATTCCAATCTTCGGGAAAGTTGTCGGTATTTTGGGAAGGAACGGAATAGGAAAGTCAACTGCAATAAAAATTCTTGCAGGAGTTCTTCAGCCAAACCTCGGCAAAAAAGAGGCAGGCTACGATGATTTGATAGCATACTTCAAGGGAACCGAAGCACAGATATTTTTTGAAAAAGTGAAGAAAGGAGAGATAAAGGCAAGCTACAAGCTGCAGCAGGTTGACCAAATACCCAAGCAGATAAAGGGAAAAGTGCGGGACCTGCTGAAAAAAGTTGACGAAAAGAACAAGTTTGAGGAGGTTGCAAAAGAGCTTGAGATTGAAGCGATACTTGACAATGACATAAAAAAGATTTCAGGAGGAGAGCTGCAGAGGGTTGCAATTGCGGCAGCTTCGCTGAAAAAAGCAAACTTCTATGTTTTTGACGAGCCGACATCATACCTGGATGCAAAACAAAGGATTAAGGTAAGCAAGTTCATACAAAATCTGGCTGATGAAAAGACTGCTGTGATGGTTGTTGAGCACGACCTGATAATTCTTGACTATATGACAGACCTTGTCCACATAATGTACGGAGAGGAGGGAGCATACGGAATTGTAGGGCTTCCAAAAACAACAAGAGTTGGCATTAACATCTACCTTTCAGGCTATATGAAAGAAGAGAATGTAAGGTTCAGGGACAAGCCGATAAAATTTGAGACAAGACCTCCTGAAAAAGCAAAAGAAAAGCCTGTTATCACAGGATGGAAGGATATTGCAAAAAAGCTTGGAAAATTCAGCCTCGACGCAAAGCAGGGAGAGCTGCAGAAGCATGATGTTACAGGAATTCTGGGAGAGAACGGAATAGGAAAAACCACATTTGTGAGGATGCTTGCAGGCGAGATAAAGCCGGACAAAGGAGGGATAAT
The DNA here is from genome assembly GCA_016932755.1 of Candidatus Woesearchaeota archaeon. GTDB lineage: Archaea > Nanobdellota > Nanobdellia > Woesearchaeales > JAGWAF01 > JAFGCE01. The sequence goes on from JAFGCE010000033.1 coordinate 1,285, forward strand.
GCAGAATGTAAAAGTGAGCTACAAGCCGCAGTATCTTGAGTCGGGCTCAACAGAAATAGTTGCAAATGTGCTCAAGGATGCAGTAATGAAATATGATATCCAGCTTATGAGACCTTTGAAAATAAAACAGCTTATGCTGAAAAAGTTAAGCGAGCTTTCAGGAGGCGAGCTTCAGAGAGTCTCAATCGCCCTTTGCCTAAGCAGGGATGCCAATCTTTATCTTTTGGACGAGCCTTCGGCATACCTTGATGTAGAGCAGAGGCTGACAGTCTCAAAAGTCATAAGGGATTTTATGGACCAAAAAGGCGCTTCTGCACTTATTGTTGACCACGACTTGCTGTTTGTTGACTACCTTTCCCGCAAGCTCGTTGTTTTTGACGGAGTTCCTGCAGAACGTGGTGAAGTTCACGGACCATTTGCAATGGCAGAAGGAATGAATATGTTCCTTGAGGATTTGCAGCTTACTTTTAGGAGAGACCCAGAATCAAAAAGACCGAGGGCAAACAAGCCAGGAAGCCAGATGGACCAGATGCAGAAAAGAGAAGGAAATTTGTATTATACAGATTAACTGCAAGAATTACCTAAGCATTTTTTCTAAAAGATAGTTTGCCTGCACCCTTGCGGCTACCTGGAAATTTGTAAGCCCTGACCCTGCATATTCCGGGCTGAACTGGACTGCAAACTCTTTTGAGCCTGGATCGCTGTTAACATCTATCACTTGGGAACGTATAAGCTCGACACTTATAACTTGGCTTCCCTTTTGAGCACAGTATCCTGCAATTGGCTCTGCCTCACGAACAGCCTCCTGGATTGGTTCTATAAGACCATCAAGCTTTAAACCATGCATAAAATGCCCCTCCCTTGTAACTGCGCACGGAGTGCAGTCATCCGGAAATCCAGGAGCAAAGATGCTGACATAGCTTTTGCCTTTGTTGGTTATATGCTCTCCTGAAGAATAGTTTATTACAACGCCTATTGCCTCTCCTGAAACACAAAGAGCCCTAAAAGAGTAAGAGCCCTCTTCCCTGTTCCCCCAGCTTATATCCGCCTGGACAACATGGTCTCTTATCCTCTGCCCTTTTTTCTTTATCTGAATTAAAGCTTCTGCAAGCTCTGGCTTTCCATTAGCATGATAAACCCCTCTTCCGTTTGTTGTTGTTGCGTGCTTTATAAAAACAGGATAAAACTCGTGGTTAAAAGCTGTTGCAGGGACTACTGTGGGAGGAACGTCAAAACCAAGCATTTTAGCAAGCGATGGAATCTTGTCTTTTCTTTTTACATCCTCGTTAACATGCTGCACCGGGAACCTGAGCCCGTGTGAAACGCTTCCGTGATTATCATAAAGCGAGTGGTTAAGGAACTGTTCAGGAACTGTTGTGCGGTTTGAACGCCAGGAATCATAGTGCAATAAAGCAGAGCTTTCATTTTGAGCAAGGAGATAGCTGATTAGGGACGCATTGAATTCATGCGGGCTGTGGATAACAAGCCCTGCATATTCAAGCCTTTCCTCAAGGTATTCCTTTACTGCCCTTTCATCGCCAAATTCGTGCGCCATAAACCTGAAGTCATCGTCATCAAAGTAGTCTATGGGCGCTCCTTTCATTTGAAGAGCATCAATAAGTTCAGAATATGCAATCCAACCGTAGCGAGGGTTAAAAAATCCTTTCCCCCTTGCGTCCATTGCCCCAAACGGATTAAAAGTAACAACTACCTTACTCATGTCTTCACCCGAAGAAGGGTAAAACTCGCTTATTTATAAAACTTTAGGCATCTCCCCGGCTTTCCCCTTTTATAATGCCTGAAGCTATTAAGTGAGCCACTCTTACCGGCTCAGGCAGATGCGACCTTGTCGAGGTTATGCTTATGATTTCTTTTACCCTGTCAAAACTTGTTCCTTTGAACTGAACCCACACTTTTCCTGCCTTGACAGGCTTTCCTGCCTTTTCTATCAGATTAATCTGCCTGTGTTTCTTAAGCTTCTTCAGAACCCTTATAATTTCATCAAAATCAGGATAAGCCCTTACAACAACAATAACCGGAATCCCTGTTTTTTTGTTCAGAGATTCAATATCCACCACATTAAACCCTCCAAGTGCAATTCCGTCAAGGATTATTGCCTGAAGCTGGGGCTTGAATTTTGACCTGTTGACCATAGAAACAAGAGCTTTTGTTGAGTCAGAGCCGTCAACCTTCACTTTTGCTGACAAAATGCCGTCAGGATAGTTCCCTCCCCGGTAGAGTGTTCCTACAACAAGGCATTCTTTGTCCCTGAATTTGTCAAAAGGCCCGTCATCAACACCAAGCACCCTTATCTCTTTTTTAACCCCTATTTTCATGCTTATCCTGTTATGAGCAGGATATATAATTCTTTTGCAAAAGGGCAAGATTTTTATAATAAATTCAGTTTTTTGGGTATATATGAGTGAAGAGGGGGTACACATATGATAAAGCACAGGAAAGCTGAAGCCTCTGATGCTGAACAAGTGGCAAAAGTATTGGTTGAAAATTATAACATCAAAGATGAAGATGAGGCAAAAAAGGTTTTCATAGAAGAGCTTAGCAGGTACAATTATGTTGTTGCTTTGGACAAAGACAAGATAATTGGAATGGGCTGCTGGAGGGTTCAGGGGCTGCCAAAGCACCAGCTTGCTGAAATAGGAAGGGTTGCAACACTCCCCGAATACCAGGGGAAGGGCAACACCACTGCCATATTCGAAAGAATGGTGCAGGAAGCTGACAAGTTCTATAAGACACACAACACTAAGCTGAGAAAAGTTTATGCATATGTGCATTCATCAAACAAAAAAGCACAGGAATTTTATGAAAGGCTGGGTCTTATAAAGGAGGCTGTTCTTAAAGACCACTATTACGACGGCGAGGACGAGTATGTTTACAGCATGTTTATGGATTAAGGTGCAATAAATGCTAGTTGAGTCATTTTCAGGAACAAGGGGAATTTTCAAAGAAGACTTGGGAGACAGGCTAATAAGGAATTACACCCGGGCTTATGCAGGGCTTCTAAAGAAAAAGAAAAAAAGAAAAGCTGTCATGGTAGGGATGGATACAAGACCCTCATCAGCCCACATAAAAGAAGAGATGAAGAAAGTATTTCTGGAAGAGGGGTTTGATGTTATTGATGTCGGATTCAACACAACTCCTGCGATACAGCTTGGAGTAAGGGAATTCAAAGCAGGAGGAGGTGTTGTCATAAGCGCCTCGCATAACGAGCCCGAATACAACGGCTGGAAATTCCTTTCAGAAAAAGGCTCCCTTCTTGCCCCGGAAGAAGCAGAAGAGGTAATCAGGAACAGGAAAAAGGAGATCAAGCCAAGCAACGGGCAAAGGGGAAAATCAGTTGACAAATCAACCGAACTAAGGGAGATTTATGTAAAGTTTGTTCTTGATACTGTTGGAGAAGAAGGAATTGAAGCAATAAGAAAAGCAAACCTGAAAGTTGTTGTTGACCCTAATGGAGGTGCAGCAAGAGTTGTCATAAAAGATATACTGGAAAAAACAGGTGTTGACGCTGTCTATAAGAACATGAATCTTGGGGTCTTTAACAGGCTTATTGAACCGAATGAAAAATCACTTGCTTATCTTGCGTTTTATGTTGAGGATTTGAAGGCTGACTTGGGGGCAGGATGGGACTGCGACGGAGACAGGGTTGAGCTCGTGCTTCCAAACAAGTCAGAGTTTGTAAAAAGAAACGGAAAGATGCTTTCAGGCCAGTACATCCTCGCTTTGCTTGTTGAGGATGTGCTTTCGGAATACAAAGGCAAACACAGGGTTGTTGTCACAAATGACGCAACATCAAATGTTGTCACAGAGATTGCAAAAAAGCACAATGCCACAGTCACAGAAGTTGAAGTGGGGGAGATTAATGTTGTTGAAAAAATGGACGAGCTGAAAGCCCCTGTCGGAGGGGAAGGAAGCAGCTCAGGAGGGATATTCCC
>JAFGCE010000034.1 GCA_016932755.1 Candidatus Woesearchaeota archaeon
TTATCATTGCGCAGACAGCCCCGCCTATATAGAACGCCTGCTTATTCTCCTTTTTTATCTCAGCATAAGCCCTAAGGAAAAGCGCGTATATAATCAGCCCGTTTATGAAAAGCTCAGTTACGGGAATGAAAAAACTCCACCCCATATATACAAAGAAAATTATCAGGATTATCAATGCAGGTATTGCAAGATTTATCATATTTACTCTCTTATCTGTTTAATTTAAAAATTTTCCTATTGCAGACTGTTGAAAAACAAAAGCTTTTTAAATTACCCGCTACATTTCCGGATTTAATATGAAAAAGAAGAGAGACAAGCTCGAATTCCGGGATGGGGAAGAGAATGTTTACTCAGAGGATGTAAGGGAAGACCTTATTGAAAGCGACGAGATTTCCCCTGAAGAGGAAGGCTTCATGGCGGGGTATGATGAAGCTGATGAAGAGTCTGCGAAAGGCGACGAAGAAGAGTCTGAAGAAGGCAAGGATGAAAGCAAGGATGAAGAAGAGCCCTAAATCACTTCAAGTCTCTTAATACTGCCGCAAGTCTTTTCTCATCGATTGTAAAAGTAAGGCGCGCCTCCCTGTTTTCTATGCTGATTGTCTTTTTGCTTTTCTTGAGAATGTCTATGCCAGTCTCGTCTTTTGCTTTTCTTAATTTTAAGGCATATCTCCTGCAGGCTGCGATTACTGCATCAGTATTCTTGATCTTAATGCTGGAAGCTATTTTTCTCGCAAGCTTGCTGTAGTTTATCATGTCTTTTGCAAGGCACTGCTTCACTTCCGGGTGGTCGGCAATATACCTAACTGTCATCTCAGCTATCTTTGTCATTTTCAAGACGCTATGTGCTCGACTTCAAAGTTTCTCAGAAGCTTGATAAGGGAGGGACTGAGCTTCACTCCGTTTATCTCCACATATTTTGAAAGTTTTGTTTGCATACGGCTCAGTCCTCCTTTCCGTACTGGAGCTCTTCCAGTATCTCCTTGGCCCTTTTCACTCTTTCCAGCTTGAGTATCTCTTTCTGTAAGTCGTCCATATCAATTGTATACAGTGAAACTACTATATAAATGTTTCTGTTTGAACATATCTATTCTAAATAAAACTTATTTGTTTTATTTTGGACAAATAATTATTTCCAAAACTTTAATAAATATGCACTTTATAAAAGAGGGCTATGGACAAATTCAGGCAGAAAGTGCTTGATGCGCTGAAAAAAGAGATGAAAGGCGTGAAGGTGGAAATCAGCTTAGGAGTTCCTCCGAATCCTGAAATGGGGGATTACGCTTTTCCCTGCTTTGTTCTTTCAAAAGAATTCAAAAAATCCCCAAACCAGATTGCAGAGGAGCTTGCAAAGAAAATAAAGCTGAACAAGCATTTGAAAAAGATTGAGGTTCAGGGGCCGTATCTTAATTTCTTTGTTAACAAGGAAGAGCTTGCAAAGGAAGTTCTTCCTGCCATTGAAAAAGAAAAAGGCAATTACGGAAAGTCAAGAAGCAGAAAGCAAAAGCAAGTCATGGTTGAGTTCTGCTCCCCAAACACCAACAAGCCGCTTCATCTCGGGCATTTGAGAAACATTTTCCTCGGAGAGTCTGTTTCAAGGCTTCTTGAGTCAGCAAACAATAAAGTAATCAGGGCAAATTTCTTCAATGACAGAGGAGTCCACATCTGCAAAAGCATGTATGCCTACCAGAAATGGGGCAAAGGCAGGGAGCCGAACAAAAAACCAGACCATTTTGTAGGAGACTGGTACGTATTATTTGCAAAAAAATCAGGCGAAAGCGAGAAATACGAGAAGGAGGCAAAAGACCTGCTCAAGAAATGGGAGGAAGGGGATACAGAGACTATTGAACTCTGGAAAAAGATGAACAAATGGGCTTTTGACGGGTTCAGGGAGACTTATAATGCTCTCGGGATAAAGTATGACAAGGAATATTTTGAAAGCGATATCTGGATGTACGGAAGAAATATTGTGGTGGAAGGATTAAAGAAAGGCATACTTAAAAAGAATGATGAAGGGGCAGTGTATGCCCAGCTTGAGGAGCACGGGCTTCCAAACAAGATATTATTGAGAAGCGACGGAACAACAATCTACATGACAACCGACTTGTACCTTGCCAAGCTCAAGTTTGAGGATTATCCTAATCTTTCAAAATCAGTTTATGTTGTTGCTTCAGAGCAGGATTTGCATTTCAAGCAGCTTTTCAAGATTGCTGAGCTGATGAAATACCAGTTTGCAAAAAAACTGTTCCACCTAAGCTATGGAATGGTCAATCTTCCTGAAGGAAGGATGAAATCAAGGGAAGGGAATGTTGTCGATGCTGATGACCTCGTAGAGGAGATGGCAAAACTTGCAAAGAAGGAGATAGAGCAGAGGCACAAGGACATCGGAAAGGATGAGCTTAAAAAAAGAGCTGAGCAGATTGGGCTTGGCGCATTGAAATTCTATATGCTCAAGATTGACCATACAAGAGACATGACATACAATCCCGAGGAGTCAATCGCATTTGAGGGAGAGACAGGGCCTTATGTTCAGTACGCGCATGCAAGGTGCTGTTCAATGCTGAAAAAATCGCCTCTGAAAGAGATAAGGACTGTTGATTTTGGACTGCTGAAGCATCCAAAGGAAACTGCAATTATCAGCCTGCTGGGAAGCTTTCCGGATGTTGTCAGGGATTCGGCAGACCACCAAAAGCCTTCGGCTGTTGCAAGGTACCTTCTTGATTTGGCAAAATCATTCAGCGAATTCTATGAAAACTGCCCTGTAATACAGGAGGACAAGAACCTCCTGAAAGCAAGGCTTCTTGTTGTTGACTGCGTGAGGCAGGTAATAAAAAACGGGCTTGAGTTGCTGGGAATTGAATCTCCTGAAGTGATGTAACCGTTTCCTTTAAATATTTCTAAATCTTATAGTATTTTTATGGCAGGCGAAGAGGTCTGGATAATTGATGATAATCTTGAAGTTGCGGATTGCCTGAAACAGTATGGTGCCCTTCTTGGGTATAATGTAAGAACATTTGAGCTTGCTGGCAATGCTCTTGAAGAAATAGTGCATAGAGGAGCAAGACCTGAGGTGGTTGTGTGTGATTTGCAGGGGAAACAAGAAAACGGGAAGCATGTGGGCATGGACGGCAACCAGTTTTTTCTTGAAGCATACCCTCATTTATTGGGCTCTTTAAGGTATCTCATAACAGCATCTGACGAGATACCCCCTATTGTGAATTCTATGCATGTAAAGGTTATCCGCAAGCCAATTTCACCCAAATATTTCTATAATCTTATTGCCAGGGACATTGCGGATTTGGTTGATGCATGCGCTGGCAACAGCCAATAAGCAAAAAAATTATATACTTCAAAATCCATGTATTCTATAGTCAGTTTTGCGGGGTGATACTATGCCGAACATGACCAATAATGAAATAATAGAGCTTCTTATTAATCTTTCAGAGAAGTATGATTCTTACTCTGTTGAGGAGATTATAAACTCTCTGGAGTCTGACAAGGAAGTTATGCAGTGACTTGCTTCTTTTTCTCAGTAGTTTTAAATATTAACTAATCATCCCTCATGCTAAGGTGGGGGCAAGTGAGTGCGGGTGAAACAACATTTTCAAGACTGGAAAGGCTTTGCAGCAATGCCAAGTTAAGGCTTCAAAGCAATACCGGAAAGATGGCAAAGGTTGTTGACCATCACGAATTTGACCCAAAACTAAGGCACTTTTTTGAGTTCTTTGGGGATGACCCTTCTGCTGTGTATAAGGAAGTGCATTCAGTATATTCTGCAATGAGGGATTTCAGACAAGGATTTAACCAGGCTACAGGGATTACCACAGCAAAGAAAAAATATATCATTGCCCATCTTTTTCCTGAGCTTCTCCTTGGCATCCTTGTCGGCGAAAATGAAAGCACTTTGCTGGAGAAAAAGCGGCTTGAGCTCACTGAAAATATCGGACCAAAAGAGGATGATGCTGTAAGGAAATCCATTTATGACCTCAGGCATACACTTTTTCTTCATGAGGACTTTGCACTCAGCGGAATCAGAAGAGACCCCCATGCGAGGTTTGATTTGGCAGGAAAGCTTGTTGAAAATGCAGAATACTGCAGCAAAAACTCAATTTTTTCAGAAGGATACTACCATTCATCCAGCTTCCATGTTTCTGTTTCAAGCGCATATCTTACAAAAGTTTTTACATCCTTATGGGCAAAGGATATGGTATTTGATTATGAGTACCTTGATGATTTTATCTCTGCTATGGGGACAGTTGTTGCCGCAGCACGAAAAGAAGGATATATAGGAGGGGGCTTAAGAGACAGATGCTTCAGCATGTGCGAAAGCTTGGCAAAAGAGCTTAGGAAATTGAACATTAGAGATTACAGGGTTTACAGGGGGCAGATTTATGACATAAGCGAATGCCTGGAGAA
>JAFGCE010000035.1 GCA_016932755.1 Candidatus Woesearchaeota archaeon
AAGGAAAAGATGATTGAGGAAAACAAAAAAGTCAAGTGGGTTCCGAATGCAGCTTTCAACGCATTTGACTCATGGCTGAAAAACCTGAGGGACAACTCAATCACAAAGCAGAGGTTCTGGGGAACTCCGCTTCCTGTATGGAGATGCGAAAAGTGCGGGGCTTATGATGTTGTTGAAAGCGAGAAAGAGCTTGAGCATCTCTCAGGCAAAAAGCCGAAAGACCTCCACAAGCCGTGGATTGACGAAATCACGATACCATGCGAATGCGGAAAAACAAAGACAAGGATTCCGGACATACTTGACGTCTGGGTTGACGCAGGAACTGTCTCGTGGAACTGCCTTGACTATCCGCAGAGAAAGGATATTTTCAAGGAGCTGTTCCCTGCAGACTTTATTCTTGAGGGAAAAGACCAGATAAGGGGATGGTTCAACCTGCTCCTCATAACATCAATGCTTGCGCTTGAAAAGCATTCGTACAAGGCAGTCTACATGCACGGGTTTGTGCAGGACAGCCAGGGAAGGAAGATGTCAAAATCACTGGGAAACTACATCCTGCCTGAAGAGGTTGTAAAAGATTACGGGGCAGACACGTTAAGGTATTACATGATCGGCGGGGCAAACCCTGGGATTGACATAAACTACAACTTTGACGATGTCAAGCTGAAGCACAAGAACATGTTTGTGTTCTGGAACCTGCACAATTTCATAATGGACATGGCAAGGAACATTGGAAAGAATCCTGAGAAGATTGATGAAAGCCTTGCAAAGGACGCATTCTCAATTGAGGAGAAATACATAATTTCAAAACTAAACTCGACAATAAAGCAGGTGACTGGGCTGTTTGAGGAATACAGGCTTAACGAGGTTCCTTTGAGGATAGAAGAGCTTTTCCTTGAGCTGTCAAGAACCTATATCCAGCTGATAAGGGACAAAGCAGCCACAGGAACAAAGCAGGAGAAGGAGGCAATCCTTTACACAATTTACACTGTCCTGACTGAAGGGCTGAAAATGTTTGCTGTTGTCGCGCCGTTCATATCAGAGCAGATGTACCAGGACCTGAAAGAAGGGTTCGGCATGAAAGAGGAGAGCATACACCTTTTTGACTGGCCCAAGGCTGATGAAAAGCTTATCAGCAAAGAGGTTGAGCAGAAGATGGACATTGCAAGCAGCGTTGTCCAGTCAGCCCTTGCTGCAAGGGAAAAAGTCCAGCTCGGAACAAGATGGCCTCTGAAGGAAATTATAATCGCGTCAAAAGACAAGGAGGTTGTCGAGGCTGTTGAATCCATGGAGGACATAATCAAGTCGCAGACAAACTCAAAGGAGATAAAGGTGCAGGAATCCCTTCCGCAGGCAAAGGCTTCTGTCAGGGCAGACTTCGGGACTTTGGGCCCTGAATTCGGGCAGCTCACGCCCAAGATAATCGCAAGGCTTTCAACAGAAAGCGCTGACACAATCATTGAATCGCTGGAAAAGAAAAGCAAGTTCAAGGTAAAGGTCGACGGAAAGGATATCGAGCTTTTGAGGAAGCACCTTATAATCAAGAGGGATGTGCCTTACCCTTACACAGAGATGGAGTTCAGGGGAGGGCTTGTCTACATCAATTCCGAGAGAAGCGAGGAGCTTGAGGCAGAGGGATATGCAAGGGAAGTCATGAGAAGGGTGCAGGCTTTGAGGAAGAAAGCAGGGCTTGAAAAGCCTGACAGGATTGTCCTTTTCATAAAAGTTGACGAGGAAATGGAAGACATGCTCAAGAAATGGGACAAGGCAATAGCAGAGAAATGCGGGGCTGACAAGATAAAAGTTTCGTCAAAAAAGCCTGCCAAGAAGCATAAGCACCACAGCGACGAGAAAGTCAAGGGAAAGGAATTCTCAATATTTTTTGACAAGGTTTAACCTTATTTAGGGTAAAAAAAATACCAGTATAGGTTTCTCCATACCTATTAGCAAAAAGTATTTAAACTAGTTTTTGATTATAGGTTTTTAGCAAAGACCAAAGGGGGTGGCTTTTTCAGGATAAGGCGGCAGGTCTTTTTCTGAAAGCTTTTTCATGGCAAAATCAGTATCTAAAGAGATTCCTCTCGCAGAAATAACGCTGAGGAAATATGAAAAGCCTTACGAGCTCAAGGGAAGGGAGCTTATCAAAAAGCTCTGCCTTAGCGTCGGGCTTCTCCAGCCCGGAGACTCAAGGGATGTTGTTGTTGATGTTTTCCAGTCAATTCTAACTGCAAAAAAAGAGATGACTTCAGAGGATGTTGAGAAGGCTGTTGTCGAGAACAGGAAGAGACATAAACTTCCGATGCTCGGCATTGCTCCGTCAAACATAAGAAGGCAGCTGAAAAGGCTAAGGGATTTGTTTCTTATTGAGAAGGTTGCAAACACATACAGGATTACAGAGAATGCAAGGCTGACAGAGATTTTTGCAGAAAAGATTGAGCAGTTCTACCTCAAGACAATTGTTGAGAGAGTTAAAGAATATTTCGAGGCTGTCCAAAGCTAAATTCCGCTGTCCTGGACGTATGAATCAATTTTTCTTTCAAAGTATTCCTCAATGCTCCTGACCCTGCTCCTGTCCGGCATCTGCCCGTCATAGAACCTCTGCATTCTTTCATCCAGCGTCTTTCCTGTTCTGTCCCTAAGCCCGCCAATCAGCCTGACAAACTTTTCAAAGCTTCTCCTATGCTCAGACACCCTTTTCCTCACATCCCTCTTTTCCTTGAAATATTCATCAAATATGTCAGTGTCCATGAAGCCGGGCAGCCCTACATACTCGTCAAGAAGCTCGTTTTTCCTGTGGTCTTTCTTCCCGAACATTATGTTAAAGTCAAAAAATACTGTCTGCATGCCTGAATCTATAATCCTGTTTCTTGGATGCGCTGTATCGTGGAGAGCCAGGAAATCAGAATGAACCACAGCCCTTATAATTCCTTTCTTGTATTCGGGGTTCTCCAGATATTCTCTCTCGTTCAGGTCAGCGAGAAGGCTTCCTGAAACTTCCTCCTCAATAAAAACAGCCCTGTTGAAGCCCCAGTTGTACTGCTCAAGCCCGCTGATAATTCCGTAAAGGTATTTTCCTATTATACGGTTTGTGTCAGGCCTTTTTACATACATCAGCTTTGTTCTTTTTCCTTTGTCCCTGTAGGCTACCCTTACAGGGATTGTATTCGTATTGAGCATGTATGCTTTCTGTATGTCTGTGTAACCCCCAGGACCGAAAAGAAAAGCAAGCGCTTCTCTTGTAATCTCGTCAGCCTTTGCCTTATCCTTAACATCCGGGTTTGTGAAAGGATAGTCTATTGAATCCAGGTCATTAACAACATCATAAGGAACTTCCTCAGGATTCCCTCCTTCAATACCGACATAAGAAACTGCCACAGCATCCTGCACATTCGGTGTTTGGATGTACCTTCCGTGGGAAGGAAGCAGTTCTTTCCTGTCCCTTCTGCTGCTCATAGCAGCGCCCCTGTTCCTGAAAAATGATACTAACTCAGGAGGCAGGTCTACTGCAGTCTCTCTGTAAGGCCTTGGATAGCTGTACTGCCTATAACTTTTTCTTGCCATGCAGCAAAAGAAACGCAGGCTGTTTAAAAAGCTTAGGTGAAGAAAAGCTTAAAAACAGCAAAACAAACAGAAAAGATATGATATACGAGCCGCTGGAGGATTCAATCCTTCTTGAAGAGCAGGTAAAGAAGCTTGCAAAAGGGACTGTTCTTGACATGGGAACAGGCTCAGGAATACAGGCGGCGGCGGCTGCAAGAAGAAAAGCTGTAAAAAAAGTGCTGGCAGTTGACGTGCAAAAAGATGTTATTGAACACTGCAAAAAAGAGACAAAAAACAAAAAAATAAACTTCAGGCAGAGCAATTTATTCCAGAAAGTGCCGAAGCAGAAGTTTGACACAATAATTTTCAACCCGCCTTATCTTCCTGCAGAGCCAAAACTTAAGGACATCACTCTTGAAGGAGGGAAAAAAGGGTACGAGATTACAGAAAAATTCCTTGGCAGGGCAAAAGACTACCTCAAAGACGACGGAATAATCCTCCTGCTGATTAGCTCGCTTACAAACCAGCATAAAGTTGAGGAAATCCTGACAAAAAACCTTTTTGAGTTTGAGATACTGTCAAAAAAGCATGTTTTCTTCGAGGACCTGATTGTCTACAAAATACAAAAAAACAAAATCGCGCTTAAGCTGGGGAAAAAAGGGGTTAAGAATATTGAATATTTCACGCACGGGCACAGGGGCATGCTTTTCACAGGAAAATACAAAGGAAAAAAGGTAACAGCAAAGTCAAAGCTCCCGAAAAGCATGGCAGAAGGAAGGATTGCAAACGAGGCAAAGTGGATTAAGCTGCTGAACAAAAAGGGAATCGGACCGAGGATTATATTCTCAGAATGGGATTTCTTTGTGTATTATTTTGTTGAAGGCGAATTTTTGCAGAAATTTGCAGAGAAAAGCCAAAAAACAAAAATAGCAAACGCAGTAAAAGATGTTTTAAGACAGTGCCGTGAAATGGATGCCATGGGGATTGACAAGGAGGAAATGCACCGCCCATTCAAGCATATCATAATGAACAAAAAGCCTGTGCTTATTGACTTTGAAAGAATGCACAAGTCAAAAAAGCCAAAGAATGTTACTCAGTTCATCCAGTACCTTATATCAGGCAGGATAACGCATACACTGAAGAAAAAGGGAATCATGATTGACAGGAAGAAGGCAATAAGGCTTGCCAGGCAGTACAAAAAAAAGGAAATTTCCTTTGAAAAGCTGGCAGCAAAACTCTTTTAGTCAGCAAACCCGGGGATAGCGCCCTCATTCGTATCAGCCGGAGTTTTTTTTTCGTCTTGAGCTGGCTTGGAGTTGTATTTCTCAATCTGGACTGCAGTTGCTATTGCACTGTCCTTTTTTCCCATCTTGATATCGTCAGGGATTACAGGGCAGAGATTATGCTTGAGAAGGTATTCTGCAGCATCCCGCGGGACATCTGTCAGCCTGCACTTTGCACCCTCATTTTTCAGTATCGTGTATGCTTTTGCAAAAGAGTCAAGCGAGCGCCTCTCAATCAAATCGACATCCAGCGAGATATAAACTGATTTCTTGTGGGATGTCATCACAGGAACAACATAGTTTAGGACTATGTCCTCAAATGCCGGCGCCCCTTTGACTGTGATGCTTTCTGAAAGCATGTTTTTGAAGAAATCAACAACAGCGCCTGCACTGCTAGCTGATACATGGGGGGTTATTAAGATAAAACCATAGGAATATTTCCCTTTCTGGTCACCTTTTGTGAGCCCCATGACAGTTATTGCAGTCTTCTCTATGGCAAATGTGTTTGGCTCAAACCTTTTTCCCGCTGCATGCATCTCTGAAGCGTATTCTGAGAAAAATGACAGGTATCTCCCGAAATAAGGATTGTGCTTTGCAGCTGTTAAAAGGCCTAATCCCTCTAAATCCTTTTCCTCCATTCCGAGATATGCCTCTGCTTTTGAGTTTGCCCTGAGTATTTTGCCTTCCCTGTCAACAATGACAATTCCTGTGCTTGAGCCTTCCCATAATACTTCGCTGAAGTTGTGCATAGGGTCTGAAAGTATAGTGCTAAGATTTCCAAGGGCTGTTTCTGCCCGCGCTTTTTCAGCTGCAGATTCCTCGCCGAGCTTCCTAACCATGTTTTCAAGCGACGCAGCCTTTACGCCTGTTTGCTGGAGCTGAAATCCCATCTCTTCATTTTTCTCCTCCAGCCTGTCTGCCCTTGCCTTTTCTTTTTCATAGTCCGCCCTTGACTCAGCCTCTCTTTGAGCCAGGCTGTCTATTGCAGAATTCACAGACTCAATCTCAGTTCTGTGCTCTGCATTTATCTGGGCTAATGAAGCATTGTATTGTGTTTCAGCCTTTTTTCTGCCCTCTTCCCTTGCTTCATCAACTTTCGTGTCCAAACCGCTTTTCAAACCGCTGATTTCTTCCTGGAGCGCTGCAACCTGCCGCTGCTTGGCAAGCATATCCTCCATGTATGTCGCTGAATTCCTGATTTTATTCTGCCTGCGCCTCTCAATCCAGTCATAAAACCATGGAAAATAATCCGCAAGAAATCCTCTTCCCTTGTCTTCACCATGATTTTGAGGCATTAAACCAGAACTGCGAAAAGTATATAAAAACATTTCGCACCTCTTTATATATGGGGTTTAATGAGGAGGTTTTGAGGCTGGCGGGCAAAATCCCAAAAGGAAAGGTAACAACATACAAGGAGATAGCAAAAAAGCTGAAGACAAAAGCGTACAGGGCTGTCGGAAATGCATTAAATGCAAACAAGCAGCCGGTCATAATCCCGTGCCACAGGGTTGTCAAAAGCGACGGCTCTTTGGGGGGATACTGCGGTGTCATGAACAGCAAAAAGAAAAAGTTTTTATTGGAGAAAGAGGGTATTAAGGTAAAAGGCAATAAAATAGCTGATTTCAGCAAAAAACGGTTCAGATTCAAAAAATGAGGGGTGGTTAAAATCAACAAAAAACTTGTTTTGATATTGGTTTTGATGGTTATTGCAGTGCCTGCTGTTTATTCAGCAAGGACGCTTCAGTTTGAAGACCAGGAAAAGTTCTCATGCACACAGGACGGAGTCGGTAAGTTTGACTTCTTTTATTACAGCGGGGAAGGCACCATTGACATGGGAAAAGTAAGAGTCCTGTCAGAAGGCGAAGAAGTGGAAGGAAAATGGGTGGACAGGGATGAAAGAAAGGTAACATACCTCCAGACAAAGAAACGGGCTTATTTTGTTTCAGAGGTAATGGAGTTCATGGATGACAAGGTTTATGACATGCAGGTTGAGTTCCCTGACGATGACGGAAGCACAAGGACAGTTGACTTTGGGATGTCCTGCCCTGGCTTTGTTTTTGCATGCGATATTTTTGAGATGAGCCTTGACCAGTGCTTCAACAAGGATGGAACTGTCTATCTTGAGATTTCAGGAAAAGGGTTCGGCCAGTCAAACCATGACGACCTGATAAAGCAGTTCACATACCTTCTGAAAGGCGGCACAAAAAGGCATGAAGGCTCGCTTGAGGATTCTGATGCAGTTATCTCAGACAGGGGAGAAGGGCTGTTCACAATAGCAGTTCCACTGGGATATTCAGTAAGCTATGCCTACATAAGGGGAATGCCTTACGGATGCGACAAGACAATTGATGATTTTGACACAATAACATACAAGCAGTGCACAACAGCTCCTGCTGACTTCAAGCCGGCAACAGCAGCTGCAACCACAACAACGCAGGCAAAAACAGCGGCAACATCAGGCAAAGAAGCGCCTGCTGAAGAAGCGCAGGGAAATCAAGGAGAAGAAAGTGTGTCTTTCTTCGGAAGGATATGGAGAGCGATAGCATCAATTTTCAGGAAAAACTAAAATGACAAAGATTGCAGTAATTGCAGACATACACTCTAATCTTGAGGCTTTCAAGGCTGTGCTTGACAGTATCAAGAAAAGAGGGATAAAGGAAATCTACTGCACAGGCGACATTATAGGATACGGCGCAAGCCCTAATGAATGCATCAATCTTGCAAGAAAGATGAAGATTAAGTGCGTTGCAGGAAACCACGACTTCTATGTTATAGCCGCAGATGATATCAGCTGGTTCACACCTGCAGGACAGGATGCTCTGAGGTGGACCCACAAGAAGCTTACAAAGGCAAACATGAATTTTCTTAAGAAGCTTCCTGCAACAAGGATTGAAAAGGGGATATATTTTGTCCACGGAAGCCCGAGAGACCCTCTTCATGAGTATATCTTTCCTGAGAGCGATGACTGGGAGCTGAAAAAATTCTTTGGCATGGCAAAGAAAAGCAGGATGCTCGCATTGGGGCATTCCCATATCCCTTTTGAGAAGAAAGTTAACGGCTACCTTGTATTCAATCCCGGAAGCGTTGGGCAGCCAAGGGACTGCGACCCAAGAGCCTCTTACTGTATCCTGGATACGCAGACAAAGAAGATAGAGTTCTGCAGAGTTGCGTATGATATATCCAAAGCTGCAGAAAAAATAATAAAAGCAAAACTTCCAAAAAGCCTTGCTGAAAGGCTGTATCTAGGGAGGTAGGATTATTCTGCCACTATATATAGGAAAGATTTAAATATTGGAATATACAAAAACGTATATTAATGGATTATTTGGAATTCAAAAGAGGTTTTTTGTTCTACTTTGTTAATTTAACCTATGATTCATAATAAAAAATGAGGTGTTGCTCCAATGAAAAACGCTAAAACAAACATGAAAATAATAGTTTCTGCAATATGCCTTGTCCTGCTGTTCGCAGCAGTAGCAAGCGCTGAAAGGACTGCTGTCAAGCTGACAACAGCTGACGGAGATGTTCTTGTTGAAGGTGATGAAAATTTTATATTAAAACTTCTTAACGCGCTTTTTGGAGCAAGCAGTAATAAAATAACAGGAAAAGTAATTGAAGGCTTTGACTGCAATCCTTATACTCAAGTTTGTACAGATGAGTGCAGCGAGTTATTCACATTAGAGATTCCCTCTTCTTGGTCTTTTACAGATATGGGCGGGCAGTTTAGTGATGGAATGTGCATGTCATCAGATGGCATAACAGGGCTTTATGTTGCTTCAAATGAATGGTGTGAGTTTGTATTTGGATTATTTGGTGTTGAGTATGGTGATACCTGCGCTGTTGGTTATGGTTATGTCGATAATCCCATGTTTGGTACTCTAGAGACACAGGTTGTTTGCCCTAGCGGCGAATACTTGGGTGGAACAGTTGTAATTTCTGATCTTTGTGTATGCACTAATATGATTTTTCAACAGGCTAGTTGCGGGGAGATTGGATTTGATGTGGGTGAGGTGTTTAACCTTGAACATCCCTACTTTGGAGGAGGGTCTGCTCCTGCAGTATGCGGAAATAACCTCCTGGAAGAGGGAGAGGAATGCGACGGAACAAGATTCTGCGACCCAAACACATGCAAATGCATGAGCGGGTACATACCAGACCCTACCAGCCCGGGCTTCTGCAAAGCAGCCCAGGTATGCGGAAACGGGATTGTTGAAGGAACAGAGCAGTGCGAGTTTGGCCAATACTGCGTAAACTGCATGTGCCAGTCGCCGGCAGTGCCTGACCCTCAAAACCCAGGTTATTGTTATGTTCCTTGCACACCAACACCAAATGACTGTGACGGTGTAGATAACGACTGCGACGGAGCAGTTGATGAGGCAGACGAGTTGGTATTGACTCAGCCTTGCGGAACAGGACAGTGCGCAGGAGTTCAGTCAAGGGAATGCACCGGAGCAGGACAGCAAGGAGCCTTCTACACAGCATGGGGTCCATGCCCAACAAACGGCAACTTATGTGATGACGGAACATTCTGCAACGGGCCTGACACATGCAGCGAAGGAGCATGCGCAAACACAGGGCCTGCAGTTAACTGCAATGATAATGTAGCATGCACAGATGACAGCTGTGATGAAAACAGCGATGCATGTGTAAATGCACCAAACAATGCCAAATGCCCTGCAGATGGATTGGTTGAAATTGGAGTGCCATACTGGGTTGATATACTTCCATGCGACAGGGAGCTAAGGCAAAACAGGGAATACAGGGACTACTACTGTGATACAAGCCTTGACTGCCAGTACACTGCAACACCTGCAACATACCGGATTGTTGACTACGAGGACAATGACCAGGATAATGACCTGGTATGCGATGCAGATGACAAATGCCCAGATTCAGAATACGGGTATGCAACAGTAAAGCTAAATCCAAACCATTATGACTCAAGCAACTGGGATATGGCAAGCAATTACGGATGCAGCTGCGAGCAGGTATTGTTCTGCAAGCCGGGAGCAAATGATGGAGAGTATAAGTTTGGATGCTCAGCAGGAACAGTGAATGTCTGGACAACACAAACAGGATGGGCTCCTGACTGCCAGATTAACGGCGTAGTTGCAATACCAGGAGAAGCAAAACCATTGTTGGAGAACACAGACGGCTCAGGATTGCCTGACATATTATCAGGTGATAATGACGGAGACGGAATACCAGACAGCGAAGACCCAATGGATGACGACGCAGACGAAACACCAACAGCACCCGGCTCAGGAAAGCCAGACTGGTGGGAGAAGAAAAATCCTGGAAAATAAAATAAGAAAATAATTTTTTATTTTTTTACTTTCTCTTTTTCTTTGTTTTCTTTATATCCTTTTCCAGATTCAGCTTTTCAAGAAGCTCCTTGTACCTGTTCCTGATTGTAACTTCTGTCACGCCGGCAACATCCGCAACTTCCCTCTGGGTTCTTTTCTCCCCATGGAGCAAGGCAGATACATACAAAGCAGCTGCTGCAATGCCTGTAGGGCCTCTTCCTGATGTTAGCTCAACCTTCTGGGCTTTTTCAAGAATTTCAACAGCCCTGCTTTGTGTTTCAGCTGAAAGAGTCAAAGAGCATGCAAACCTTGCAATATAGTCTGCGGGATTGCTTGGCAGGATTGTTATTCCAAGCTCTCTTGTCACGAACCTGTATGTCCTTCCGATTTCCTTTTTCTCAATTCCTGAGGCTTCTGAAAGCTCATCAAGTGTTCTTGGGACTTCATGCCTTCTGCATGCAGCATACAAAGCTCCTGCAACAACAGATTCCATGCTTCTTCCCCTTACAAGCCCTCTCTGGACAGCAAGAGTATATATTCTTGCAGCCTCTTCCTCAACTGACTTCGGAAGCTTTAATGATGATGAAACTCCCTTAAGCTCTGCAAGCGCAAGCTTCAGGTTTCTTTCAATAGCAGTTGAAATCCTGTACTGCCATTTCCTTAATCTGAAGAATTTGTTCCTGTCCTTTCCCTCAAGCCTGAACAGGTCTGCCTTTTGGCCGATTTCTGTCCCAAGCCCCTGGTCATACTGTGTGTAGGTCATCGGAGCTCCTGTTCTCCTCAGCTTGTTGCTGTCGTCTGAGTCAAACTCCCTCCATTCCTGGCCGAACTCAACCATCTTGTCCTCAACAACAAGACCGCAGTCCTTGCATATGACCTCTCCTTTGTCTTTATTTAGAAATAAGTTGATGCTTCCACATTCCGGACATTTTTTTACGAAGTGCATTTTATACCACCCTATACTGTTAGTATAGTTACGTTACCCCCAACCAATCATTATATGATTATAATATATATGAAATAGCACATATAATTTTATAAATAGAAATGAGGGTCAATTTATAAACCTTTCTATTTTTCTCGTCTCCATCGTCTGAAAACCCCGCCACAGAAAAGCTTTTAAGGGTTTCGCTGGAAGCGAATAAAAAGTTTTATAAAGCCAGTGAAACACCATTTTATTACATGCCGACGTGGCACAACCTGGTACTGCGTCAGCCTTGAGAGCTGATTTCCGCAAGGATATCCCGGTTCAAATCCGGGCGTCGGCGTTTTATACCAATAATTATCCTTTCTGCATCATATGTGCATATTGTTGATGCATTGTGGTGGATCTTCCTGGTGAGTATGCAATATGCTCCCAATCACCAGGAAACACAAGTTCAGAATTGATATGGAATCCTCCGGGTTTTACTGCATTGCAGAGCTTTTCCATGACTTCCGGCACATGGTCCACTCCGTGGGTGCATTCCCTCGAATAATGGGACAAGACCACAGTGCACACCACTATGTCATAACTTTCAGGGGGAAGCTCATCTGCAAGTATATCCCCCTCATGCAAGTGTACCCTTGAAAGAACATCATCAGGTATCTCAACAATCCTTTCGCCTCCTTCTGCATACAAAGTATTACTCCTGAAGAAAGATTCAAAATATTGCTGCATTTCATCCATCTCCTCGAGGGAAGCATGTATATGATGGCATTTTTCCCAGAAATCTCTGTAAAACCTGATTAGTGCAGGCCTTTTCCTCATCTCATCCAAAACATCAGGATTTATATCCAAAGCTGTTATGTAGTAATCCTCAATACCTGCATTTCTTGCTGCATTCGCAAGCTCAAAAACCTGATATGAGTTAATATACCTCTTTGAAGAACTGGCTTTTTCAACAAGAGCCCACTCTCCGTTAGGCTTTTTTACCGGATTTGCATGATGCAGCTCCAATCCAGGACCCACAACCAAACAATCAAGGGAGCCCTTTGGATTTTTTATTAATTCTTTCTCCAAAGCATGAAAAACTTTGTAGTGCCTGCCAAAGCCTGTGCTTGTCTCTGTAAGCCATCCCCTAAGCGTGTTTGTTACCATTAAAAAAAGAAAGGAAAGGGCATTTATAAAACTAAGCAGCACAAACAGAAAAGTTTAACAATAGCTATCCAAAAAAAGACAAATGAGGTGGTATTATGCCAATCGTGACAGTTGAAACATGGCCTATGAAAAAGGAAGACAAGCCTGAGCTGATTAAGAAGATTACAGAAGTTTTTACAGCAATGCATATCCCCAGCCAGGCAGTCACAGTGATTATCAAGGAGACTCCTCTGGAAAACTGGGGAAGCGCAGGAGAGCAGCATTCTGTCAAGTTCAAGGACCTGAAAAGATAGCAGATTATAACTACTCCAGAATAGAAAAACTTTTATAATATATATAGTGAGTTAGTTCTCAAAGGGGATAATGGTTGGTAGCGATAAACACTATAGAAGCAGCAGAGAAGCCGGTAATCAAGTCTGACACTGTTTCTTTTCTTGAACAGCAGCTAAGGGAAGTCGGGGTAGATAATGCAAGAGCTTTCTCAACACAGATTTACACTCTTGCAGGAGATGACTTTGATGAGGAACAGCTGAAGAAAGTCGCAGCCCTTGTCCATCATGACATAACACAGGACAGTTTTATCAACACTCCCATAGAAACAGAAAAGGAATGGAAATTTGCAATCAAGGTTGACTTCAAGCCAGGCGTCACAGACAATGCTGCAAGAGTTCTTTACAAGGATTTGGGATTGGTTGATGTAAAAGACTGCGCTGTTTACACTTCTGTTGTCCATTATGTTGACGGCGGGTTCGACTCAAATCTTGTTGAACAGCTTGAAAGAGTTGCATCAAACCCACAGATTCACAACATCACAATACTTAACAAGGTGGATTTTGAAGTCCAGAGCGGGTTTGACCACACAATAGCTCCTGTTGAGCTTGGGGAAAGGCCAAATTTCTTTGAAATTGATTTGGGAAGCATGACTCTGGAAGAGCTGCTGAAGACAGGAAAGCTTGGAACACTAAACCTTGACCTTGTCACACCTGATATGAGCGAAGACAAAAAAGACAAGCTGAGGGGCGGGACATTATCATTAAAAGAAGATTACATGCGCGCAATCCTTGATTATTCCTTAAGCGAGAAAAACACATGCATAAAAGGAAGGAAAAAAGGAGTGCTGACAGACACTGAGCTTGAAGTCCTTGCACAGATGTGGAGCGAGCACTGCAGGCATTCATTGTACAATGCGGCAATACCTGAAAGCGAAGAGGGAATTTTTACCCATTATATCAAAAATCCAACACTCAATGTCCTGAAAAAAAAGCCTCACCTTGGAGTTTCAATCTATCATGATAATTCAGGTGTTTTCGATTTCAATGATAAATGGCTTGTGTTTGTAAAAAACGAGACTCACAACTCTCCTTCAGCTCTTGACCCTTTTGGCGGCGCTATAACAGGAATTGTCGGTGTCAACAGGGACCCTGCAGGAACAGGAATCGGAGGGGAAGTTATTGGAAATTTCTTATTTTACTTTTTGGGGCATCCTGAAGACAAGAGAAGGTATTTCAAGAGAAGGCTTGTCAAAGTCGGAGATGAATGGGAGACAGTAACTGATGAAAAAGAATGGAAATCTGCAAGGGAAAAAGGATTGGACTGGAAAGTTGAAGAGCTTCTTCTTAACCCGAAACAGATATTTGACGGAGTTGTCAGGGGTGTTGAGGAAGGCGCAAACCAGATGGGAATTGCGCTTAACCTTGGAATGTGCAACAATCACGACAACTACAACGGCAAGCCGATTGTCGGAGTCGGAAGCTGGGGAAGGGCTCCTAAAGAGATTAAAGGGCTTTTGACGCATGAAAAACATATTGATGTTGGAGACAGGCTTTATGTTTTGGGCGGAAGGGCTGGAAGGGACGGAATCCACGGAGCAACATTCTCATCAGAGGCATTAAGCACAAAATCACCTGCAACTGCTGTCCAGATAGGAGACCCCTACACCCAAAGAAAGATGTTTGAAGCCCTGCTTGAGCTCAGGGATGAAGGATATATCAAGTTTGTCACAGACCTCGGAGCAGGAGGAATCTGCTGCGCATCTCTTGAGATGGCAAAGGAGACAGGCGGACTGGAGCTTGACCTTGACAAGCTTCTTATCAAGTACAGCGGAATGACTGCTACTGAATTATTCTTAAATGAATCACAGGAAAGGATGGCAATTGCTGTTGATGAAAAGAACAAGGATGCAATTGAGGCAATTTTAAGGAAACACGAAGTTGAGTTCTCAGACATCGGAATGTTTACAGATTCAGGAAGGGCTGTTGTATCTGCAAGAGGGGAGGAAGTTGTCAACCTTGATATGGATTTCATACATCATGGTTTTCCAAAAAGGTCGCTCAATCCTGCTGAATACCGAATTTCAGAAGATGAAAAGCAGAGGATGGAAAAACTGCTTGGGGAAAAAAGGACAGAAATTGCATATTCGCTTGATCTTGTTGATAATTACGACCTGATTGAATTCATTGACATGCTGAAAAGGCCTAATTTCAGGGGTGTTGACAGGTTCACAGACAAGATGGACAGCACTGTCAAGGGATTATGGGGGCAGCACTGTGTGCAGGGAAGGGGAAGAATCTCAACAAGCACAGCATGCACCTTGGTTGACGAAGAATCTCCTGAAGGGCTTATCCAGTCATACGGGCATACAGAAAGGCAGTCTTACATTGATTCAGAGCTGATGGGAAAGAACGCATTCCTGAGGTCAATCGGAAACAACATTGCAATGGGCGGAAGATTAGACCACATGGTTGCAACAGACCAGGCATTGTGGCAGAGCTCAGACGACCCAAAATACCAGCAGATGCTTATTGAAGCAAACAGGGGAATGGCTAAAGTAATAGAAGGATGCGAAATCCCTGTTATTTCCGGCAAAGATTCAATGTACAATCAGGCTGTTATTTACGATGAAGATGGAAATGTAGTGAGAAGAGGGGTATTCCCGACACTGCTCATGACAACATTTGCAAAGATAGACAATGCTGCTGACATTGTAACTATTGACGCAAAAGAGGAGGGAGATTTGGTTTATGTTGTCGGCTCATCAACAAAAGCAGACATGGGCGGCTCAGAATACATGAACATGTACTCAGAGATGGTCGGGGAAGACCTTTATCTCGGAAAAGTAAGCGATGAAAACATTGAAGAGGTATTTGACACATTCAAGAGAGTTAACGAAGCGCAGAAGAAAGGATACCTGCAGTCTTCAAATTATGTTGAGGCAGGCGGGCTCATGACAGCTATAAGGGAAACAGCAATGGCTGGAGAAAGGGGAATTGAAATTGATTTGGAAAATGTCCACCATGAAGCTAAAATCAATACTCCTGAAATTATGTATGGAGAAACAGAAGGAAGGTTCCTTGTCACAATCAAAGCTGAAAACAGGGAAGAGTTTGAAAGATTATTTGCAGGAAAATGCAGCAGGATAGGAACTGTAAAAGGAAAAGACCTGTATGTGAAGAGGGATTTCGAGGAAATATTTAATGTGCCAGTAAATGAAATGATGGAAATGTACCACAGGAGGGAAGCTGCATAATGGCAAACCCAAGAGTATTAATCCCGACAGGCGTTGGAATAAACTCGCACGAGGAGCTTGCATATGTTTTCAGGCTTGCAGGAGCAGACACTGAGCACAGGCATATCAATGAGATTATTGCAGAGCCGTCGCTTCTTGACCAATACCAGGGGCTTGGCGCGCCTGGAGGATTTATGATGGGAGACCAGCTTGGAGCTGGCCAGTCTATTGCAAACAGGACAAGGCATTCCGGGCTTCTTGACAAGCTGAGGGAAAAAATTGGAGACCCAGGCTTTCCAATATACTGTGTCTGCAATTCGCTCCAGCTGTTTGCAAAGCTTGACCTTTTCCCGCTTCCTGTGGGAACAGTAAAGAATGATTCAGGAAAGCACGAAACAGGATTATGGGATATAGAAGTGAATCCTGCAAACGACTCTGTCTGGCTTAAGTATCTTCAGGGTTATGACAAGCCTATTTTTGCACCGATATCACACGGAGAGGGAAGGATTTATGTCCCTGATGACTCTCTTCAGGAAGCAAGGGACAGGAACCTCATAGCATTAACTTATGCAGACGGCTACATGTGCGAGTTCTACAGGTCATCAAGAGGGCACAGATACAATCCAAACGGCTCTG
>JAFGCE010000036.1 GCA_016932755.1 Candidatus Woesearchaeota archaeon
AACCTGCCCCATCTTGATATAGTGCTTTCCAAGGAGGACAGTCCCTTCTTTTCCAAACTTTTGTTTGTCTTTCTCGCTTCTGCCTATTATAACCTCATAAACCATATGGTACCTCTTCCTGATTTTTAATATAAAGGTTTTTTGAAACTATCAAGTAACTAATATAATCACGAAAATTTTAAATATGGGGCGTTTATCCTGAGAACAGGTGATTCACGTGGGTTCAACAAAATCAAAGAAGAAATCAAAAAACATGAAGTTAAAAAAAGGCCTGATTATTTTAGCTGCAATTGCGGTTATTATTGTTCTGCTTGTGGCTGCTGCAAAGTATTTTCGTTCTGAGGAGAAAGTAGCCGCAACAGTCAACGGCGAGAAAATAATGAAAGAAGAGGTTCTTGCAGAATACCTCAAAGTCCCTGTTGAATACAGGAATCTCATGACAACTGATACAATACTTGAAGGAATGATTGTAGAGAAGCTTTTGCTTCAGGAAGCAGACAAAATGGGGATAACTGTTACAGATGAGGAGGTTGATGTATATACCCAGGCTCTTCTTGACGCTTACGGCATTACAGAAGAAAACCTCACAAAATCGCTTGAAGAAGCAGGCTCAAACATGGAAGAGCTTAAAGAGCAGTTCAGAGATAGGCTAATAATAACACAGCTTCTCAATGAAACAATCTTCTCTGAAATTGAAGTAAGCGAGGATGAAATTAATAATTATTATGAAGAAAACATAGCCCAGTTTACAACACCAGAGATGGTAAGGGCAAGCCACATACTTGTTAACACAAGCGAGGAAGCAGAATCAATAAGAAACAAAGCGCTGGAAGGAGTTGATTTCGGCGAACTTGCAAAGGAATATTCAGTATGCCCATCTTCAGCAAACGAAGGCGACCTTGGCTGGTTTACAAGGGGGGATATGATAAAAGAATTTGAGGATGCAGCATTTGCTTTGAAGCTGAACCAGATATCAGGTATTGTTGAAACACAATACGGATTTCACATCATAAAGGTTACAGGCAAAGCGCAGTCATCAGTACAGCCATTCGAGGAGGTTAAGTCTGGGATAGAGCAAACACTTCTAAACCAGAAGCAGACTTTGGGTGTTGAACTGTTCACACAGCAGTTAAGGGCAAATTCAGAAATTGAAATTTTCATGCGGTCAGTAAAAGAGCCTGAAGGAACTCCGATAACTGAGATTATCCAGCAGCAGAAAGAAAAGAAAGAAGCTGAGCAGGCAAACACTGCAGAGACTGCTGAGCCAGAGGAATCCAGCGAAATGCAGACTGAAGAATCCGAGGGGTCATGCCTTGCTTCAAAAGGAGTTGTGATGTACGGCTCTGATGAAAGCGCAGCGTCTAATGAGCAGAAATCAATGTTCGGCGATGATTTTGCAAAGATAAGCTACATTGACTGCAGCAAAGAAAAGGCTAAATGCGATTCTGCAAAGATCACAAGCTATCCAACTTGGGTTATCTCAGGAAAGAAATACGCAGGCAAATACTCATTAACAAGATTAGCAGAACTTGCCGGTTGTTAATTAAGAAAATAAAAAATTAAAATTAAAGATCGCTTAGTGTCAGGATTCCGACCTTTGTTTCGTTCTGTTTTACTTTGCTGTCCATTGCGACAAGATACTTGACATTTGACCTTTCTGCAAGCTGGACAACAGGCCTTTCTATGACACCGTCAAAAACAACAGCATGAACTCCTCCG
This sequence comes from Candidatus Woesearchaeota archaeon, assembly GCA_016932755.1. GTDB lineage: Archaea > Nanobdellota > Nanobdellia > Woesearchaeales > JAGWAF01 > JAFGCE01. Next base: position 1,720 of record JAFGCE010000036.1, read on the forward strand.
CTCAAGCCCTTAAGGGAAGTCTCAATTTCAGGCAGCGGAACTTTTCCGAGAATATTCAGGCTTTCGTCAAGCAGGCACGCTCCCCTTGTTCCAACAAGGTCGTTAAGCATCTGCGTGAATTTGTTTTTCTCGTCTGCTGTTACAACAACCTTCTTAGGAGCATACTGGGGTCTTGGCTGCATCTGCGGTCTTTCCCTTCTTTCGCTGTGAACAGGTCTACTTGACCTTTGCTGAAGCCTGCTTGAAACAGTGTTTGTCCTGTTTGAGTTGCCGTTTTCTTTCTGTGTGGTTATATCCATCTTTACCTGCTCAGCAGCAACCCTGCTTCTGAGTGCTTTGTGGATTTCCTTCTTTGTGATCTCCTCAACTTCTTTGCCGTCAGGAGCCATTGTAACGAAATCTATTTCTGCAAGAGATATAAGTTCCTGCACAATAAGCTTTCCTCCCCTGTCTCCGTCAACAAAAGCAGTAACTTCTTTTTTTGCGCACAAGTCAACAATTGTAGGGGGTATTGACGTTCCGTTGATTGCTATTACGTTCTTGAATCCGTGCTTAAGCAGGTTAAGGACATCAGCCCTTCCCTCAACAACTATGATGCTGTCGCTTTCGTCAACAGCAGGCCCTGCAGGAAGCCTGTCTTTGCCGTATTCCTGCACTTCCATGACCCTTACTGAGTAAGCAACCTCATCAGCGATTTCCTGGCTGTCAGGAAGAACATCATCCATCATTGTTTTAAGGAGCTCTTTTGCCCTGTCAATGACATATTTCCTCTTGCTGATTCTGACATCCTCTATGTTTTTTACCTTTAGTTTAGCATTGCACGGACCTATCCTTTGTATAACTTCCAATGCAGCTGCTATGATAGAGGTTTCTGCCTTGTCAAGCGAGGAAGGGATTATTATTGTTCCCTGTGTCTTGCCTGCTCTTGTGTCAACATTAACTTCAATTCTTCCTATTCTTCCAGACCTCTGAAGCTCTCTTAGCTCCAAATCACTTCCTATAAGGCCCTCTGTCTGGCCGAATATAGCTCCAATTACATCAGGTCTGTCAACTACGCCTTCGATTTCGATGGCTGCGTGAATAATGTACTTGGATGAAACTTGACTAATTTTTCCCATTTTATTGCACCCCGATTTTCCAAGAAGAATTCGTCATACAACAGTCTATCTAGCTAATTTTTAGCTTTAATTTCATGCTGTGATGATGTGTGATGATTAGACCACTTCCCTCTTGGATATTTTCTGTTTTTCTATCTTTTTATAGAACAAGCCCATTAACTAAACAGACTAAAAAGCCGATTTACGCTTTTATTCGCTTGATTTTAGCCATTTTAGCTGTTTTTGGATGAATTAAACGAAAATAATGATGAACTTGCCCTATTCTTCCTTTTTTATTCGATTATAATGATAATAAAGGTTTGTTGCCCGAAATACTAACTCCCAGGTTCACAGCTTGAGTTTATCGTAAGCTCCCTTGGGTACTCTCGTATCGGGCTGTATTACGCAAGAGTGTCTCAAATTCATAGCCAAAACGACACGCTTTAGCTTGTCCGAGGACCCATTTGCATAATTTTTGTAAACAATAGTAATGTATTATATATATTTAAAGCTGTTGGTTTATTGGACACTATCGTCCAAAGTCGCATTGGCCTCAGCCCTCTTTTTTTCATGGATTTTCTGTCTCTCATACCATCCTGTTAGCTCTGTCTTTGCAACTGCAAGCTGCATGTTTGTCCTGTATTTTTCTATTTTCTCTTCTGTCACTGGATTTCCATTTCCGTCTCCAAGAATATTCCATACATACCTGTTAACATTCACTTCACGTATTGGCCAACCATGTGCATCTATTAGTGTGTACAGCCTTTTTTTCATATCTTCCCTTAATTCTGAAACTGTCAGTGTTTCCATGTCAGGGGTTTCAACTGAGGCTGCAGCATAATCCAATGCCTGGCTTGCAGCTCCTTCCAGAACTTCACGAACCTGGTTTATATCTATCTCTTGTTTGTCTTCTCCCACTTTAACACCTCACTTGTTTGACTGGTAGTTTATTGATAATATTTAACATTATCTATTGTGATGTACTACTAGTATTTAAATGTTTCGTTTTGTAACTACTTAATAGTGGTATATATAAATAGTGGAGCGAGGCAAAGGTATTTAAAAAGCCCACACAACCAATCAGGCATGTCCAAAATCACAAGAGAGAAGTTCAAGACATACAAGGATGTTTTTGACGAGTTTGCAATTAGAACCCTGTTCAAGCTTTCATCCCAGGGATATTTTGACGACCCTGAACAGATGAGCCCTGTTTCAATAGGCAAGGAGAGCAATGTTTTTTGGGCAAAAAGAGGAGACACCAAAGTAATCCTGAAGATTTACAGGCTTGAAACCTGCGATTTTAACAGGATGTATGACTATATCAAATATGACCCGAGATATACCGGGCTTAAAAAACACAGGAGAAAAATAATATTTGCATGGGTCCAGAGGGAATACCGGAACTTGCTGAAAGCAAGGCAGGCTGGGGTTAGGGTGCCCACGCCATACACTTTCCTTAATAATGTTTTGGTTGAAGAGTTTATAGGAGGCAAGGATGCAGCCCCGAAGCTGAAGGACCAGGTTCCAAGAAACAAAAAGAAATTTTTTGACGAGCTTGTTTCCCAGATAAAAAAGATTTACAATGCAGGATTAGTGCACGCTGATTTGTCCCATTTCAATGTCTTAAACCACGAAGAGAAGCCAGTGATAATTGACCTATCCACATGCACTCCTCTTGACACGCCGACATCTGCAGAGTACTTAACAAGGGATGTAAGGAATATCTGCAATTTTTTTGCAAAATACGGGCTGAAAACAGACCTTGAAAAGACAATTAAGAAAATATCCAGCCAAAAAGTTTAAAAACAACCTCCAAATTTAAGTTTTGTAAAAGACGATGGCCTCCAAAGATATGAATTCAGAATTGGGTTATGAACTCAAAATACCCAAGGACAGGGTTGCTGTCCTTATTGGAAAGAAGGGTGAAACCAAAAAACATCTAGAGGCAATCACAAAAACAAGGATAGATGTTGACTCAAAAGAAGGGGACGTTTCAATCAAAGGCAAAGACGCCCTCGGCATGTACACTGCAAAAGAAGTCGTCAGAGCCATTGGAAGAGGCTTCAACCCTGAGATTGCCCAGCTTTTGCTAAAGCAGGATTATTCGTTTGAGCTTTTGAATCTTGCTGACTATTCAAAAACAAAAAACGATGCTACTCGGCTTAAGGGCAGAGTCATAGGTGAGAAAGGCAAATCAAGAAATACCATAGAAGACTTGACCGGAGCCTATCTCTCAGTTTACGGAAAAACAATAGCAATTATAGGGGAAATAAGCGCAGTGGGGCTCGCGAGGCGGGCTGTTGAATCACTGCTTTCAGGCTCTCCCCACGCAAATGTGTATAAGTGGCTTGAAAAACAGAGGAGAAACCTCAGGAAAAAAGAGATGATGGAACTGTTCTGAAAATGGCAGAAACAAAAACAAAAGCTCACGAGCTTGCTACAAAGCAGAGAGATATTGGTGTTGCTGAATTCTTTAGCAGAAACAGGCATCTTCTTGGTTTTGACAACAAAAGAAAAGCGCTTATGAC
>JAFGCE010000037.1 GCA_016932755.1 Candidatus Woesearchaeota archaeon
ATCTACCTGCTGAGCCTAGCTGACAAGAATAAAAAAAAGAAATAAAAAATATAATAAAAGAAATTCAATAATTGTGAATTAAGAATTCTTACTCGCTTTTCTTGACATTAGCTGCCTTTGGTCCTCTGTCTCCTTCCTCGACATCAAACTCAACAGCGTCGTTTTCACTTAGGGTTACTCCTTCAGGCAATGCTGACTTGTGGACAAAGTATTCCTTTCCGTCTTCTGCCTTGATGAACCCAAATCCATTCTTTATATTGAAGAATTTTACTGTTCCTTTCATTTTCTCACCTCCATAAAGCTGATTATGATTGTTAGTTCCATCTTCGCCTGCCTCTGTTTGGGGCGAATCTTCTTCCTCTGTCCCCTCTTCTGATGTCATCTCTGACGAACACAGCCCTCTCAAGATAAGGCCTTTCCGCCTTTTCAATCTTGAAGTCCCTGTATTCGCTCTGTATCCTTGAAAAATTATCGTAGTCAAAGTTGCACAAAAGGTTTATTACCTTTCCTTCCTCTCCTGCCCTTGCTGTCCTTCCTATCCTGTGGACATAGTCTGTAGGGTCTCCGGGAAGGTCGTAGTTGTAGATATGCGACACATTGTCAATGTCAAGCCCTCTTGCAGCAACATCAGTGCATACAAGCACATTAACCTTTCCGTCATTGAAAAGATTGATTGTTCTTGTCCTCTTGTTCTGCGAAAGCCCGCCGTGAATGACAATTGCGTTTATCCTGTTTGCCTTCAGGTTCTTTGCAACAAAATCAGAATTTCTCCTTGTGTTGCAGAATACCATCACAAGCTCTGCTTTTTCATTTCGCAAAAGATGCACAAGCAGGGACATTTTCATCCCTTTTGTGATGTCATAGTAAACCTGCCTAAGCTTGCTTGGGTCAACCATTTTTGTCGCAAGCACTGTCTTTGGATTAACCATGTACTTTCTGGCAAGGTTTTTTATCCTGTCAGAGATTGTGGCTGAGAAAAACAAGGTCTGCCTTTTTCTTGGGCACGCCCTTATGATTTCCTCTACATCCTCTATGAAGCCCATGTCAAACATCCTGTCAGCCTCGTCCAGAACAAGCAGTTTGACTTTTGATGTGTCAATTGTTCTTCTGCCAAGATGGTCAAGGAATCTTCCTGGCGTTGCTACTACAACTTCGCATTTTGCCAGCTCCTCAATCTGGGGGTTGATAGAAACTCCTCCATAGACACTTATGATTTTCAGGTGCTTATGTCTCGCAAACTCTCTCAGGGACTCTTTTACCTGCTCTGCAAGCTCCCTTGTCGGTGTCAATATTACTGCCTGCAGCCCCTGATTTGGGACCACATGGTCAATGATGCCGCAGCCAAAGGCCAGTGTTTTGCCTGAGCCTGTTGCTGACTCCCCTATTACGTCTCTCCCTTCCATTATTGGCGGGATTGACATTCTCTGGATTTGTGTTGGTTCACTAAATCCTAATCCTCTAATTGCTGTAATTAGATTATGGCTTAAGCCAAAATTCTCAAATACTTCCATGTTAATTTACCTCGTTGTTTCTTTATAGCACTCATCTAGAAAAAGCAAAATGTTCATTGTTATATGATCAAGTGCTCTCTCGTCACTGATAATGCTGTATACTAATTAGGATATCCCACTACTATATAAAGCTTTCTATTTTTTAATCACTACTAGGTAGTATGGGAGAAGTATAGTGCCAAATAAACTTTAGAATCTGGGTTACTACTTTTTTTGATATAGGGCAAAATCTCTAAACCATGGAACTGTTGTCCCATCACTTTGTTCATAGAAAAAAGTGCCAATGCTGTCCAAACCCGGGACACCCAATAAATCTTTCATCCTTTGCATCTGTTCAGAAAATGGCCTTACAACATCTTTCTCTCTTTCTGAAAGTTTATCCAGCAAAAATTCGAAATGATATTCTGTAATCATAATACCCCCTTGTTTAAGTGGGGTTACAGCATGACCAAATAAGCCTGCAAACCATGCTGTTCTTATATCATCTATTTCTCCAGGCCTTTTAATTAGACTAACTTCCAATGAACCCGGCTTAATTTCAGGAGGCAAACCATGGTATAAAAAACAGTGATTTAATGGAGTGTATCCTGCTTCTCTTACTTTTTTGGAAGGAATATTTTTACACCTGTCAATAATAGGGTCGAGATCATATCTATCATCTATAAAAAACCATTTACCTCCTAAGGCTTGACAAGTTGCTATATCAGTGCCTGATGCAGGATATATCCCTGCGTATTCAGAACCAAACTGCCTTTCAAGAACCTCTCTTATTAGCCTAAAAGAAAGCCCATTGTGTTGGTTTTGGACAGGTAAAAATTCATCAGCAAACTCTTGATAGAAAGGATATGTCCCTTTAGGCTCAAATTCTTCGGCAAATTTATCTTGTAACCCATTCAGGACTTTTTTAGTTTCTTCCCGCCTTTCTAAGATCAAACTGAGTTCTTTTTCATTCATATTGAATATATGTATATCCTACTACTATTTAAATCTTTCGTTTTGTTACTACTTAATAGGACTAACATTATAACTTCAACTCAAATTGAAGCCTTCGATATGTTTTTATAAACTGCTGATATACTGGTTTGTATGAGAAAAATAATAGCTTTGGTGATTGCACTGCTTGTTTTGGCAGGATGCAATGGAACTGTTGATATAACCCATGCAGATGACAGCCTTGCAACACCTGAAACACTGGAAGAAGTTGTAGATTCCAACAACCAGTTTGCTCTTGAGCTTTATTCATACCTTAGCCAGAAAGAAGGAAACGTTTTCTTCTCTCCCTACAGCATCTCAACAGCCCTTGCAATGACCTATGAGGGAGCAGGGGGAGAGACTGCTGAGGAGATGGCAAATGTGTTTCATTTTGCTGAAAACAGCACAGCAAGGCAGTCTTCTTTTGCTGCAATATACAACCTAATAAACTCTCCTGATTCAGAATACAAGCTAAATACTGCAAATGCATTATGGGCTCAGCAAGATTACCCTTTCCTTGAAACATACAAAAGCACAATAGAGAAGTATTACGGCGGAAAAACAACAAACATGGATTTTATCAGCAATTCAGAAGGCTCGAGAAAAACAATAAACAGCTGGGTTGAAGACAAGACAAACGATAAGATAAAGGACTTGTTGCCCCAGGGCTCAATCAATTCCATGACAAGGCTTGTGCTGACAAATGCAATCTATTTCAAGGGCAAATGGGTTATGGAATTTGAAAAGAAAAGGACAAGGGACTCAGATTTTTGGACTAATATTGAAACAAGAACAAAAATACAGGTTCCGATGATGGAAAGGACAGACAAAGATGCAAAGTTCAACTATGCAGAAACAGAAGAAGTCAAGGTTTTGGAAATGCCTTACAAGGGAGAGGATATCTCAATGCTTGTTATTCTCCCAAGAGAGTCTCTTGATAATCTTAGCATAAGTGTGGAAAAAATAGAGCAGTGGAAATCAATGCTACAAAACCAGAGAGTTGATGTTTATTTCCCGAAATTCAAGTTTGAAAAAGGATATCCACTCAAAGAAACATTAAGCGCAATGGGAATGCCAACTGCATTTTCAATGGATGCAGACTTTTCAGGGATTGACGGAGCAAAAGGCCTTTTCATAGATGAAGTTTACCACAAGGCTTATGTTAATGTAGATGAAGAAGGAACAGAGGCAGCAGCTGCAACAGCTGTTGTTATGGAAATGTCAGCAATGCTAGAACAGAAGATTTTCAGGGCAGACCATCCTTTCATTTTCATGATACAGGAAAGAAGCACTGGCTCAATATTATTTATGGGAAGGGTTTCTAATCCAGCAGAATAAGCCCGTAGCTTTCAGAAGCCTCTTTCATTTGCTTTAAAGTCTGTATATTTTTCTTGTGCTTTTTCGCAAGCGAGAAAATGTCAATTCCTGTCCCTTCTATGCACGGCCGGTTGTCCTTGTTGCTGCAAGGCCTTCCCTCAATTGTTCCGCAGATTTCGCATCTGTCGCAGGCGCAGGGAACAAGCGCAAAAGCCTTGTAGAATTCATTTTTGATAAGCTCCTTTTCCATGTCAAGCAGGATTTTTTTGAACTTTTTCTGGTCTTCAGGGCTTTTTGTTTTTGAAACAACAAATATTGCCCGCTTGTACTCCCTCATTATCTTTCTCATTTCCTCTGTGGGTATGCTGTTCGGAGGGCATGAATAGCTCTTGCCGTAGTTTCCGCAGCCGTATTTGCATTTCAGCAGAACCCAGTCCTTTACATCAATCTTGGAAGTATATGTTATCATAGCCTCATCAATGCCGTGCTCCTTGCCTACTCCGAGAACTATGGCTAGCTCTGGGTCTTCGTGGTGAGTGTATGGTATTTTCATTTTTCCCCCTTTACCTAGCTATGAATACTCCTTTAAAAATCTTGCTAAAAAATGCCAAAAAAGCAAAAAAACTATTCCTTCGGAGGCGCTGTCCAGCTTGTCTCGATTGTCTGTCCGTTTACATTAACAACCTGATAGCCTGAGCCGTCTTCCTTGAAATAAAAGTCAGCGTTTGCCTGGCCTTGTGCTGTGTCAACATCATATGTTACATGGCAGTAGCCTGCATATTTGCCTGAGCTTACCAGCCCGACTATAACCATGTTGGCAACTGCCTGCTGTCCTGCCATTGACCATTCGCTCCCAGCCTGGCACCATTCGTGGACTTCCCTGACATTTGTAGTAACCTCCACATCTCCTTTAGCTGTCTTTATTGTGGCTGACTGCTGCTGGCACCCAAAAAGCAGAACTAGCAAAAAAATCAACCCGATAATTTTTCTCATTAAGACCACCTCTTATTCGTTGATTCCCACTATTTTGATTTTGAAGTTTAAATTCTTTCCTGCCAAAGGATGGTTAAGGTCAATTGTGACCTCTGAATCTGAGACTTCTGTTATCTTTGCAGGTATCTGCATTCCGTTCGGTGCTCTGAGCGCAAGCATTGTTCCTGCCTTGAGCTCCATTTTTTCAGGAAACTGGCTTCTCGGCACTTTCTTTACTAACTGCTCATTAGGCTCTCCGTAAGCTTCTGCAGGCTTAAGGTTTATTTCCTTTTCATCGCCCTTTTTCATCCCTATTACTGCATTGTCAAAGCCTTTTATGACGCTTCCTGCTCCTGCCTCAAACTCCAAAGGCTCTCCTCCGTGCTTGCCTGTGCTGTCAAAAACAGTTCCGTCATCCAATTTTCCCTCATATTCAACTTTTATCTTGTCGCCTTTCTTTACTGGCATAATCTCATCAACTCCGAATCACAAAACAAGCAAAGAACTCATTTTAATGATTTATCAATAAAGAAAAATTAATTCTATTTAAGTTTTATGCTTGAGAAGGTGGAAACTTTTAAATACTAAAACTCCGGGTTAAAGCTTATGCTCGAATTTATATTGCTCGGGATTGCGCAGGGAATATTTGAATGGCTTCCAATATCGAGCGAAGGTATTGTTGCACTGATGAGCAGTTTTCTTGTGAACGGGATTAATGCTGTTGATGTTGCACTGTTCCTTCATTTGGGAACTTTGCTTGCTGTTCTTGTTTATTTCAGGAAAGACTGGAAGGAGGTTATTCTGCTGAGAGACAAGAGAATGCTTAGATTTTTGGTGATTGCCACAATAGTTTCATTGGCTGTGGGATACCCTGCCTACAAGATGGTGAGGAATATCTCAGTGGGAGCATCTCTTCTTGCTGTTGTCGGAACAGGGCTGCTTGTAACATCCTACTTCCACAAAACAAGGAAAAGGTTTGCTGTCAGCATGGACAAGACTTCAGTAATAGCCGGGCTTTTGCAGGGATTGGCAGTAATCCCCGGCTTGTCAAGGTCAGGCTCAACAATATTCGGGCTTTCTTTGGGGGATATCAAGACCAAGGAAATACTGAAATTTTCTTATATGATGTCAGTTCCTGTTGTCCTAGCATCATCTGCCCTGATTATGATGACAAATCCGGTGGTTGCAGCAGGATGGCCTGCGGTTGTTTCATCATTTGTGGTTGGGATAGCAACGCTTCATTTTCTCATGAAATTCTCAGAAAAAATCAATTTTGCAATGTTCACCCTTGTTTTTGGCATTCTCTGCTATATCGGCGCTCTGATAAGCTGGCTTGCCTGATTATTTAGAAATAATGCTTTCTCCTGTCATCTCTTTCGGCTTTTTTATTCCGAGAATTCCAAGAGCTGTAGGTGCAATGTCTTTCAAGCCCTTCCCTTTCTTGAGCTTGTATTTCTTTTTTGAAACAACAATAAGCGGAACAGGATTTGTTGTGTGGGATGTCCTCCATTCAGGAGTCTGGTCTTCTGCATTTCCGTGGTCTGCAAAAACCAGTAATTCATAATCATTCTCAAGCCCTGCATCAGTTATTTTTCCGACGCAGTCATCCACAGCTGAAACTGCTTTCTTTATTGCGGAAATAACTCCTGTATGCCCGACCATGTCTCCGTTTACAAGGTTTGTGACAATCAAATCATATTTTTTTGACTTGATTTCCCTGACAAGCCTTTCTGTTATTTCATAAACGCTCATCTCAGGCTTTAAGTCATAAGTTGCGACTTTCGGCGAATGGATGAGAACCCTGTCTTCATTCCTGTAAGGTGTTTCTATCTGCCCGTTAAAGAAAAATGTGACATGGGCATATTTTTCTGTCTCGCTTATCCTTAACTGTTTCAGCCCTGCTTTTGAAACAGCCTCTCCTAAAATATTTTTCAGCTCAATATCCTTGAAAGCTACTTTTGCATTCATAGGAATATAATACTGAGTCATCGCGACATAGAAAACATCCAGGGGCTTTCTTTTCCATCCTTCAAAATCCTTTTCAACAATCGCTTTTGTAAGCTGCCTTGTCCTGTCTGTCCTGAAATTGTAGAAGATTACTGAATCATTTCTGCTTATACCTTTGTATCTGAACCTTTTTCTTGGGACAATAAACTCATCTGTGACTCCCTGGGAATGGCTTTGCTTTATTGTTGTGATTGAATCATCAAACTCTATTTCTGACTCTCCATTAACAATGCAGTCATATGCTTTTTTTGTCCTGTCCCACCTCTTGTCCCTGTCCATTGTGTAATATCTTCCTGAGACTGTCGCAATCTTGCCGAAGCCAATATCGTTAAGCTTCAGTTTCAGGTCCTGGACATGCTCAATGCTTTCTGTAACAGGTGCGTCCCTTCCGTCTGTTATAACATGGACATAAACATCTTTGAAATTCTGCTTTTTGCACAAATCCAATAATGCAAACAAATGGTCTTTGTGTGCGTGAACTCCCTCAGTCTGCAATAAGCCAATAAGGTGGAGTTTTGTCTTGTTTTTTTTGCAGTTGGTTACTGCGCCAATAAATGCAGGTATCTTGAAGAAACTGCTGTCTTTTATTGACTGGTTTATTCTTTCCAAAGACTGGAATATGACCCTTCCTGAGCCGATGGTCATGTGCCCGACTTCAGAATTTCCCTGGTAGCCCTTAGGCAGACCGACTGCCTCTCCGCTTGCATCAAGAAGGACATGAGGGTATTTTTTCATCAGCCTGTCAGTGTTCGGCGTGTGAGTCCCGCAGATAGCGTTGTTTTTGCACTCTTTCCTGTAGCCCCATCCGTCCCTTATGACAAGTATTGCTTTCTTTGGCATAGCTAGAACTCTTCTTCTGTATGTTTATAAATTTTTAGGTTTTAAATCAAATATTCTTTTTCATCAAAGCTTATCG
>JAFGCE010000038.1 GCA_016932755.1 Candidatus Woesearchaeota archaeon
GTAACAATGCCTTTCAAGATTGAAAGGGCAAGAGTTGACAAGGCTGAGATTGGCCTTGACCAGATGAGAAGCGTATGCGACACAGTCATAGTAATTGACAACAACAGGCTTGTTGCAATAGCAGGAAACCTTCCAATACAGCAGGCATTTGCAGTTGCAAACGAGCTGATTGCGACAATGATAAGAGGAATTGTTGAAACAATCGCTGTTCCTTCATTAGTCAACCTTGACTATGCAGACGTCAGGGCAATAATGAAGAACGGAGGAGTTGCAGCTATTGGAGTAGGATGTTCTGATACAAACAACAGGGTTGAGGAAGCTGTAAAAGGAGCTTTGACAAATCCTTTGCTTGATATAGATTACACAGGAGCAACAGGGGCATTAATCCATGTAAGCGGAGGCCCTGACATGACTCTTGAGGAAATCAGCAAGGTTGGCGAGCTTGTTACAGAAAGCCTTGACGAAGAAGCAAACGTCATCTGGGGAGCAAGAGTTGACGAGGAGATGAAAGGAAAGGTCACTGTAATGACTATTATTACAGGTGTCAAGTCTCCATGGATACTTGGTCAAATGACAAAAAAACAGCAGCAGGCGCATGACCAGGAAATCAGCGAGGAACTTGGCATTGAAATAATAAGGTAAGTTCATAATCACCCCCTTTGGTCTTTGTGGTGTGTGTTCTTGCCTTCACCTTTTACCACCCCCAAACGCGAAATGGTGGAGGCAACAACTTTTCCCCCTCCGGGGGGATTTTTTTCTTTTTTAGAAATAACTTATTCTCCTTCAAATTCAACAAGATTGAACACATTGTATCCTGATTCCATAAGCTTCTTCTTTCCGCCCAAATCAGGCAAATCAACAATAAAAGAGCATTCCACAATTTCAGCTCCTAATTTTTTCAAAAGGCTGCATGCTGCCAATGCTGTCCCTCCTGTTGCAATCAAATCATCCACAAGCAAAACCCTGCTTCCTTTTTCAACCGCATCCTTGTGGATTTCTATCTTGCTTTTGCCGTATTCCAGCTCGTACTCCTCAGAAACTGTTTCATGCGGAAGCTTGCCAGGCTTTCTTATTGGAACAAAACCAAGTCCAAGCCTGTGAGCCAAAACAGAGCCTGTAATAAAACCTCTTGACTCAATTCCTGCAATAATATCTATCTCCTTGTCCTGATATCTTTGGACAAGCAGGTCAATCATGTGGTTGAACCCTTCCTTGTCCTTGAGAAGTGTTGTGATATCCCTGAACATAACTCCTTCCTTAGGCCAGTGCGGGATTGTCCTTATCTTTGATTTGATAATATGAGGCATTTATTTCACCTTTGGGATTGTGTTAACCAGCAGTTTTGTGACTTTTTCAACATTCTGCATGAAAATGTCCAGCACAGCCTCCCATGTTACAGGCTCCTCATCATCTTTCCAGCAGTCATAATCTGTGCTCATAGCAACAGCTGCATAAGGAATCCCTGCTTCATTTGCTAAAGTAGCTTCAGGCGCGATTGACATGTTTATAACATCAGCACCCCACATCCTGAACATTTTGCTTTCGGCTTTTGTCGAAAACCTCGGGCCTTCAATTGTCACAACTGTTCCTTTAGCATGGTGCTTTAATCCCATCTCTTCACAGGTCTTGATTAAGGCATCCCTTATCTTTTTTGAAAAAGGCTCTGCCATTGGAGTATGGACCATTTTGCCCGGCTCAAATTCCTCATGGAATGTAATTGACCTGTGCCTTGTGAAATCAATAAACTGGTCAAGAACTACAAAATCTCCCCTTCCTATTTCCTCCCTAAGCGAACCGCATGCGGTTGTTGCAATAATATGCGTGCAGCCAGCTTCCTTCAAGGCATGTATGTTTGCCCTGTAATTGACTTTTGTAGGCGGAAGTGTGTGCTCCCTTCCATGCCTTGCAATTAAAACAACATCAATCCCGTTAATCTTTCCTGTTTTCAGGCTTGAAGAAGGCTTTCCGTAAGGAGTGCTTGCTTCTATGTCTTTTGCATTGTGGATTATTTCAGGATTGTCCAATCCGCTTCCTCCGATTATGCCTACCTTAACCCCCATAACAGTAAAACAAATAGTCTGAGATTTAAATAAATTATGCTTTTTTCAAAAATCAGCAAACTTTTATAAACCACCAATAAACCATAATATCTATGGCACTGTACATGATAGGAATAGGGCTTAATGATGCGAAAGACATCACAGTCAAAGGGCTGGAAGCTGTGAAGAAATGCGACAAGGTTTATCTTGAAAGCTACACTTCTGTTTTGCAGTGCAGTGTTTCTGAGCTTGAAGAGCTGTACGGAAAAAAGATAATTTTGGCAGGCAGGGATTTGGTTGAGAAAAAAGCTGAAGAAACAATCCTGAAAGATGCAAAAGAAGGCAATGCCGCATTCCTTGTTATCGGAGATGTTTTTGGGGCAACAACACATACAGATTTGAAATTAAGGGCAGTTGAAGCAGGCATTGAAGTGAAAGTTATCCACAATGCTTCTGTGCTTAATGCTGTCGGAATTACAGGCTTGGAGCTTTACAAATTCGGCAAAATAACCTCAATTCCTTTTGAAAATAAAAATGTAAAAGCTCCTTACGAAGTTCTGCTGAAGAACATGGAGGCAGGGCTTCACACACTTTTCCTTCTTGACTTAAATCCAGCCAAAGGGAGGTTTCTCACAATAAAAGACGCTGTTGAATATCTGATGAAGTTGGGTGTTACAGAAAAAACAAAAGCAGTGGGATGCGCAAGGCTTGGCTCTGACAATCCAAAAATATTCTATTCAGATATGCCGAAGCTGAAAGATGTTGATTTTGGAAATCCCCCTTTCTGCTTAATCATTCCGGCAAATCTCCATTTCATGGAAGAAGAAGCTTTAGAGAAATTTCAACAGTAACCTTTTTATAGAGAGTTTTATCATTCTATTCCAGCAGCCCCGTAGTGTAGTGGCCAATCATCTGGGATTTTGGATCCTAGGACAGCGGTTCGAATCCGCTCGGGGCTATTCAAGATGAAAGCATTGGTTGTATTCTATTCGAGGACAGGGAACACAAAAAAGATTGCGTTAGAGATAAAAAAGAGTCTGAAAGCAGATATTGATGAAGTCAAGGACAAAAAAGACAGGTCTGGAATAAAAGGGTACCTTCTTGCAGGAAAGGACTCTATTCTGAAAAGAACAACAGAAATTGTTTTCAGGAAAAATCCTGAAAAATACGAATTGGTTGTTATCGGCACTCCGGTCTGGTCATTTACTGTATGCCCTGCAATCAGGACTTATATAACCCAAAACAAGGATAAGCTAAGGAAAGTTGCTTTTTTCTGCACACAAGGCTCAAACAGCGACCAAAAAACATTCAGGGATATGCAAAAGCTGGCAAAAAAGCCTTTGGCAACTTACAGCATTTCAACATCATACAGGAGAATCAAGAATATAGACTATAAAAAAGAAGTTAAGGAATTCTGCAGAAAATTAAAATGAAAAGAAAAGTTGTAACGTGCGAGGAATGCGGAGGGGAGTGCTGCAAAAAGCTTGCATTCCATATACAACCAAGATTCACAAAAGAGGATTTTGAGGATTTGAAATGGTACCTTTATCATGAGGGGGTTATTGTATACATTGACAACGAAGGGGACTGGATGGTGCAGGCTCCGATAAAATGCTCAAAGCTTGACAAGAACGGAAGGTGCACAATCTATGACAAAAGGCCCCCAATCTGCAGGAAATCCAAAATTGAGGAATGCGAGATGAACACAAACGAGATGGTTGTTGTTTTCAGGACTCCTGAAGAGCTGGATAAGTTCATGAGAGAAAAGAAAATAATTTAAATAGCCCAATAATTCTTCACATTTATACAGCCCCGTAGTGTAGCGGCCAATCATACGAGGTTCTGGCCCTCGTGACCACGGTTCGAATCCGTGCGGGGCTATTAATTTTTCTGGTTTTTGTTGGCAAAAAATCACCACAAAAAACTGCCTTTTTTTTCTACACATTTTTAATGTATATTTTGGAAAAAAGAAATATTTAAATAGAAGTTGAATTTATACAATATCTAGTCGTCTGTAAATCTTAAATGCACAATATATGGGAATTAGCGTTAGCCCTGTATATTGTGTTCATCACATCCGACGGACACAATATATTGTGTTCTAAAATCTCGACGATAAGAAAAAAAATAAAGAGGAAAAAATGAGATGCCCTTACTGCGAATCTGAAGACACGAAAGTCATTGACACAAGAGAGGCAGGAGACACAGAAATAACCAGAAGAAGAAGGGAATGCCTCAAGTGCAAAAAAAGGTTCACAACATACGAAAGGGTTGAGGGAGTCGAGATTATTGTTGTAAAGAAAGACAAGAGAAGGGAGCAGTTTGACAGGCAGAAGCTCATGCACGGAATTCTGAGAGCCTGCGAAAAAAGGCCTGTAAAGCAGGAAAAGGTTGAGAAGATGGTTGATGAGATAGAGACAGAGCTCAGGCACAAGGAAAAGACTGAAATTCCAAGCCAGGTAATAGGGGAACTTGTAATGGAAAAACTGAAAAATCTCGACGAGGTTGCATATGTAAGGTTTGCTTCTGTCTACAGGAGATTCAAGGATGTCAAGCAGTTCATAAAGGAGATAGAGGAAGTAATGGAGAAAAAAGGAAAGTAAAATGGACCACCATTATGTTAAAAAAAGAGACGGAAAAATAGTTTCATTCGACAGGGCAAAGATAGCCGAAGCAATTTTCAAGGCAGCCAAGGCAGTCGGCGGGGAAGATAAGTCAATTGCTGATTCTTTGGCAAATGATGTTGCTGAATTTACAAAAGCAAAGTTCGGAAACAAGATTCCGACAGTAGAGGATATACAGGACTGCGTTGAAAAGGTGTTGATAGAGAAAGGGCATGCAAAGACTGCCAAGGCATTCATCCTTTACAGGGACAGAAGGTCAAAGATAAGGGCAAAGCTGAAGGTAAGGAAGACTGTAAGGGACGGCTCAGACTCAACAGACCTTTCATTATTGGTCGCTCCCACAACAAAAGACACTCTGCTGGGATGGGACAGGGAAAAGATAATTGAGTCACTGGAAAAAGAGGCTGACCTTTCAAGAGAGCTTGCTGAAAAGATTTCTGTCAATGTTGAGGAGAGGATTATCAATTCCGGAATAAAGCAGGTAAGCACATCCTTAATCAGGGAGCTTATCGACAACGAGATGTTTGACCTCGGGCTTAACATTAACCTTGAAAAGCATTCCATCATCGGCATGCCCAAGTTTGACGTTGACCAGCTTATTTTCTCAAAAACAAATGAAAACAGCAATGTCGGGACAAACAACCCTGAGGCTGTCAATCTTGCAATTGCAGAAAACACTCTCAAGCAGTATGCGCTGAAGCACATCTTCAGCAGGGATGTTGCAGAAGCCCACTGGAGGGGAGCTGTTCATTTGCATGACTTGGGCTATCCTGTAAGGGTTTACTGCTCTGCACACAGCCTTGAGTTTATCAAGAAATACGGGCTAAGGCTTATCAACCTCTCCACAACATCAGGCCCTGCAAAGCACGCGCAGACTCTGACAGGACATCTGAACACTTTCCTTGCCTCAATGCAGGCTTATTATGCAGGAGCTTTGGGAATAGGCTACATAAACATTCTTTACGCTCCTCTTCTGAGGGGAATGAGCGAGCAGAGAATGAAGCAGGAAGCCCAGTACCTTATCTTCTCATGCTCACAGAATGCATTCTCACGAGGGGGACAGACCTTGTTTATTGATTTCAATGTCCACTTAGGAATTCCCTCATATTTGAAGGAAACCCCTGCTATCGGAGCTGGAGGAAAATACATGTGGCAGCATGAGAACGGAGAGATTGAATACCTAAAAGAAATCCAAAGGGACAGCAATGAGGATGTTATCCAGCCTGAGGAAGGAAGAATCCTGACATACGGGGATTTTGAAGTAGAGTCCCAAAAATTCCTGAAGGTGATGATGGATGTCTGGAGGAACGGAGATTCAGACGGAAAGGTGTTTCCATTCCCGAAGTTTGATTTGCACATAAACAAGGAGGCTTTAACAGACTCAAAACAGCTTGAGCTTTTGAAATACGCCTGCCTGATTGCCTCTGAAAACGGAAGCCCGTATTTTGTATTTGACAGGGACGAGGTTACATTGTCAGCATGCTGCAGGCTAAGGACAAAAGTTGAGGACAAATACGTGCTGAAACACCCTGAGTCAATAAGATTCTGCGGATTCCAGAATGTTACAATAAACCTTCCGCAGTGCGCCTACAGGGCTGGAGAGGGAAATATTGACAAATGCATAAAAGAAATTCACAAGACAATGGAAATAGCTGCAAAAGCGCATGTCGAGAAAAAGGAGTTTATCCATCAGATAATGGAAAGGCCTGGAACACCCCTATGGCAGGTTGGAATGGTCTCTCCTGACGGAAAGCCGTATATTGAGCTTGACAAGTGCACGTATATTCTCGGAATTCTCGGGCTTAATGAATGCGTAAAATGCCTTGTAGGCAAGGAGCTTCATGAGGATGACGAAACGTACAAGCTTGGGCTGAAAATCATAGCTGCAATGTACCTGAAAAAAGAAGAGCTTGCTGAAAAGCACGGGCTTAAGTTCAGCCTTGAGGAAAGCCCTGCAGAAAGCGCTTCGCTGAGGATGGCTAAAGTTGACCTGAAAGAATTCCCTGAGAGCGTGAAATATGTAAGGGGAAATCTCCAGACAGGGGAAGTTTATTACACAAACAGCATTCACCTTGCTGCAGATGCTCCTGCCGACATAATAGAAAGGATTGAGAAACAGGGAAAATTCAACCCCCTTATTGAGTCAGGCGCAATAACACACGTTTTCCTTGGAGAGCAGAAGCCTGACCCAGAAAGCATTTTTAATCTTGTAAAGAGGACTTTCGAAAACACCGAAAGCGCCCAAATAACAATAAGCCCCGAGTTCACAGTGTGCGAGGACTGCCACAAGGTGTCAAGGGGATTCATGAGAGAGAATACAAAAGAGGTGATTGAATAATGCAACAAACAGCACAGGCACAAGCAGCTGCAACCTGCAGCCACTGCGGCAGCACAAATGTATACGGAATGAGCAGGGTTGTGGGTTATTTCAGCAGGATAGATAACTGGAATAATTCAAAAAGAGCTGAGTTCAAGCACCGGCAGAAAGGAAACTACAAAATCTGAAAATGGAAGTGAAAATATTTTGGCAGGAAAAATGCCCTAACTGCCCCTCGGCAAAAGAGCTTGGAAAAAAGCTTGAGGCGCAGGGAGTTAAGGTAACTTATCATAATGTAAAGGAAGTTGATGGGCTCACCACAGCAACGCTGTTTGGGGTTATGGCAACTCCCTCAGTTGTGGTTGCCGAGGGGGATAATGAGATTGCTTCTTGGAAAGGGGAGGTTCCTTCAATAGAAGATGTTAAGAAGCACCTTGAAAGATAAAAAAGAATTTACAAACGCTCCTGAAGCCTGCAGGGGATGCTTCAGATGGTCACAGTGGCAGAACAAATGCTCTTTTTTCTGGAAAAACAAGAAGGAGTGCGGCTCCAAGGTAAGGGACCATGAAGAAATGGTCAATCTTGACCAGCTCAGAAGGCACTAAATTATTATATCAGCAAAGATTATTTTTGTTTTAGGGGGCAAAATGGATATCAACATAAAAGGTGTTCAGAAGACATCGCTTCTGGACTATCCCGGGAAGGTATGTGCAACTGTTTTCCTTAGCAGGTGCAACTTCAGGTGCCCTTACTGCCACAATGCAGAGCTTGTTTTTGATGAAATAAAGGAGGATATCCCTCCTGAAGAGATACTTGATTTTCTTGAGGGAAAAAAGAATTGGATTGACGGAATCTGCGTAACAGGAGGAGAGCCGACACTGCACAAGGGGCTTGTTGATTTTGCAAGAAAAGTGAAGGAAAAAGGTTTTCTTGTCAAGATTGACACAAACGGCACAAATCCTGAAATGATTCAGCAGCTTTTGGACGGGAAGCTAGCTGATTACATTGCAATGGACATAAAAGCGCCTTTGGACAAGTATGAGGAAGTTGTAAGGGCTAAGGTAAATGCAGATGCAATACAGAGGACAATAAATCTTCTGATGGATTCAGGAATAGATTATGAGTTCAGGACAACTGTTGTCCCGGGCTTGTTTGAGGAGAATGATGCTGAAAAAATCGGCGAGTGGCTTAAGGGAGCAAAGAAGTTCTGCATACAGCAGTTCAGGAATTCTGACAAGGTTTTAGACCCGAAATACCAGAACATCGCGCATTACCACATTGACAAGCTGGAAAAGTTCAAAACAATTCTCAAGAAATACATAAAAGATGTTGAGATAAGGGGTGTTTAGATGGAATGCGATATTAAAAAAAACAAGGCAAACTGCCCATGCACATATCCAGGGTGCGACAAAAAGGGAAAGTGCTGCGAGTGCCTTGCTTATCATTTGGGCAGGAATGAGCTTCCTGCATGCTGCTTTCCTGCTGACGCAGAGGCAACATATGACCGGAGCTTTGAAAAGTTCATTGAAGTGCACTCCTGAATTTTTAGGAGTTCTGCTGAATAACCACAATCTTTTTAAATAGAACCAAGATTTCAGGTAATATAACAAATATCAAGAGATTGCCCGGTGCAAGCTTGGCAATGCTGGAGATGCGCTAATTTCTGTGCACTCCTTTCTTGGTGGAGGAAAAAATGGCAAGAATGCATTCAGGAAAGAAAGGAAAGTCAGGTTCAAAGAAACCTTTGCAAAAAACAAAACAGTCATGGCTGAGGTACAAGCCAAAGGAAATTGAGATGCTTGTGCTGAAGCTGGCGAAAGAGGGAAAGTCAGCATCAATGATAGGGCTTGTGCTGAGGGACAGCTACGGAATACCGGACGTTAAATTAGTTTCCGGAAAATCAATTTCAAAGATAATGGAGGAGAAAAAACTGGCTCCGAAGATACCCGAAGACCTCATGGCGCTGATAAAGAAATCAATAACAATAAGAAAGCACATGGAAGAAAACAGGCAGGACATGACTGCTCTTCTTGGCGTGCAGCTTACAGAATCAAAGATCAAGAGGCTTGTTAAGTACTACAAAAAGGCAAAGAAGCTTCCGGTTGACTGGAAGTATGATGTGAAGAGCATCAAGCTTTACGCAGAATAAAAATGGATTCATATGCCGAGTTTAGGCAGTCGGTAGCTTTGGCTGCTGACCGCTTCAAAGAGCTGGACAGGAAAGAGACTATCAGAGTCATATCCCATCTGGATGCTGACGGGATAAGCGCATGCGCAATCCTGATAAAGACCCTGAACCTGCTGAACAGGAAATACTCAATCTCTATAATACCCCAGCTCAATGAAAAGATAATAACAGAGCTCAAGGAGGAAAACCACAGGAATTATTTCTTCACAGACCTCGGCTCAGGCCAGATTAAGCTGATAAGAAAATATCTCCAGGACAAGAACATATTCATCCTTGACCACCACGAGGCTGCTGATGAAACCCCTTTGCCTGAAAACATTGTGCATGTCAACCCCCATATTAACGGGATTGACGGCTCAAAAGAGATTTCAGGAGCAGGCGTTGTCTATCTTTTCGGCAAAATGCTTTCGGAAAAGCTTGACCTCGCGCATGTCGCAATAATCGGCGCAATAGGAGATATCCAGGAAACCAAAGACGGGTTTCTGAGGCTTAATGACGAGATACTGCAGGATGCTGTAAAAGACGGAAAAATCCAGGTAAAAAAAGGAATAAGGTTTTTTGGAAGGCAGACAAGGCCCCTGCACAAGGTTCTGGAATACAGCACAGACCCCTACATACCTGGAGTCAGCGGCTCGGAGTCAGCTGCAATACAGTTCCTTCACCAGATTGGCATCAACCCTAAAATAGACGGGCAGTGGAAAAAAGTGGCAGGACTGACTGAGCCGGAAGTCAAGAAGCTTATCGCAGGAATTGTCATGAAAAGAATCAACGAGGAAAATCCGGAAGATATTCTTGGGAATGTTTACACCCTGATACATGAGGAAAGGGAAAGCCCGACAAGAGACGCGAAAGAATTCGCAACCCTGCTTAATGCATGCGGAAGGCTGAACAAGGCGTCTCTCGGCATAGGCGCCTGCCTCGGGGACAAAAGGATAAAGCAGAAGGCGATATCCCAGCTTGCGTCATACAAAAGGGCGATAATAGACGCAATGAAATGGTACAACTCAAACAAGGGCACAGGCAATATCATACTTGACAAGAAATTTGTTATAATAAACGCCGGCGAAAACATTCCTGCAACAATGATAGGCACTGTCGCGTCAATAATATCAAAATCAAGCGAGTTTGCTGACGGGACAATGATTCTTTCAATGGCAAGAGCTGATGACGGGACAACAAAAGTTTCCCTGAGGGTTGCCTCAAAATCCCACAGGAAGGAAATGTCTTCTGACTTAAGGGACCTTGTCTCAGAGATAACAAGGCAGGTCGGCGGGGAAGCCGGGGGCCATCAGTATGCTGCCGGAGCGATAATAAGCCCCGAAGACGAGGAAAAGTTCATAGAAACAGCAAAGACCGTGCTTTCAAGGCATTCTCTGGAAGAAAATCTTGTTGAAAGCGAAAGCTAAAAAATCAAAGAATTGTTCTTATCTTGTCAATGTTCTCTGCAATGTCATGCCCTTTCTTTGTAAGCGTAAGAAGCTTCAGCCTTCCCTGCTTGTCAAAGTTTATCAGCCCTGATTTTTCCATTGCCTGCAGAATTTTTACAACGTGAGAGTATGTGCAGTCAATCTGCTTTGCAAGAGAAGATGCGTAAATTTCGGATTTTGCGTTCTTCAGGCCCACCAGCATCATCGCCGGCTTCTCCCTGAAAAAAACATTGAAAATTTCTTCTTCTTTCAAGATTTTAACCCCCAACAAACTTAAATTGTAACAAAATATGTATATTATAACA
>JAFGCE010000039.1 GCA_016932755.1 Candidatus Woesearchaeota archaeon
ACGGGTTCAAGTTTTATGGAATGGAGGAAGGAGGATTTCTGCTAAGGCTGGATGAAAACAGGATACTTTTCAACTATTACCCTTCTGAGCTTGAGTGGATTAGCGCGCCAAAAGGGATTGGAAGCCTGTTTAATGCCCCTATGATTTATGCAGCATCAGATTATAACTCTGTTTATAACGAGACTTTTGCCCAGATTAAGTTCAATCTTGCCCAGAATCTTTTTGAGCTGAAATATATTTATGTCCAGAACTCATTCACAACAGAGACAGAATACAGCCTGCCTGTCATAACGTGCAGGAATGCAACCCAGTCTGTTCCTGTTCTCTATTTTGAAAAATCAAACTCAACTGAGATAACTTATGAGGATTACTGCATTACTGTCAAGGTAAAAAGCAGGGAAGAATCAGTTGCAGCGTATGAAAGGCTTCTTTATTCAGCATTCGGCGTGATGGACTAATGGAAAAGAAAAATGAAGAAGTGAAGGAGGAGGAAGCAAAAGAGTTCAAAAAGGAAAAAGACAGCCTTGTTTACTGGAGCATAGCGCTTATAATTGCAGCGGTTATCCTGTTTTTGGCAGCAAGCAGATTCTATTCAAAAGAGCCTGAATACGAAACAGTCACATACAACAACTGGGAATTCCAGAAAATAGCAGACATGTGGTGGTTTGAATGGCAGAGAGGCGGCAATGTTTACACAGTTCCCTTGAGATTCAATCCTTATGAAGTGAAGAGCGTTCCTATTAAGGGAAAAGTTGACACAGAAAAGTTTAATTCAAAAAATTATGTGTACATCACCTTTGATTTTTCAGAAGAAAGCAGCCAAAATACAACAATACTTGCGCTTGCTGCAACAGAACTCACGCAAAACGTTGCGACAGCAATAAACAGGACTCCAATTGCTGCGTGCGTTAACACGCTTAATGAAGTCTGCCAGGAAAGACCAATAAAAACCTGCGGCAACACTGATGAGCCCGTGATTTACCTTAAAGAAGGAGGCAGCACAGGCATAATACTCGAGGGAAGCTGTATAACCCTGCAGGGAGAGGGGTTGGAGCTGATAAAATCAGTTGACAGGATTCTCTACCATTGGTATAACATCATACAATAAACTAACATGCCAGAGCATTACTATTCTGAAAAGCAGACAAGCAAACTTAATCTAGGAAAAATCAGGGTGAGGTTAAGGAACCATGAGCTTGAGTTCTGGACAGGCTCCGGTGTTTTTTCAGGGAAAAAAGTTGACAAAGGCTCTGAGCTTCTCGCAAATGATTCAATAATCAAAGAAGGATGGAGAGTTCTTGACCTTGGCTGCGGTTACGGCGCTGTAGGCATTGCCGTGGCAAAGGCATACACTTCTTCTGAGGTGGTGCTGACTGACATAAACCAAAGGGCTGTAAAGCTTTCAAGGATGAACAGGAAACTGAACAAGGCTCAAAACGTTTCAGTAGTGCAGGGCAATATGTACGAAAGGGTAAACGGAAAATTTGACACAATACTTCTTAATCCTCCGCAGACAGCAGGGAGGGAAATATGCTTCAAGATGATAGAAAATGCCAAAAAATTTCTTAACAAAGGAGGCATGCTTCAGATTGTCGCAAGGCACAAAAAAGGAGGCAAGCTCCTTTCAGATAAAATGAAATCTGTCTTCGGCAATGTTGAGGAAATTTCAAAGAAATCAGGCTACAGAATTTACATAAGCAGAAACTAGCTTTTTTTCTTTTTTTCTTTCCTTGTGAGCTTTTCTATTGCAGTCTCCTCTTTCTTCAGCTCCTTGATAAAAGCCTGGAAATTGGAGATATAAACAAAAAGGATTGCAATGAATATAACATTTACAATAGCCCCGACCATTGCTTCTATGCAGACAAGAAATCTTGCGCCTGTGGAAACCGGAGTGATGTCACCGTATCCTATTGTTGCAAAGGATATAACACTGAAATAAAGGTATACAGGATATTCCACCGGCTTGTTGACAGAGTAAGAGAATGCTCCGGGGTCAACCTGTGCCATGTTGAAATAAATCCAGCCAAATCCGGTGATATAAAGCAGGACTATGCTGCAATATACAAGGATAACGAGAATCTGCTTGTAATGCTTAAACCATTTGCTTATGTCAATGTCCATGCCAAGGACTTCAGGAGTGTAAATGAATGTCAAAAGTATGTAGCTTGCAATATGAGGAAGCTCCAGCAAAAGAAGTCCAGCATCCCTTCTGAGTACAAGGGCAGGCAAAGTCATGCCGACAGCGACAATGAGAAAACCAATCAGGGCGTATCTCACTCCCAGCACATTTTCCCTTTTTCTTATGACTGGGATGATGACAAAGAAAAGCCCAAGCGTAAAAAAAATCATAAGCATTTGAACAGTTATTTGTGCTGTTGTCTGGAAATATGATTTCAGAAGCCCTGCCAGGTATCTGGACAAAAAGATGAATGCAAGTATAGGCAGGAAGAAAAGGAGATTGTAAAAGACTAGCTTTTTTATTGTTATTTCTCCAGTCCCATACCCTGAGGTATACCTGGCCGCCTCTTTTTTTTTCATTTTAAATAGACTATTTATTTAATGGTTTAAATATTTTTTTAATATAGAAAACTTAATAAACAAAAACCGCAGGAATAACTTTCATGAAAGAGTGGATGCACAAGGTTGAGCTGGTTGTTGACAAGCTGATTCCGCCTATGCTTGTAGCTCTTCTTTTCCTTATTATCATCGAAATTTTTTTTGAGGAATTTGCGCACACTTACGAGTTTTGGATAGTCCTGGCGGACTATATTGTAATCTCTGTGTTTGTCCTTGATGTTTTGTTTAAATACATAAGGATAAAGCCTTTCAAGAAATTCCTGAAAGAGTCCTGGCTTGACATTATAGCAATATTCCCTTTCGCGCTTCTGTTCAGGTTTGTTGAGGGATTTTTTGAAATTTTTGCCTTAAGCGAGATTGTCAAGGAAAGTCAGTCCGTTCTTCACGAGGCCACCCATCTTGAAAAAGAAGCGGGAAAAATCGTAAAAGAAGTCGAGAGAGCTGGAAAGGTTGCGCGCACAACAAGATTTGCAAGGTTCATAAGGCCGGTTGCAAGGGCGCCGAGGTTTGTGAAAGCGTTTGCATTTTATGAGAAGCCTACAGGCAAACACCACCCTCATGAGAAGAGGAAATAGTAAAGTTTATAAAGTTTTGAATCTAAAATTGGGTAAGTCAAGTTAAATTTGACAAAAACGAGGTGATTCCATGGCTAAGGGACAGACAGGTAAATGGGCAATGTTGCTCGGTCTTCTTGTAGCAGTAGTTGCAGCATTCGTTGCATTCGCTCCATGGGACGGAGTACTACTTCTTGTACTCGGTTTGGTAGTCGGAGCAATGAACGTTAGCGACAAGGACGCTACAGCATTCCTAGTAGCTGTTCTCGGTCTGGCATTAGGTGCTGGAGCAATCGGAGCAGTTTCAATTCTAGGAGTTCAGGTAGCAGGATGGGTAACAGCTATCGTTGGCAATGTAGTAGCTCTTGCTGGAGCAGCAGCACTTGTTGTTGCAGGTAAGGCAGTATACGCATTGGCAAAAGCATAAGACCGGTTTTTTGTTTTATTTTTTTTAATTTTTTTCTTCGATTTTTCTTCAAAGAAATTTTTTTATAAGCCTTTTTTATAAAATTTTTCCCGACGAGAAAAAAATTATTTTATTTTCACAGGTAAATTTTTCTGCAAAAAATAATTTTTTTCTGTAAAATCCTCGTCGGAAAAATTAAGTTTTAGAAACATTTAAATAATACTTTTCCAAAAAAATAAGGAAGAGGTGATTTTTAATGGCTAAGAAAAAGAAAAAAGCTACAAAGAAAAAAGTTAAGAAGAAGGCTGTAAAGAAAAAAGCTAAGAAAAAGAAGAGATAAACCTCGCTTCTAGTCATTTTTTATTTTTTTGTTTTCTACTTTTTTCCGGAAAATTTCCTTCTTGATTAAGAAAAGATTTTTATAACTCTACAGGCTTTGTTATGCTGGATGAAAATAAAAAAGCTGAATGAAAACAGGTTTAAGGTTGAATCAAGCAAAAAAGGGGAGTTCTACACTGTTGACTTGAATGCCCCAAGCTGCACATGCGCCCATTTCTCCTTCAGGCTGAAGGGAACAGGAGAAAAATGCAAGCATATTGCTGCTGTTGAAGAAAAATACGGAAGGACAGGAAAAAAGGAAAAGCCTTCCCAGAAAAGCCTGCTTTCGTATTCAAGAATCATAGATGAAGTCAAGAGGAAAAAAGAAGCTGAAACAGTGGTTTTAATGGAAAAATACGGCACTGATGAAGTCCAGAGGCTTATTGAGACAGGAGAGCTTATTGAAAAAAAGGGCAAAGTAAAGGTGCTTGAATGAAAAAAACAATTGTCTTAGTTGCCTTTATTGCCCTTGTTTTAATTCTTTCATCATGCACCCAAGAAACCAAGCAGGCAGGAGACGAAACACTTAAGGACTGCGTGCAGTATGAAGGTGCGGATTACTGTGCAATGTTTTACAAGCCTGTTTGCGGAAAATTAAAGGAAGGCGGGTGGAAGACTTTCAGCAACGCCTGCACAGCATGCATTTCAGGTGAAACCGAAGGTTATAAAGAAGGAGAATGCTAGATTTCAAAAACTCCTGTTGCCTTGTCCCTGCATGCAACCGCAGGTTCTATCTTTTTCTTTACTAATGCCTCAAAAGTTTTCATTGCCAGCTCAGGTGTGTTGTTATTCCCGGACAAATGCCCCAAAATAGCAAGTTTGAGATTTTTTGAATAATCCTGCAGAAGGCTTGATGCGTCTATATTTGAAAGGTGCCCTTCATTGCTGAGAATCCAGTTTTTCAGGAAATAAGGGTAGGGTCCTTTTATGACCATGTCAATGTCATGGTTTGACTCGAGAAGCACAGCCTCTATTTTCTTTACAGCGTCTTTCATCTCTTTTGTGACACAGCCGGTGTCTGTCATTATTCCGAACTTGCTGTTGAAAACAAATCCGCAGGAAGGCACATTATGTGATGTTTGAACCGGCTTGATGTCCATTTTTCCTATCCTGAACCTTTTTCCCACCTCAAAAATTTTTGTGTCAAAAGAGCCGAGCATGATTCCCTCGCTTGTTTTTTTTGTCATGTAAACAGGAATCTTGAACCTTCTGCTCAACACTCCAGCCCCCCTTGTGTGGTCAGAATGCTTGTGCGTTATCAAAATTGCATTGACGCTCTCAATGTGCTTGCCGAGAAAATTCATTCTTTCCATTATCTCCCTTCCTGATTTTCCTGCATCAACAAGGACAGAATTCCCTTTGTCCTCAATCAGGCAGCAGTTTCCATTGCTTCCGGAAGCTATAACAGAAATTTCCATTCTATCACTTTTTTTTGCTAACTTATACTGACAATCTGGCGCAGTTTTGCAATATGGACGTTTTTGTTGAATTTTTTAATCTCTTCTGCAAGCGCGCTTGACTCCCTTGGCTCGCCATGCACTATATAAACCTGCGGCTCGTCTTTGAAATTCTTTATCCACTTGAGAAGGAAATTCTTGTCAGCATGCCCGGAGAAGCCGCCGATTGACTCAAGGTTGACTTTGACATCATACCACTGCCCGTATATCTTTACTTTCTTTGCTCCGTCTCTTATTCTCCTTCCTAGGGTTCCTTCAGCCTGGTATCCCACAAAAAGAACAGTTGAATTCTTTTCATGGAGATGGTTTTTCAAATGGTGTTTTATCCTTCCTCCGTTGCACATCCCGCTTCCCGCTATAATTATGAACGGCTCTTTTATCTCGTTAAGCTTTTTTGAATCGCGCACAGATATGACATACTTAAGCCTTGGAAACTCAAAGGGATTGTCTCCACTGTCAATCAGCGCTTTAGTCTCTGCATCATAGCATTCCGGGTGCCTTAGAAAAACTTCAGTTGCTTTTGTGGCAAGAGGGCTGTCCACATAAACATCCATTTTGGGCATAAGCCCTTTTTCTACAAACTCATTCAGGACATAAATTATTTCCTGTGCCCTTTCAACTGCAAAAGATGGAATCATCAGCACTCCCCCTTTCCTGTAGCTGTCTTTTATTATGTTGAGAAGAATGGTTTTTCTTTCCTTGAAGTCTTCGTGAATCCTGCTGCCGTAGGTTGACTCCATAAGAACACAGTCAGCTTCTTTTACAAGTGTGGGATTTTTTACTATGAGCGAGCCGGGGTTGCCCAAATCTCCTGAAAAAACCACTTTTCGTTTTTTGTTTTTTTCTGTTAAAAACAGCTCAAGGATAGCTGAGCCAAGTATGTGGCCTGCGTCCCTGAAAACAACGTCAAGCCCTGGCGCCACCCTGATTTTTTTGTTGTAATCCACTGCCCTGAACAGATTCATGCACATCTGGGCGTCCTTTTTTTTGTAAAGCGGCTCTCTCAGCGGAAGCCCCTCTCTCTTCAGCCTTTTGTTGTCATAAATTGTTTCCCTTTCCTGGACATCTGCAGAATCCTCCAGCATTATCCTGCACAAATCTTTTGCAGCCCTCGTGCAGTAAACAGTTCCCCTGAATCCTTCTTTGCACATCTTTGGAATAAGCCCGGAATGGTCAATATGCGGGTGCGAAAGGATTACTGCCTGTATCTTCCGCGGGTCAAAAGCAAAAGGCTCAAAATTCTTTTTTGTTATTTCTTTCCTGCCCTGGAACATTCCGCAGTCAATAAGATACTTCTTGTTGTTTATAGTCAGCATGTGGCAAGAACCAGTAACTATCCCTGCTGCTCCAAGAAACTCAATCTCCATAACATATTTTTTTTATTTGAAATATTTAATACTTTTCATTATGCAACAGAATATGTTTTGCCGTCTGTG
>JAFGCE010000040.1 GCA_016932755.1 Candidatus Woesearchaeota archaeon
CCTGCGAGAGTGTAAAAGCTGTAAATTATTGCTATGTTCCTTGTTGTTCTTCTCAGCCCTGGCTCCAGCTTCTGCGGAAAGCCCTGCGCCTGGTACAATGCTGCTGTTGTTTCTGCCTCAGCTCCTTCAACAGTCTCTCCTGAATGGAACTTTAAACGCGAGATTATAAAAATAAATATTATGATTATGCCTATGCCTCCTATCCACTGGGTTGATGCCCTCCATAAAAGAAGGCTTTTCGGAAGCCCTTCCAGGGATGAGTAGAGCGTAAGCCCGGTTGTAGTGAATCCTGATATTGACTCAAAAGAGGCATCAAGAAAGTTGTAGCCAAACGAAGGAAGGAAAGAGACAGCCCCTATTAATGGGACAACAATAAATGAAAGCGCTGCAAGCGCAAGAGCCTGGCTTAATGTAAGGGGGGTTTCCTTGGACTGCATTTTCTTTTCAATCCAAAGGAGAAGTATGCCCAGGGCAAGCGAAATAAGCCCGCTGATGAAAAAAAGATATGTTGGCTCGCTGTAGACAAGCCCTGCAATTATCGGAATAATTCGAAATAAGGCAGAAATAATAAGTATATACCCGAAAAATCTTATGAAAACCCTCATTCTCCTTTTATTGCGCCTACAACATCCAGCAGGTCTTTTGTCTTGACAGCAACAAGCACAACATCCCCTTCCTGGATGACGCTGTCAGGAGTCGGGATTATAAGCTCCCCTTTCCTGTAGATTGTTGCCACTACTGCTTTTTTTATTGCAGCTTTCTTTCCGACAAGCTTGCTTTTCTTGGAGACAACCTGCTCTATTATCTGCACATCCCCTTCACCAAGCTGCGAGACTACTCTCCATTCGCCGTAAGTGCGAAGCATCCTTATTATGCCCCTTGCATTTGTGCCTGCAACAGATACCATTGAAGTGATTCCCAGCTTTGTGAAAAGCTCCTCATTTTTTGGGTTCCTCACAAGAGGGACTATTTTTCTTATATTCTCTGTTTTTGCTATCTGGCATATCATTACATTTGTGCTGTCATCGCTCGTTGCTGCAACAACAGCATCAGCATTTTCTATGCCTGCCTCTTTGAGTATGGATATGTCTGTGCCGTCGCCGTTAATTACTGTTGCCTTTACTTTGTTTGCGAGAGCCTTTGCCAAAGCCTCGTCTTTTTCAACTACAGTAATCTCTTCCTCTTCCCCGATTAGGTTCGCAAGAGTTACTGACGTTTCTCCCCCTCCGACGATTATTACTTTCATGGATTTTAGTGGAATCTACTACTATTTAAAATTATCCTTGATGGCAAAATATATAAAGATATAAACAGGCTCCAGAATGATAACAATGGGCAGGATAAAGGAAATATTAAGGATACTTGCATCGGAATACGGCCCCCAGAAATGGTGGCCTACAACACTTGAAGGAGAGCTTCATCCTTCTTACCACGGAAAAAAAATCAATGAAAAGCAACGATTTGAGATAATTGCAGGAGCTATCCTCACCCAAAACACTTCCTGGAAGAATGTTGAGAAAGCTGTTTTCAATCTGAACAAGGCAAATGCTCTTGACATCAGCAAAATTAAAAAAATAAGCAAAAGCAGGCTGGCAAAACTAATCAAGCCGTCAGGATACTATAACCAGAAAGCTGAAAGGCTGAAGACAGCCGCAGAGTTCTTTTCAAAAAACAAAAATCCAGCAAGAGAGGAGCTTCTGAAAGTAAAGGGAATAGGCCCTGAAACAGCAGACTCAATACTTCTGTATGCTTTCAGCAAGCCTGTGTTTGTGGTAGATGCATACACAAAAAGGATTTTCTCAAGAATAGGAATGTGCAAAAGCAAATGTGATTACGGCGAACTGCAGGATTTGTTCCATAAATCCCTTCCAAAAAAAGCAAAACTGTTTAATGAGTGTCATGCGCTGATTGTTGAGCTTGCAAAAAGGAACTGCACAAAGAAGCCTGAATGCGGAAACTGTCCAATAAGAAAGCTTTGCAAAAAGTTATATTAGCCCTCTGCTGAATTTTTCCCACATCTCAAAATACCTTTCCCTGTCAGGGACTTGATTCAGCTGCCCTATTTTTTTGCAGGTATTGCAAAAAATCAACGACCTGCTATCTACTTCTACATGGCTCCACACACTGCCTAAATCAAGTTTAGAGTAATAATAGTTATTTTCATTAAGTGTAATCATTTCCTCTTTCCCTTTGCCCAATGAAAACACTCCCCCAGGCAGTTTATCAGTAAAAATAACAGTATTGTTAAACATTTTTATATCTACAGATTTCGATGTTCCATTTGTCGCATTGTTTCCTTCCCAGAAATGGAAAAGGCAGCATTTTTCTCCTGAGTCAATAAACAAGTTGTAGTGGATTGTTGCATTCTTTGCTCCCTTTACACAAAGACCTGAGTCAGGAGACCTGAATACGATATTGTAGGAAAAGTCTTCATTATAGCTTTCCTGGCTTGCCCTGTCTTCCGGGAAAAACTGCCCGCCTGAATCTCCTCCGATATAATAAGCACATTCAACACCTGAAGGGCTATGGAATAGGTTATACCTTACCTTCATGTTAATGCACCCCCCTTTGGAAAAGGAAGACACTCTTTTTGATTCATAGAAAAAATTATGGGAAATAACTCCGTTTTCAGTCATCATGTAATCAAGGTCTTCATCATCATTTGCCTCAAAGAAGTTGTGTATGGAATAAATATAAGCAGAGTTATAGCTTATTTTAACTCCGTCCTTCCCAGCACCATGGAAATAGTTGTCTGCAATATAAATATTGTCGCTTTCCTTCACAAAGAGATTATTGCTCGGATGGTTTCTTATTTCAAAGCCTTCAATAGCAATATAAGACCTGTTGCCTATCCAGATTGAAGCAAGCCCTGTCTTTGTGCCTCTTTCAATATCAACAAAAGAGCTGTCTATCACAGCCTTGCCGTAGCCGTCTGCAGAAACAAGATGTATCCACCTGTCTTTCTCTCCGCTTCTGCTGAAAGTGATGTTGTCTTCTTCATATAACCCGCTTTTGACAAGGATGCTGTCTCCGGGCTCTGCAAGAGATGCTGCTTTTTTTATTGTCCTTAAAGGAAGCTCTTCTGAACCTGGGTTTGAGTCGTTTCCCTCTCTTGAAACCCAGATTTCAGTTCCCGGAAAATGCATGCTTGGCTTTGCAACCCAGTGAGGGTCGCTGCTGTCCCACCAGACAAGCCTGTCTTCAGGCTCATAATTTATTTTAAGCAAAGCTAACAGAACAACCAGCCCGATGATTAAGTAAGCTATTTTCATTGGCTCCTGTTTCTTTTGCAATCTATAAAAAACTTTGCAAAAAGTTTATATAAGACAATTCAAAAATAAACCCAGATAAGAAAAAGAGGTGTTAAATCTTGATAGGATGGGGAATAGGAATACTAATAATAACAACTGTCATTATGCTTCTCCTGAGGACCTTCTTTAAGACAGCCTACAGGGTTATAACCATTATATGGTTTGTCATGTTCCTTGGCGGACTTGCCTTCGGGATATTGATATATTACGATACAAAGGAATTTACAAAAGGATTTTCTGAGAATGACAGCCTGTTCCTTCTGGAGTCTGAAGGGGAGATTATTGCAGGATTTGTGATGACCCCTGACCAGGAAGAGCACGGCGCTGTTGTTATAAATGAAACAATAAGGCAGGAATTCAGGAACAGCGATTATGATGCAATGCTCAGGTCAGGAAATTTCTATAAGCTCATGATTTTTAATGAAACCTGCTTTGACAATCTTGATGAAATTGAGCTTGGGGAAGACCTTAATATCACAAAGGACACTGTTTTTTCAATAATCAAGTCAGAAAAATCAATTGATGATTATGCAGACTGGATTATATCTGAAAAAGGGTATTCCCCGGGAGTCAAATTCTCAATAATACAAAATTTGAAGGAGGAAGGGATTGAGGTTGACAGCCAGATGAAAGGATTCATGTTCAGGCTTGTTTATTCGCAGGCAAACATAGATGACTCTGCTTTTTTAATCAGAAGGTACAGGGAAAGGAAAGTGATAATTTATGAGGAAACACTAACATTTAAGATGATAAAGAAATTCCCTGAATTCCTTATAAAAGATTTGATGCAAAACGTCTGAGGTGGAACAAAATGGGACTGCTTGACAAAATTATGTTTTGGAAAAAAGAGGAGGAGCCTTTTCCTAGGCAGGATTTCGGCAGCAAGGATTTCGGTTTTCCAGATGAAAGCCATGACCTTGGGCTTCCAAAGCCGGGCGGTCCTGGCCTTCCGGGGGAAGAGCAGAAGCCTGGAAATTTTGGAGGCGTGCCTGAATACCCTTCCCCTTCATTCGGGGCTCCGCGGCTTGAAGAAACAGCCCCTCCCCAGACAAGAGCGCTGCCTCAGGGAGCTGTCCAGATGGAGCAGACTCCTTCAATGTCAAACAAGGACCTTGAGATTATCTCCCTTAAGCTTGACTCAATGAAGGCAACCCTTGAAGCGATTAATGAGAGGATTGCAAGGCTTGAAAAGATAGCAGAAGGTGAAAGAGAATCGCCAAGGTTCTGAAAAACAAGGCTTTGATTTTTTTCCTGACTGCGATTGCAGTCGCTGTTATTGACCAGCTGACAAAGCTATTTGTTTATTCATACGGAATTTCAAAAACGGTAATTAGTAATTTTCTTTACATAAGATACACTGAAAACACGGGCGCAGGCTTCGGATTTCTCCAGGGCCAGAACTCCCTGCTTGCCTGGCTTATGCTTATCTTCATCGGATTGGTGCTTTATTATTATGACAGGATTCCTGAGAAAAAAAGCATTGTTGTTTTTGCCAGCCTGGTTTTGGGAGGCGCTGTAGGGAATTTCATTGACAGGATTTACCTTGGATTTGTGAGGGATTTTATAGCTTTCACTTTCTGGCCTTCATTCAACATAGCAGATGCAGCAATAACAATCGGAGGCATTGGGCTGATAATATACCTGTGGCAAAAAAAATAGCTACCTCTTTTTTTTCTTTTTCCCGCCAGACTTTTTCGCGCCCTTTTTCCGCGCATTTTGTTCGTGACTGTCAAGAATGCTGTCTGCTTCCAGGTCATACTCCTCAAATGCATCTGGTATTTCACTGCGCTCCATGTAAGAATTTTTTGCAGGCTCCTTAATGCCTGACATGGTTGAGCCTGCCAGGGCAATGCCTGCTATGTTTGACAGCAAAGCAACAAGGAAAGGCGTAAGGCTTTTTGTCCCAAAATAAAGAAATACGCTGTTTACCACAGCTGCTGCAAAATAAACAGCAGCAGCGCCCCAGGCCCATTCCTTTTTTACAAAAATTGAGTACAGTATGCCTGTGGATATGATTAAAAAAAGCACAAGCACAAGAAGCTCAAGCATAAAATAATTTTCCAGGCTTGTTTCAAGATAAAGCATACTCCACAAACTCAGGAAAACAATAAGGACGACTGCAATAAAATCTTTTCCACCCATATTCTTCTGGAAGAACAAACTTTATTTAAGTATTTCTATTCTGGAGTAGTGATTAGAACTCTTCAGCTTCTTCAAGCCCTTTAAGATATCCCTTCCTCCTTAAGAAATCAACCTGTATTGGCTTGTACTTGAAGATGACATCCCCTTTCTCGTCTCCGCCCAGCTCCCAAGGCTCAATCAGAAGAACATCTCCTTCCCTCACCCAAAGGCTTCTCTTTAATCTTCCGGGTATCCTGCAGACCCTGCTTTTTCCGTCAAGGCACCTTACTCTCATCCTTGAACCTCCAAGCCTCTGCTCAAGTATGCCGAAAGTCTGCTTTCCTCTTGGAAGCATTGTCCTCCTGTATTCCTGCTGGATTGCTTCCTGCCTTGCCTCTTCTTCCTTTTTCTTGCTCATTTACCTGAAAGAAAAGAACTTCATTTATAAACCTTACTTAAACATAAAGAGAAAAACTTTATAAACGAACTGCAACTCAACAATATTACATGCCGGCGTGGCACAACCTGGTACTGCGCAAGACTGGAAATCTTGTTTCCGCAAGGATCTCCCGGTTCAAATCCGGGCGTCGGCGTTTTTATTTTTGTTTTATTCTTTTAGAATTGTTATCTGGTATGTTGTGTCAGCGACCTGCTTGACAACAGTGTAATACTTGTCTCCTGTTTTTTCAGAAAGCTGTTTTGCCTCTGACTCAAACCATTTTCTTACCTCTTCAACATGCCCTCCGTCACCCTCTTGGTATGGCTTCACCTGCCCAACCTTGACGCTTTTGACTTCCTCAAAACTATTGGCTCCTGAATTGCCCTGCCTGTGGCATTCCTGCACATCCTTGTTTTTTTCCATGATAAACCTGAAAATCCACTCAACAGCATCTGCATTAAGGCTGTATTTTGCTGATTCCTTCCTTACATAGGAGATTACAGCTTCTTCCCTTTCCTTTCTTGTTGTTGGAAGCCCTCTTGGAGCCTTGTATTCTGCAACCTTTTTTCCGATTAGAATTCTTTCCCAGACAAGATCTTCAAGCTTCATCTCTGCCTCAATTGCTTTCTCAAGATTGCTTTCGTCAAAATCCCCTTCCTTGCAGATTTTTTCAACTATTTTGGAATAAACAGGATGCCAGTAAACAACATCAAGCCCTTTCTTTATCTGCTCGCAATGAGGCTCATTCTCAAAATAACTCCTTCCGACAGGATATTTTTTTCTCTCTGCAAGAGCCTCCAGAATAAGGTCATTAAGCTTGTCTATCCTTCTGATAACTTCATCAAATGATTTTAATAATTCTATTCTTTCATTCGCTTCTTTGAAAGGCATGTTCCCCCCTGCAGGTGGAAACTTGAGCCAGTATAAAAAGATTTACAAAAAACAACAAAATATATAAACTAAAAATAAGAAAAACAAGATTATGAAAAAAATAAGCACCGGAGGTGTCCAGGGAGCAACATTCGGGGTAATGGAAGCCACAATAATGATGCTCGGAGTCCTTCTCGGATTGTCTGTTACAGGCCAGAAATTCATAATCATCCTCGGTCTTTTTACAGCAGGGATTGCGGACTCGTTGGCAAATTCAGCCTCATTCTATGTTTCTGAGGAAAGCGAGATGATTCACACAAGAAAAGAGATATTCAAGGCAACAAAGATGTGCTTCCTTGGGACATTCCTGACAGCAGTAATCATTGCACTGCCAATTGTCCTAATCAAAAACATACAGGCGTCAATCGCAGCCTCGTTTTCAGTCGGAATTATTACCCTTATTTTCCTCGGGAACTACATGAGCAAAAAGCTGAAATCAGCAACACCCGGAAG
>JAFGCE010000041.1 GCA_016932755.1 Candidatus Woesearchaeota archaeon
ATACCTTGGATAGTAACTTCTTCTTATGATTTCAAAAGAGGAGATTCAGGCTGTAGATAAATTCAATATGATTGGCTCTATAGCAACTCTCCAGAAGCAGGTCAGCGAAGGGCTGAAGCTTGCTGAAGGAGTAAGGGTTCTTGACGAGATTAATGACATAGTTATCTCAGGAATGGGGGGCTCGTGCCTTCAGGGAGAGATACTAAAATCATTGTTTTCAGGCTCAAAGCTGAAAATAACCCTGAGCAGGGATTACAAGATTCCTGAATGGGCAAACAAGAGAACTCTTGTGTTTGCGGTTTCATATTCAGGAAACACTGAAGAGTCAATCTCCAGCTTTAGGGATGCGGTAAAGAAAAGCTGCCAGATTGTCGCAATGGCTTCGGGCGGAAAGCTGGAGGAGCTGGCAAAGAAGAACAAAGTCCAGTTCATAAAGCTTCCAAAGCCTTTTGAAGGGTTCCAGCCACGGGCAGGAATCGGCTACTTGTTCTTTGCAACACTTGGCGTTCTTATGAACAGCAGGATTGTCCCGGATATGACAAGGGATATTGAAAAGACAGTAAAGGCTTTGCGCGATGTAAAATACAAGGACAATGCGATGGACCTTGCTGAACAGCTTGAAGGAAAAATACCAATTATATATACCTCAGAAAAGCTTGCAGGAGCAGGATATAAATGGAAGATTGCATTTAACGAAAATGCAAAAACCCATGCTTTCTTCAATGTCTATCCTGAGCAGAACCATAACGAGATTAATGCGTTTGTCAATATCAAGGGAGATTTCCATGTCATTATGCTCTCAAATGACGACGACCATAAGCAGGTAAGGAAAAGGATGAAAATCACAAAAGAGCTTTACAAGAAAAAAGGAGTTAATGTCACTGAAATTGCAGTCACAGGCGACAGCCTTCTCACAAAACTGTTCTCTGCAATGATGATTGGCGATTTGGTTGCATATTTCCTTGCAATCAAGTACAAGACAGACCCTACGCCTGTTGAGATGGTTGAGAACCTGAAAAAAGAGCTTTAGCCGGTTTCTAATTAGGTTTATATCCCAGCTATAATTGCCTCTATTTAGGATTATTCTGTCATCACTGATAGGTAGTTAAAAAACGAAACATTTAAATACTAGTAATACATCTTATATTCATAGTGGGTGAAGAATGGTAAGACTATCAGAAGCTTATCATATCGGTAAGCAGACGGACAAGAGGATAGGATTCTTAAATGCATACAATTTAGTAGACTCATATAGGCTTCTTGATGAAATTAACTCACTAGACCCTGCCATGAGGCAGAAGTCTGATTCTGAACTGCAGGCTTATACTTCCCATTTTAGGCAAAGGCTTTCTGAAGGCGAAACAATGGACGAGATTCTGCCTGAGGCTTATGCTGTTGTTAGGGAAGCTGCAAGAAGGATTTATGGAGAAAACAGAGACAGCCCCAAAGGCAGCGCGAGAGCTGACCCTGATAAATGCAGCGAAATATTCGGCACAGATCCTGACGGAAGGACACTTGAAGATGCTGTTGCAAAATTCGGAAGGCATTACGATGTCCAGGTTGTGGGCGGAATTGAGCTTCACAAGGGAAATGTCGCAGAGATGTATACAGGAGAGGGAAAAACCATTGTCGCGACATTGCCTGC
This sequence comes from Candidatus Woesearchaeota archaeon, assembly GCA_016932755.1. GTDB lineage: Archaea > Nanobdellota > Nanobdellia > Woesearchaeales > JAGWAF01 > JAFGCE01. The sequence continues at coordinate 1,646 of JAFGCE010000041.1, forward strand.
TTATCTTAATGCATTAACAGGAGAAGGTGTCCATATTGTTACAACAAATGATTATCTTGCAAGAAGGGACGCCAAATGGATGGCTCCTTTGTTTAACTTTCTTGGAATGTCTGTTGGAGCAAGGTTTGAAAAAGACGGAGACCAGAACGGGGCAGAGGTATATACTCCTGGAAAAACTGAAAAAAACCAGCCAGCAAAAGCCCTAAGAAAAGAGGCTTATGGCTGCGATGTTACATACGGAACTGTAAGCAGGTTTGTTTTTGACTATTTGTTTGACAAGTCTGCAAAAACGTCTGAAGAAAGGGTCCAGAGAGGGCATAATTTTGCATTAATAGACGAGGTTGACCTTGTCCTTCTTGACAAAGCAAACATTCCCCATATTGTCAAGGGGCAGGAGCAGTTGACTGAAAAAGAGACAGGGCTTGTCTACACTGCTGACCAGATTGCGAGGAAGCTTATCCTGAACCAGGAAAGGCTTACTGGCGGGAAGAAATATACTCCTGAGGATATCTTAAATTTTTACAGTGTTGACGAAAAAAGAAATCTTGTCTGCATTGATGAAAACGGATTCAGGTGGATGGAAAACAACCTTGAAGGGATTTTGTTTGGCAAATACGATACTGCTGACATAGAGCTTATCGCTTATGTGACAAAAGCGCTTGAAGCTCACATTCTTTATGAAAAAAACAGGCAGTACAAAGTGGAAGGAGATTCCAAAGCAAGCGAGGATGAAAAATCCTTGTACAGGGTTATAGGAGGGCTTGTCTCTGCACAGAGGGCTTCAGGCTCAAAGGCAAGAGGAAACAGCCTTTACAGAATTGACAGAAAGAACAATGCAGTAAACCTGACAAAAAAAGGGATTGAATGGATAAGGAAAAATGCAGGAACGTCATCCGAGCTTCTTGCAGAGATTAAACAAGGCGACAGGGCAGTGGATATTTTGAATCTTGCATTAGCGTCATACATTCTTCACGACGGAAACAAGCCTTCTGACAAGGTTATACTTATAGATGAACCTACAGGACAGCCACTCCCAAACAACAGGTACCAAGACGGGCTTCACGAGGCAATAGAAGCCAAGGAAGGCGTTAATCTGGGGAGCAAGGGCATGACTCTGGGAACAATAACAACACCCTTCTATTTTGCAAACTACAAAAAAAGGGCTGGAATGACAGGAACAGCTGTAGAGGCAAAAAAGGAATTTGCAGATGTTTATGGAATGGATGTTGTGCCGATACCAACAAACAAGAAGGTGATAAGGCAAGACCATCCTGATGTGGTCTGCGGCTCAAGAAGAGCCAAGTTTGAGTCTATTGCCAGCGAGGTTGAAAGGATACACTCAACAGGAAGGCCTGTGCTTGTAGGAACAACCTCAATACAGGATTCTGAATACCTTGCCAGCATACTTGAAAAAAGGAACCTAAAAAGGACAGAGAGGGATTTTGGCAGCGGAGTGATAAAAGAGAAAGGCGATTTTGAGGTTCTTAATGCCAGAAGGCAGTATCTTGCTGCAGAGGCAGAGATTATTGAAAAAGCAGGAAGAGGGAATGCCATCACAATTGCAACAAACATGGCAGGAAGGGGGGCAGACATTGCTGTTGATAAAGAAGCAGGCGGGCTTTATGTAATTGGTGCTGAAAGGCACTTTGCAGGAAGAATTGACAACCAGCTTAGGGGAAGAGCAGGAAGGCAGGGAGACCCGGGCGATTCAAGATTCTTTACATCAATTGAAGACAGGCTTTACAAATATGTTCCTGACTGGGTAAAAAAGGCAATTGCGCTGGCTCTGGGAGAAGACGGGACTGTAGAATCCCGCTATTTCAGCAAAAAAGTTGGCAGCGCCCAGAAAATAACAGCTGAAAACCAGGCGCACGAAAGAAAAAAGCTGTTTGATTATGACTCAGTTCTTGACAGGCAGAGAAGCGCTTTGTATGAAATAAAAGACAGCATATTAGACGGAGAAGATGTAAGGGGATACCTGCTTAGAAGCCTTGAGAATGTTGTAACCCAGATAGTAAGGAATGCAGAGGATGAAGCTAAAGAGATTACTTCCACATTCACAAAATCAATTGCTTACCACAACCTTCCTGAAGAGCTTGTTAAAAACGGGTTCAGTGAATGGTATGAAATGAAAAACGGGTACAGCCCTGAAAAAGAGATGGTATGGGACAGCGACATAAGGGATTTCCTTGTTGAAAACCAGATAGGAAGCATATTCGGAACCAATGTGCATCTGGGATACGGAGAAAATGCTGTTGAAAGGATTTGCCAGGTTATTGAGGGAGAATATCTCTCGGCTGTTAGGGAAAACAAGGACATTTTCAGCGGGCTTGAAAAAGAGTTCCTTCTAAAAAACATTGACGATTACTGGAGCTGCCATCTTGATGAGCTTGAAAGAATACTTCCTGGAATGAAGCTAAGGGCTTATGCAGGAAAAAAGCCGATATTTGAGTATTTGAGAGAGTCAAGCAAAGAGTTTGAAACATTCATGAATCACACTTCAGGGCTTGCAGTTGCAATGGTCATGCAGAAAGCAAGAGTTAATAACGAAATTAAGAAAATACAGGAAAATGATATTCAAGAATACCTCCTTGGAGCTTTGGAGAATCTTGTGTCACCCACTATTAAGGCTGCAGAAGAGAAGGTTAGCCTTCTTTCACAGCCTGAAATAAACGACATTCTAGAGGACCCAAGCTTCAGGGAATGGTATTCAGAAAGATTCTCAACTGAAAAGGTTGCTGCAGAAGATGTGGACAGAGATGATTTCAGGGATTATTTCCTTGAGAGGGAGATGAACAGGCAGTTCATTGGAGAGATAAGAGTCCCAGTCTACACCCAAAGCCTTGCAAAAGACCTTGTTTCACAGCTTGAGAGAGTCTACAAGAAAGAAGCCGAATCCCACGGAGATGGTGTGTTTGACAGTGCAACTAAAAACATCCTGATTGGCAAGATTGAAGAAGCTTACGGACCAAGCCAGATTTCAAGGCTTGATGATATATTGAGATTTTCACTTAGGGGAGGCTTGCTTGCAGAAACACCAAATGATGTTGACCTTTTCCATGCTGTAGAGGATGTTTACACAAAAGCAAAAATAAAATCCGGGGAGATATTTGGAATAGTTGAAGACCTTGCCCTTTCAGAATGGTGCGGCCAGATGAAGGGCTCAAGAGCTGAAGACTTTGGAATGCACCCTGAAGCGCAGGCATTCTATGAATCATCAATAGTAAGATGGGAAGAGGCAAAGCAAAGACTAAGGTATGCAGACAGAGCCTCATTGAGAGCTGCGAATGAGTTCAGGAAATCCTATGAGGGAAAATCTTCTGTAAGTGAAACTGATGTAAGAAACTTCCTTTTTGTCCAGGAGCTGAAGAGAAGGTATTTTGCAGACTTAAGTGTTAAAGGGCTTAATGAGAGCAACACTGTTGAAAAAATAACAGAAGAGCTTGAAAAAATCTGGAAACAAAGAGAGAGAACCATAAGGGAAGCAAAAGGAGAGGCAGTTGACTCGCTGGATTACCTTCTCCAGCCTGAAAAAGCATTTGATGATGTTGTAATAGCTGCTGCAAGGCATGCTGCACTCTCAGCAATAGGAAGAAAGCTGAGTCCAAGATTAGTTATAGCTTTAATGTGAACTATATTCTAAACCAGCCATAAATATAAAAACAAGTTTTTATTTCTTTTAGATTATGCTCCTGAAATCTATCAAGCTTAACAACATAAGAAGCTATCTTAACGAGCAGATTGATTTCCCTGAAGGAAGTGTCATGCTCTCAGGAGATATTGGCTCAGGAAAGTCAACAATACTTCTTGCATCAGAGTTCGCCCTGTTTGGCATAATGAAAGGAGATGTTTCAGGGGAAAGCCTGCTGAGGCACGGCAAAAAAGAAGGCTCTGTTGAGGTTGTCCTTGAGATAAACAGGCAGGAAGTTGTTATTAACAGGGCTTTAAAAAGGTCAAAGCAGGGTGTCAAGCAGGAGGCTGGATATATAATAGTAAACGGAGTTAAGAAAGCCGCGACAGCAACAGAGCTTAAGGCTGTTATTCTTGATTTGCTGGGCTACCCCCGGGATTTGCTGACAAAAAGCAAGGGCTTGATTTACAGGTATACTGTATACACGCCCCAGGAAGAGATGAAAAAGATTCTTTTTGAAGATGAGGAAGCCAGGCTGAACACTTTGAGGAAGGTTTTTGATGTTGACAAATACAAGAGGATAAGGGAAAATGCCAAACTGTATATTTATGAGCTAAAAGGCAAGATAAGGGAAATAGAGGGAAGCACTTCTGATTTGGAAGAGAAGAGAAGCCTGCTTAATGAAAAGAAGTCTGAGAGCGAGGGAATCAGGCTAAGCCTGAGCAGCATTCTTCCCAATCTGAAGCTTGCCAAAGGGGAAGTTGACAATGCAAGGAAATCTGTAAAGGAATGCGAGAAGGACACTGAAAAGCTTGTTAGCCTGAAAAAGGAGTTTGCATTATGCGACGCAGAGCTCAAAAACAGGCTGAGCCAGAGACAGAGGAACAGCATTGATATTGACAGGATTTCAAAGCAGGCTGAACAGCTGAAAAAAGATGTTTCAGGAAAAGAGGATATCAGCGTAAGTATTTCTGCAAAGATAAAGGAAAAAGAGAACGCCCTTAATTACATGCAGGACACTATACTGAAGATTTCCAAAAAAATAGCTGAAATGTCTTCCAAAAAAGAGATTTCCAAAGAGATTAAGGGGAAGGTATCAAAGCTTTCAAGCTGCCCGACCTGCCTCCAGGAAGTTTCGCATGAGCACAAAAAAAGGATTGTTGACGAGGAGAACAGGAAGATTCAGGATATGGAGGAGACAATAAGCATTCACGCTGAGCAGGAGAAAAAGGCAAATGAGGAAATCAGGAAGCTGAAAAAAGAGTTTGATGAATTAAGGAAAATTGAAAGTGCTGCTGAAGCTGTGAAAGTAAAGCTGAACGAGCTTAGCCTTAGGCTGAGGAATATTGAAATCCTGAAAAAAGAGCAGGAAAAGATAAAACAGGATATCGGCAAAATAAACATGAAGAAGATGAAGCTGGGCGAAGAGATTGATTCGCTGAAAGGTATTGAGGAAAAATACAGGAATGCAAGAAAATCGCTTGATGAAAAGCAAAACAGCCTTCACGAGATTGAGATTGAGAAAAACACTTTTGAGACAGACCTGAAGGGAAGGCTTGCACTGATAAAGCAGATTGAGGCTGAAATCGGTAAAAAAGAAGGGGACAGGAAGAAATTAGGGAGGATAAGGGATATCCAGCACTGGCTTGACAACAACTTCACAAGCCTTATGGCTTTGATGGAGAAGCAGGTCATGGCAAAAGTCTATCATTCTTTCAATGAGCTTTTCCAGAACTGGTTCAAGATGCTTATGGAGGATGAAACAATCAACGCAAGGCTTGACGATTCTTTCACCCCTGTTATCCAGCAGAACGGATACGACACAAACATTGCCTTCCTCAGCGGAGGGGAAAAGACAAGCTGCGCTCTTGCATACAGGCTGGCTTTGAACAAGGTCATCAACGACCTTATTTCAACAGTAAACACAAAAGACCTTATTATTCTTGACGAGCCGACAGACGGGTTCAGCTCAGAACAGCTTGACCGGGTAAGGGAGGTTGTTGACGAGCTCGGCATGAGGCAGATAATAATTGTCAGCCACGAGCAAAAGGTGGAGGGCTTTGTTGACAAGGTAATAAGGATACAGAAAAACGAGCATGTAAGTTCTGTGGTTTAATCAGTTTAGTCTTATCGTGAGGCTTTATGCCTCACTTATCATTTGGGTTTCTAATACTTCCTAAGGATTAGAGAAGAACGAGCATGTAAGTTCTGTTGTTTAGCTAATTCTCCCGAAGCTTTAAAAATGGCTGCTTATAAACACCGGCATGGACAAAAGGATTTTGAGTGAAGCAAGAGCACAGTACAAGCGAAATCCCGGCAAAGGAAAACAAATAGCCAAAGAGCTTGCCGAGCAGTGCGGTATTGAGTGGAGAGATGCCCGTGCTCTCTTGGAAGCCAGCCCTTTCATTACAGGAAGGACATTAGTTAAAATTCTTGGTGTAGCCGGTCTTGGGCTTGCTTCCGGCATGGTTGGCTGGGGTCTTTATGCAGCAGATGAAAAGCCTGAAGAAGCATGCCATGCAGAGATAGTAAAACATGAGGGGGTTATAGACCAGATTGCCAATTTGGCTGGCGTCAGAAGTGTAATAAGCAGAAAAGGGGATTATCCTGACATTATTTATATTGCACAGTCGCACCCCCATCATCTCAGAGACTCAAAAGAGTTAGGCAAGGACACAACCCATGCAATAGAAAGCATCTGCATGCAGCTTTATGACAAATACAGAATAAATTCAATTATGCTTGAAGGAATTCTTCCTGAAGATTTTGCAGAATACAACATAAGAGGCCATGTGCCTAAAAAAAGCCCATTTAAAGAAGAACAAATTGCTGAATTTTGGGAAGGATACTATGCAAAAATCCTTAATTCAAGAAGATGGCATCTTTATTTTGGCGAAAGCAGGGAAAACGCCAGAAAGCGGGACGAAGAAGAAATGCATATAAAAGCAGTTCATGATGAGTTTAAGGCAGAACTGAAAAGAGCATATGAGAAAGCAATGGATGATACTGCAGTCAAAAAAGACGGATTATATGTTTTTCCAGAGGGCTGGAGAGATGCAATCAAGGAAATTCTGCATGAAGATTACAACAGGTTGCATACACAAGCCAATAATCAATTCAAAGAGATATTCACACCAGAAAAAAGGAATATTTTGTATAATCTCGTTATTGCTGAAAGAAATGTTCTATGCAACAATGGAGCAAGAGAATGTATCAGACAAGGGAAAGGGCCAATAATCATTGTTGAAGGCACGTCCCATACCGAGCATTTCCTTTCACTGATAAAAGACATGAATCATATAGCCATTCTCCCGGAAGGCTCAGCTGAAAACCCGCACTTAAATCTTCCGCCCGAAGATTTCCAACAGATGTATGCTATAGCCCCTGCTGGAAAGTTTTTAATGAGTTACAAAGGAAAGTTTACAGAACAGGGATTTAAGATTGAGGAGTAAACATCCTTTCTTTTGCCTTTGCCCATGAGAATCAAGCAAAACCTTTATAAATAAATCAGGTTTCTCTCACTATAATGGAAATAAAAGCATTTAACAGGTGGTCTTCAGAAGGAATTAAGGTAGAGGATGAAGGACTCCAGAGATACATCTGCATAGAGCCTAAGATTGTCCCAAAGACAGGGGCTAAATACGCAGGCAACAGGTTCCATAAATCAAACACATTCATAGTTGAAAGGCTGATGAACAAGGTAATGGTCCCAGGCCATAGGAGCAAGAAGCACTGGAGAAGTTCAGGCCACTGCACAGGAAAGGCAAACAATGCTTATGAAGTAACTGAAAAAGCTCTGGCGATAGTAGAGCAGAGGACAAAGGAGAACCCTGTAAAAGTTCTTGTAAAGGCTATTGAAAACGCTGCTCCGAGAGAAGAGATTATTGCAATTGAATACGGAGGGGCAAGATACCCAAAAGCTGTTGAATGCGCTCCGCAGAGGAGAATTGACATTGTTCTCAGGTTTATGGTCCAGGGAGCATACGCAAAATCATTCAACACAAAAAAGCATCTTGCAGACGCACTGGCAGACGAGATAATATTTGCATACAAGCTAAGCCAGAGCTCAAACGCAATCCAGAAAAAGCTTGACACAGAAAGGCAGGCTGACTCAAGCAGGTAAGACTAATTCTTTTTCAGCTGAAATCAAAAAGTTTAAATAGAACTGTTACTCCCCCGAAGTAAGAATGAGAACAATTGAAATTTTATACTGGAGAAACAGCGACGACCAGGCAATGGAGGGATGGGGGAGATGGAACTATCAGGCAGTTTTGTTTCAAAGACATCAAGATGAGCCTTACGAGTCATCCCTTTACGGAAGTGTGGATGACCTTGCAAGAGAGATTCCTAATATGGTAAAAGGGGAAGACAGGGAACTCGCTTATGTAGCTGGCTATAAAAATGACTGCAACAGGCCTGGAATTTTCCCTGCAAATGTTCAAAGGGAAGGGGTTTTAAGGCAGGATGCAACAATCAGCAATGATGACCTTGCAAGGCTTGTGGACAAAGCCCAGGAAGCTATGAAACAAAAGCAGGATGCTGCATAATTTTTCTTTTAATCTTAATAATATTTTTGAGGGGATTTGCAAAGCTTTAAAAGCCTCCTGATGCTTTTATTTCTTCATGGAATATGACATAATATTTGTCACAGGAGAGATATTCTTTGACCATCCTTTTTGCGGGATTGCAATACTGAAAAGGCTGCTTGAAAAGAGGGGATACAAGGTAGGGGTTATTGAAAGCCCCAAAAACGAGAATGAAATAAAAAAGCTCGGCAAGCCAAAGCTTTTCTTTGGCATAAGCTCAGGAAGCATAGACTCAATGGCGAGGAACTACACCCCTCTAAAAAAGAGGAGGGAGGACGACCCAAATCTTGATTACAATGAAAAAGTGCCTGACAGGGCTGTAACTGTCTACTGCAACTGGATAAGGAAAAACTTCAAGGACTCTGTTATGGTTTTGGGAGGGACAGAATCAAGCCTGAGAAGGTTTGTGCATTATGACTACTGGGATAACAAGCTGAGAAAGCCAATACTTCTTGACACAAGGGCAGACATAATCGCATACGGAAATGCTGAAAAGCAGATAGCTGAGATTGCAGACAGGATAAAAAACAAAAAAAACCTTGAAAATATAAGGGGAACATGCATAGCCGGAAAAGAAGTTCCAAAAGGATTTACTGAAATCCCAAGCTATGACGAAGTTTCAGGCTCAAAAGAAAAGTTCTGCGATATGCAGAACCTGATTTCAAACAACGCAAACCTTGCGCAGAAAATAGACAGCAGGTACATCCTGCAGTACAAAAGCCCGGAATACACAACAAAAGACCTTGACGAGTATTACAGCCTTCCTTTTGCAAGGAAAATTCCATCAAAGCATCTCAGGGGATTTGAGTTCAGCGTTGTAACGCACAGGGGATGCATAGGCGAGTGCAGTTTTTGCGCAGTTTCGCTTATGCAGGGAAACAGGATTATCTCAAGGTCTGAAGAATCAATATTAAAAGAGCTTGAACACATGACAAGGCTTCCCTATTTCAAGGGAAATATTGATGATTTTGGGGGTCCTTCTGCAAATATGTACGGAATGGACTGCAACAAATGCAAAGGAAAGTGCATTGACTGCGCAGAGCTTGACAGAAGCAATAAAAAACTCATAAGCCTGCTCAGGAAAGCAAGAAAAATCAAGGGAATAAAGAACATATTTATCAGGAGCGGGATAAGGTATGACCTTGCATCTCCTGAGCTTCTCAAAGAGCTTGTTGAACACCACATTTACGACACTTTAAGGATAGCTCCTGAGCACACAAACAAAAACATACTGAGGCTTATGAACAAGGACAAGGGAAGCCTAAGAAAGTTTATGGACGAGTTCAGCAAGATAAGCTCATGCTCAAAATCAAAAAAAGAGCTTTGCTTTTATTTCATGGCAGCGCATCCTGGCTCAGGAATGAAAGAAGCTGGGGAGCTTGCTGCAGAGGTAAGAAAGCTGAAGAATGCAGAGGCTGTGCAGGTTTTCACTCCGACCCCTATGACTGTCTCAACATGCATGTATTACACAGGCATGGACCCAAAAACCAAGAAAAAGGTTTATGTGCCTTACACTTATTCTGAAAAAAAAGAGCAGAAAAGGGTTCTTTACAGGTAATGCCCAACAATATTTAATGAAGATTTATATACTCAAATTCTAAAATGGCATGCATGGAAAAATTCACATATATGCTTGCTCCGATTGAGGACATGACAAGCAATGCGTTCAGGGCAGTTTGCCATAAGCACGGAGCAGACCTTACATTTACAGAGCTTACAAGAGTTGAAAGCCTTGCAAGGAAAAACAAAAGCACATGGTCAAGGATTGAGCTTAAGGACAGCACACCCACAATAATCCAGCTTCTCGGAGCAAAGGAGTTCAGCTTCAAGAAGTTCCTTTCAATGTTCTCTCCTTCAAAAGGGTTCAAGGGATTCAACCTTAATTTTGGATGCCCAAGCCCGCAGGTTGTAAGGATAGGGCAGGGATGCGCAATGGTAAGGAGGATAAGCAAGGCAAAAAAGATTGTCCAGATATTCAGGGATTACGGGTATCCTGTTTCAATCAAGATGAGGCTCGGAATAACAAGGATTGACAAGGAAAACAAAAGCTACCTGAATCTTATAAATGCTGTTAATGCTGACTTCTTTATAGTTCATGCAAGATATGGAAACCAGAGCTATGATGAGCCTGCGGATTTCAGTGTTTATGAAGAATGCGTAAAAACCGGAAAAACAGTAATTGCAAACGGAGACATAACAACAAATTCCCAGATTGAATACCTGAAAAAGGCTGGAGTGAAAGGAGCAATGATAGGAAGGGCGGCTGTGCTTAATCCGTCAATATTCAGCATGCTTAAGGGAGAATCTTCTGCCCCAATTAACTCAATTATTAAGGAATATCTGTCGCTTTCTGACTTGTACAATGAGCCATTCAGGTACAGGAAGAATATTATGAAATGGATTGGAAAAGAAGGGTTTGGAAAAACAGAAGGCTAAATTAAAGAAAGGATTATAAACCAAAAATCAAAAAATAAGCAAAGAGGTGGCCATATGGATGAGACAAAAGCTGAATTTGAGCAGGAGATAAAGACTGCTTTAAAATATACGCTTGATATTGAAAAGCACCTGCAAGAGATGGACCCTGATGATGTCAAGTATCTTTGCCAGAAGATAAGGTTTGCTCTTGAAAGGACTCTCAAGGACCTGCAGGACGGCAAGATAAAAGCCAAGAAGTTTTAGGAATAATTGTTCCTAGCAAAGCCAATATCAATTTAAATGAGCTCTATTTCTGCATAATGAAGGCAAATAAGGCTGTCAATAAATAATGTGGTGAATTTTAACACCACATAATATTATAAACTAGGGAGTATTATTCAGTATTAAGATGAACCTAGACTATCCAAAATACAATGCAAGAAGATACGGGATTGTTGTAAAGAACAACCCGCACAACCTTCCTGTAATAGACCCGTCAGCATTTGTTCTGGGAAGAGCTTACCTTACGCACAGGGATTCGCTCAAAAGAATGGTTGAAAATGTTTATGACCGGCTGGCGGCAGATGCAGGGCATCCTTATCACTTCATAGCAGAAGAATACACAAAAGACGGATTGTTTGAATCAATCCAAAAAGGAGCTAACTCAAGGCACGGAAGCAGGAAAATAATAACACTCTCAGGAGCTGAGGTTGTTGAATCAGCAAATGCGACAAGAAGGGTTCTTAGCGCAAACGTGCACCCCCATGCAAGGCAGAGGGAGAAAAAGGGGGTTCATATTGACGAGTACATAACCACTGCAAGAGAAAGCCCTGCCCTTGCTCCAGGACAGCTTTTCACAGAAATAACAAGCTCTTCAGATGATTACAAATTTACTTATGAAAAGCCAAGCTTTGACGCCTGGGAAAGAAAAGATGAAAGAAGATACCACCTTGTTGATGCAGGCGCAGCTGCTTTGCTTAACTTTGCAGCAACAAGACCGGAGAATGTCAGAAACCTTGAAGAGGTTTTAAGACGAGAGAGGGGCTCAGGAGTATGGCTTCCTTTCAATGCATATGCTCCTGGAAGCACTGTATTCACACCAAACGAAACAGGCGAAACAATTCTTGTTGAAACTCTTTTTGATTATTATGTAAGGGGCAAGTCAAAGAAAGAAAAAGATGCAGGAAGAACTCCAATGAACCTTCCGGAAATTTCAAAGCGCCTTTTCGGTGTTGATTTCCTTTATGACAACAGGACAATACGCCTTGTTGCCTCAGGAAGCGCAAGATTCCAGGTAATACAGGATGAGATGATTATGGAGTCAGACAGCGAAGTTGACCAGAAAATAAAAGACTGGTACTGGGGTGTCAGGGGCGGAGGAATGAGAGGATTCCTTAAGAGCCATTTTACGCCTGACGGGCTTGTGTACATAAAAAAAGGCATGCCAAATGAGGCAATAGCTGAAAGCTATAAAAACAAAGACGGAGAATTTTTCAGGATTATATTTGGAAACTATCCTCCTTTAGTCATGAGGCTCTGGCCTTCAGACGGAAGCGAAGCAACAATTCTTCAGGAGGAGTGGAATACAATGCAGAAAGTAAAGCTCCCCCAGGCAAAAACAGCCCACCCTTACAGCGAGCTTTATCAGATAAAGAGGGTTTATGATGACTCCACAAGAAAAATTATGTGGGCGTCAATCCAGCTGCCCCAGCAGGCAGACATTCCCCAGGCTATGCTTGAAGACATGCTTGCAGTTGCTGAACAAAACGGATTAAGCAGGAAGGAGCTTGTCCAAAGAATGATAAGGCATGACAAAAAGCTGAAAAAAGACAGCAGGGGCTACATGTGCACAAACCAGCAGATGACCAGAAATGTCCAGGGAAGGTTTTGATTAGCCAGTGCTACCAAATATTTAAATAGGCTGATTCTAAAAGCAGGGTTATGGTGTTTTGGGAAGAGATGCTCGCAGGATTTGCAGACATATTCAGCGCTCCATTCAAGAGCTTTGACCAGTTATGGGTGCTTATCCCTCTTGTGATTATGTGGATTGTGCTTGCAGTTTATTTTGCAAGGTTCAAGAAGGAGCAGTTGGGATGGAACACTGCCCTGGCAAACGGAATAACCCTTGGCTGGCTCACGCTTGAAGGAATACGAAGCCTTTTCGAGGCAAAGCCCGGCGACTTCTGGCTGAGGTTTATTGCAAACATAGCAATATTGGGGTATGCTGCCCTGATAATTTATTTTTCATTCACACACAAAATAAGTTCAAAATGGGATTTTGTGCTTGGCTCGCCGCATCCTGTATATTTTTTGGGGATATTCTCAGTAATGTGGGGATACGGCACTTTGGAAATAAACCTGTACGTTCTTCTTGACCTGGTAATACTTTTTGCTTTTATTCTTCTGCTGAACAAGATATTTTCGCATTTTGTAAAATCTGCAGAAGATGAAGAAGAAAATCCTCCTGAAATGCCTTCTTTTGGAAAAGAGCCGCCTTCCCAATCATTTGGAGGAGAAAAACCAGAACTGCCTCCTATAGGAAAGCCAAACCAGGGATTTGGGGATTTGCCTCCTATCGTGAAGTTTTAACCTCAATCTTAGGGCAGTATTTCTCGACAGGGCATTTTGAGCAGAAAGGAGAAATTGGTGTGCATATGTTCTGGCCGTGCGTTACAAGGGACTCATTAACCCAGTACCAGTATTTTTCAGGGACAATTTTTTTCAGTGCAAACTCTGTTTTCTCAGGTGTTTTTGTCTTCACCCATCCCAATCGATTTGAAATCCTGTGAACATGAGTGTCAACAGCTATTGTGCTTCCCCCAAAACCATATGTGACAACAATATTAGCTGTCTTCCTTCCGACTCCCTTGAACTTCATCAGCTCGTCAAAATGATTCGGAACCTTGTTTTTGTAATCTTCAGAAATTTGTTTTGAAATTTGCTTTATTCTTTCAGCCTTTGTCTTGTAGTAGTTGACAGGCTTTATTATTTTCTTAAGTTTTGAGAGGGGCATTTCAGCAATTTTCTTTGGCGTGCCTGCAGCATTAAACAGATTATGGGATACAGGATAGCTTATCGTGTCTTTTGTCCTCAGGCTCAGGAGGCAGGAAACCAAAACCTTGAAAGGGTCTTCAAGCTCCTGCTGTATCTTGGAAACAGACGGCATAGGAAGCCCTGTAGCTTCCTTCATCAGAATCTCCAGGACTTTTACAACATTTTTTGGCATTTAAAATCCCCCTAAAAGGTTAGAAAGAGTGAAAAGGGCTCTTATATTTTATAGTTTCCTTTCTGTCTCGCTGCCAACTCTGCTTTCTTGCTCGCATTCCAGTTGTTTATTTTGCTGAAATAACCAACAACTCTGCTCATTCCATAGACATTCCTGCTTCCGCAGTGGGAGCACACTGCAGCACTTGAGTCCTGTGCCTGCGCGAGTTTCTGTATGGTTTGTGTGGTTATTTTTATCACCTCATTTTTAGGCAAAAAACACAATATATAGTGTTTTTTATGCTTTTCGCCTACTAAATAACTAGATTTACATATATATAAATATTTATGTTGTCAAAAACATATTTTCAAGAATATTTAATTATTTGCCAGCCAAGAAAGGCGCGATTATTGCAACAGCCCCTGCAAAAAGATAGATTATTGCATTTATAAAAAAAGGATAGTCAGGAAGATTAAAGCTGAGCGCGCCCAAATGGTAAAGTTCAGGGACTAAAACCAGCACAATAAGGATAAGCCCTGCCAGGAAGGTTAATCCTTTCATCACCTTCCCTTTTTCCCGTATGCTCTCTGCTATAAGCTCTTTTGAAGTTGCAGCAACAACAAAGACAATAACAAAAATAAGTACAGGAGAGCTTCTTACATCAAACTCAATAATAAAAGTCTCATAAAGAATGTGGGTTATTCCTATTGTAAAAAGTATAACTCCATTAATCATGGCGTGTATCTTGTGTGGAAGAAGAAGTGTTATCACAAATGCAAATGATACTGCCAAAGCTGCTATGTTAATAAAATTCCCAGCTCCAGCCTCTGCTATTCCTGACATATAACCTCTTTTTTGGTGTTATCCTATTTATTTCTTTTTATTTGAAATACGGTCCTTTGTAAAGCTTTCCAAATCCCATAAGGAACATGTAAGCAACCGAGTTTGCATGCTCTGATTTCTCAAGGCTTCCGTCCTTTCTTGGGATGTACCCTTTTTCCCTGTCAATCTCTTTTATCAGATATTCTGAAATCGGTTTAATCTCTTTTCCTTCATTAACCCTGCAGAGCCTGAAGCACAATCCAACTTCTGCAATAATGTCTGCATTCGTCCTTTTCAGTATTTCATCAATATTCTGCCTGAAATAATCAAGAATCCAGCCAAATTTCTCAGCCGGAACAAACTGCTGGTAATAGTTTGAAGCGCCTATAATAAAATGGGTCAGTGTGTAAATCTTGTTCCTGTATTCATAGTCATCTAATTTTTCATTGCACATGAAAACTTTAATGAATTTTTTCCTGAAATCCTCCTCAATATCTATTACCTTGTTGAATTTCAGCAAGAAAACAAATGTGGCAAGCTGCGCGCTGTAGTGCCTGAACACCTCATCATCAAGAAACATTGACTTTAAATCCCTTGTTTTTAGGAAATTAATCCATTTATTGTGCTTTTCCTTCTCAATAAATCCCATTTCATTCCATATGTGGTCAAGCTCAATAATACTGAAACAGAATAATTCTTCTTTTTTATTTGAAAAAACCCTCTGTCTTTCAATTCCTTTCCGGTCATTGTTCTTGTTAAGCGCCTGAAAGAAAACCTCTGCCCTTTTCAGGGCATGGTTCCTGTCATCACATTTTTCAATGTCCTCAAGAAGAGCTCCCTTGATTGCCTCAAAATTCTCTTTGATGTAATGGTTATAGTCTTTTTTTCCTTCAGCCCTGAAAATCCTTATTGCAAAGTGGCTTCTCTTGTAGGGAGTCATAAGATTCATGTTTTTAACAAATGTTCTCTTTATTCTCTCAGCAGCTTCCTTTGCTTTTTCCATAATCCTGATTAAGCATAGCTCATATTTAAATTTGATTTAAAAACAGCAAACTTTAAAACTAATGCAGGAATAACTCCGGATATGGCAGAAGCGCTTTATATGGCTGATTGTTACCTAAAGGAATTTGACGCTAAAGTAGTTAGCGTAAAGGACGGAAAGTTTGTTGTTCTTGATAAAACAGCTTTTTACCCAGCTTCAGGAGGCCAGGCTCACGACACTGGAAAGTTGATAAGAAAATCTGACAATAAGGAATTCAAGGTAGTTTATGTCGGCAAGTTCTCAGGAGAGATTTCCCATGAAATAGAAGGAGAAGGGCTGCAGGAAGGGGATGAAGTTCACGGAGTTATTGACTGGGAGAGAAGATACAAGCTGATGAGAATGCATACAGCATCGCATGTCCTTTCAGGAGTGTTCCAGAAGGAAGCCGGAGCATTAATCACAGGAAACCAGCTTGACACTGACAAATCAAGGATTGATTTCAGCCTTGAAAACTTTGACAGGGAAAAAATAGACGAATACATAAGAAAATCAAATGATATTATTGAAAAAGACCTGCCAATAAAGATTTACAAAGTCCCTCGAGAAGAGGCTGAGAAAGACCCTTCAATGGTAAAGCTTGCAAAAGGCTTGCCAGAAGGAATAAAGGAATTAAGAATTGTTGAGATTGAAACATTTGACAGGCAGCCTGACGGCGGGACTCATGTGAAATCAACAAAAGAGGTTGGGAAGATTGTCTTCCTGAAAGCAAAAAACCAGGGAGCCAACAACAGGAGAGTTTATTTTGCGCTGGAATAAAATGGAAAAAGTAATTCTTGTGGATAAAAACGACAATGAAACCGGAGCAGAGGAAAAAATAAAAGCCCACAAGGACGGAAAGCTTCACAGGGCGTTCTCAATATTCATATTCAACTCAAAAAATGAGATGCTGATCCACAAAAGGCACAGGGACAAGTATCACTCAGGAGGATTGTGGACAAATGCCTGCTGCTCCCATCCAAGACCCGGAGAAAAAACAGAAGATGCTGCAAAAAGAAGGCTGAAAGAGGAGATGGGGATTAGCTGCGGGCTAAGGCTGTTATTCAAGTTTATATACAAAAAAAAATTCAGCAACGGATTGACAGAAAACGAGCTTGACTATGTATTTGCAGGAAACTGCAACACCCCTCCTCATCCTGATAAAAAAGAAGTTGAAGAATGGAAATGGGTAAGCCAAGAAGAATTAAAGAAAAACATAAAGGAAAATCCTGAAAAATACACGCACTGGTTCAAGATTGCAGTTGAAAGGGTGATAAATTGAAAAAAATAATTCCTGCAATAATATTTTTCCTTGTAATTTCTTCTGCAGCAGCGCTATGCCCATGCATGGAAGACAGCAAGGCACCCAGCATTGAAAATCAGGTGGATGATTCAATAAACAAGTCGCTTGAGATTGAACAGCAGATTAAAAGCAGGAATTTCTTCATGAGAATGCTTTACGGCTCTGACTGGGAACTTGCAGGACAGCTGAAAAACGAGACCTTAGCAAACAGGGAAAGGATACAAAACTGCGAAAACTGCCCTAAAGAGATGGAAAAAGAAAACGAAAGGCTCTATACTTTCGCTGTTATAAGCGCAAACATGCGCGGGCTGTTCGGCTGGTTCAAAAGATAATTCTTGAAAAAACCCAAAAAAACCGAAAGTTTTATATAGTTGTAATGAATATATATTCATTATAGGTTATGAATAT
>JAFGCE010000042.1 GCA_016932755.1 Candidatus Woesearchaeota archaeon
ATAAAGAGCAAAGAGGGAAGGATAAGGCACAACCTTGCCGGAAAAAGGACAAACTTCTGCGCAAGGACTGTTATCAGCCCTGACCCTAACCTGAAGATAAACGAGGTTGGAGTTCCAAGGGTTGTTGCAATGAAGCTTACTGTTCCTGAAACTGTAACACAATGGAACATGCAGTATTTGAAAAAATTTGTCGAGAAAGGGCCTGGAAAATACCCAGGATGCAACTATATAATAAGGCCTGACGGAAAGAAAAAGAAAATAACAGAAGAAACAAAAGAAGCATCCCTTGAGGAGCTCCAGCCAGGCTATGTTGTTGAAAGGCATCTTATGGACGGCGATGTTGCAATCTTCAACAGGCAGCCGTCACTGCACAGGATGAGCATGATGTGCCACAGGGTAAGGGTCCTGCCTTACAAGACATTAAGGCTTAACCCGGTTGTCTGCCATCCTTACAACGCAGACTTTGACGGAGACGAGATGAACCTGCACATCCCCCAGACAGAAGAGGGAAGGGCAGAAGCTGAAGTTCTTATGGAAGTCCAGACACAGCTTATCTCGCCAAGATACGGTCTTTCAGTAATAGGATGCATACAGGACGCAATCTCAGGAAACTATGTCCTCACAAAAGAAATGGAAATGCCGAGAGAGGACGCTGTTCAGATGCTTTATGCAGTGGGAATTGATGATGTGTCAAAACTTCCGAAGAAGGAAAAGGTTAACGGAAGGGAGATATTCAGCATGCTTATACCTGATGATTTCAGCTTCAGGGGAAAATCAAAAAACGGGGAAGAAGTTATCATAGAAAACGGAAAAGTCATCAAAGGCATAATGGACAAGGCAAACCTTGGGGAAGGCTCAGGGCTTCTTTTGAGAAACCTGCACAAGATTTACGGCCCTGAAAAGACAATTGACATACTCCACAAGATGCTTATGCTTGGCGTGCAGTCCCTTCTGAAGAGAGGGTTCACAACCTCAATATCAGACACAGACCTGCCTGAAAATGCAAGGCAGATGATTGACGACACCCTGACATCAGCAGAGCAGGATGTCCAGAACATAATCCAGACATTCATGGAGGGAAAGCTTGAAGCATTCCCGGGCAGAAGCGTTGCAGAAACGCTTGAGCTCAAGATTCTTGAAATTCTTAACAAGGCGAGAAACAAGAGCGGAAACATTGTCCAGGAATATGCTGACAAGTCAACGCACACAATCATAATGGCTGCCTCAGGAGCAAGAGGCAATCCACTTAACCTTGCCCAGATGGCTGCATGCGTAGGCCAGCAGGCTATGAGAGGCAAGAGAATCGAGAAAGGGTTTATCGGAAGAACGCTTTCATGCTTCAAGGAAGGGGACTTAAGCCCTTCTGCAAGAGGCTTCATAAGGCACGGATTCAAGAAAGGGCTCAGCCCGAAGGAATTCTTCTTTGGGGCAATAACAGGAAGGGACAGCCTGATGGACACTGCGCTTAGAACACCTAAATCAGGATACCTGTACAGAAGGCTTGCAAACGCAATGCAGGACCTTAGAGTTGAATACGACGAAAGTGTCAGGGACGCAACAGGAAAGATTATCCAGTTTGACTACGGAGAAGACGGCATAGATGTCTCAAAATCAGAAAAAGGAAAGGTTAATGTTCAAAAAATAATAGACAGCATATGAGGTTAAGATGAATTCAGCACTAAAACAATATGAGGGACTGCTTCCAAAACAGATTTTGGATGAGCTTGAAGAGAAATGCCCTGCTTCAAAAATGAAAAAGGCTGCTGAGATGGTTTACAAGGAATACCTGAACAGCAAGGTTGAGGCAGGAGAGTCTGTAGGGCTGGTCAGCGCTGAATCAATAGGAGAGCCAGGCACCCAGATGACGCTGAACACATTCCACTTTGCAGGTGTAGCTGAGATGAACGTAACAATGGGGCTTCCAAGGATTATCGAGATTCTGGATGCAAGAAAAAAGGTCAGCACGCCAATGATGGAAATATTCCTGAAATCCCCTTACAACAAGGGAAAGGATATAAGAAAAATAGCCCTTGCAATAAAAGAGCACAAAGTAGGCGACATAATCACTGAAGTCGCGATAAATGTAATGGAAAGCAAGATTGACATCAAGATGAGCAAGGACATGATGCATGATATCGGGGTAAACAACGCATCTGTCTGCGCTGCTATAAAAAAAGGAATGAAAGGGGTTAACATAAGGGGAAGCGACAACACTGTTACGCTAAAGCTGAAGTCAAAGGACGACAAAAGCCTTCACGAAATTTACAAAGTAAAGGAAAAAGTCAAGGATGTTTACCTGAAAGGAGTCAAGGGAATAAGCCAGGTTCTTCCTGTCAAGAGGGCTGAGGAATTCCTTATCATAACTGCAGGAACAAATTTGAAAAAAGTTCTTGAGCTTGATTTTGTTGACGAAACAAGGGTAAGGACAAACGACATCTGCGAGGTTGCTGATGTGCTCGGCATAGAGGCTGCAAGGTCGGCAATTATTGATGAAGTTTTCAAGGTCATTGAAGCGCAGGGGCTTAATGTTGACATAAGGCATATCATGCTTGTAGCTGACACAATGTGCAGCTCAGGCCAGATAAAGGGAATAACAAGGTACGGAATTGTAAGCGAGAAATCTTCTGTGCTTGCAAGGGCAAGCTTTGAAACCCCTATAAAGCACCTGATAAACGCATCGCTTGTCGGAGAAGTTGACCTCCTGAACAGCGTTGTTGAAAACGTCATGCTTAACCAGCCTGTCCCTGTCGGAACAGGGCTTCCAGGGCTTGTTACAAAAGTTGTAAAAGGAAAACTGAAGTGATTTGAATGGCAAAGAAAAAAGCACAAACAGAGAGTCCGGCTTATGAGCTGAGAAAGTTAATGGAAACAAAGAAGGTTGTTGTAGGGACAGACAGGGTTATCAAGCAGATGAAGCTTGGGAAAATATCAAAGGTTTTCCTGACAGTGAACTGCCCTGAAGACGTGAAGGCTGAAGTAGGGGCTTTTGCAAAGATTTCTAAAACAGAAGTTGTCCAGCTGGACATCCCAAACGACGAGCTTGGGGTTGTCTGCAAGAAGCCATTCTCAATTTCTATTGCAGGTATAATGAAGGAATGACAAAAATAAAATTTGACCTTAACACTATGCAGATTATGTCTTTGTTTGACAAAGTGACAAGGGCAAATCTCAAGGACTGCATTATTTCTGACAGCATTATTATATTTATTGTTGAGGAAAACGAGGCTGCAAAAGCAATCGGAAAGAAAGGCGCTAATGTCAGGCACCTTGAGAGAAGCCTCAAGAAAAAAGTAAAGATTGCGGAGTTCAGCAGCGACATTGTCAGGTTCATGCAGAACCTTGCCTACCCTGCAAAGATAAGGGAAGCTGAGGAAAAGGACGGAATCCTCACACTGACAGCGGCAGACACCCAAAGCAGGGGAATGCTGATCGGAAGGGGCGCCTCAATCCTCAGAAATTTTGAATCAATTGTCAAGAGATATTTCCATATCCAGGAAATCAAGGTTATCTGATTATCCTAAATTCTCAAAAAAGTGCTCAAGAGGGCGCACCGGTGTTTTCTTCTGGAGAAGGGCATAAGACATGCAGTAAACCAAATCAGGCATTCTTCTGTGCATGTCCCTCAGCACATCAAGCATCTCTTCTGTCGGGGCTATGCCTTTTGTTTCAAATTCCATCTCTGTCACAACACCTTCAACTCCTCTTAAATAAGATGGGATGTGATGCACCTGCACTCTCAGGTTCTGGACAGAATAGTGCTCAAACACCCCTCGGTATACAAGAGGGTCATCCCTGCGGCAGCCTTCAAAACCAAGAATGCGCATTAAATCGCAGACTTCCTCCTCGCTGAACCCTGTTCCAAGCACTGCAATTATTGTCATTTTAAAAATAAGTGAGAGCTTATTTAAAAAAATATTCCATCCTGAAGCCCAAATCTTTATAATCAGCTGTTTTTTTCTTTATGCCATGTCAATAGTGAGTGAGCTTGAAAGCAATAGAGTGAAGGATGGGCTGGATTCTGTGCCTGTCCTTGATGTCAAGATTGGGAATATTCTAGACCCTTATGAAGCAAGGGGCAGGATTGCAGAGAAATATGTCCATATGTGGCTTTCCCAGTGCCCAGGGGTTGCTTTTGACAGTGATTTGCCGAGGGAAGTTAACGGATTTACACTCAGGCAGAGAGACTCCGGAGTTCTTGTTGTTGACAGCAGGAATGGGTCTGCAAAACACGAATATGATTTTCTTGTTGGCTATGATGGAACCCCTTTTATTGTCCATGTAAAATCATGGAGGCTTAACGGCTTTGAGCAGGGGATAGAGCATTCGCTTGCCATGGGAAGGGAAATTTACGGAGTGGATGACATCACAATGCTCCTGTTTTTCCCGCAGTACGGCAAGGCAAATGATGCTGAAAGAATACATGCAAACCATCCTAATGTGATATGTGTTGATACAGGATACAAGAAAAAACATCTTGCAAAAACTGTCACCAGGTTCTATAAAGAAAGGGGTATGAAGCCCCCTGTGCCTCTGGTTTAATTCCTTTTATGAGGCAGGTTAAGAAGAAAGCTTCCCATCAGGCTGCTGTACCTAAATCCGTGTTCGCGAAGATTGTCTTCATATCTTCTTTCCAGCTTTTCAAATTGAACAGGGGTAAGCCCCCCGAAATCACGGCTTGACCTGAACGCAACTGCATCAAGCCCTGCATCGCCTGAAAAATCAATAAGTGTTCCAATAAGCCCGAAGTCCCATCTTACAGGAGTAAGCTGCTTGTACCTTCTTTTTCCGCCCAAAACAAAAGCCCCTTCTGCAACCCTTCTGCTGTGCACAAGATTAAACCCAAGAACAGCGCAGTCAAGAGTCTCTCCCTTGTCATCTGCCTGGAGAACAAGCCCGTAGTTTGCCATGGTGTCATTAAACAGCACTTCCTGCTGAAGGCTGTATCCGTTCTTGACACTGAAAGACCTTACAGAATACTGCTCAGGAGCCATGGGCATTCCTGTGTTTGGTATGAAATATTTAGGGTCAAAAGGCTTTTTCTGCCACTCTTCAAATGCTGCATCTATTGGATTGTCTGCCATTATGTCTTCACTTATCTAAAGAAATCGCTGCTTGTTTAAAAAAATAATGGCTAATTCTCGTAATCCCTTATCTTGCATATCCTTCTCAGATGCCTTTCCTCATTTGAGAATTCTGCATCAAGCCATAATTTTACTGCTTTTTTTGCGTCTTCAGCGCTGAGAAATCTTGCACCCAAAGAAAGAATATTTGCATTGTTGTGTGTTTTTGAAAGAGTTATGATATCTTCAGAGCCTCCGTAATAGACAGCAGCCCTTATTCCTTTTACCTTGTTTGCTGCTATTGCCTCGCCCTGCCCAGAGCCTCCCATGATTATTCCTTTGTTCTCCTGGTTTTGGGCTACTTTTTCTGCGCAGGGTATTATGAAGTCAGGATAGTCATCCTCCTTGTCAAATTCATTTGGTCCTATATCCTCAAATTCAATTTTTGATTCTTTCAGGAACTCTTTTATTGACTCCTTTAATTTAAAAGCAGCGTGGTCTGATGCAAGATAAATCATAAATAAATTTTAGAATGAATAGTATAAATATTTAACTGAATCTTGCGTAAACTGCGTCTATCCTTCCCAATGGGATATCCATTGCCTTGATTTGCGCAATCTCCTCTTTGGTTGGAGGCAGGTCATATCCTCCTTCCTCTTTGCTGAACAAAATATCATCGTCGCATAAGGCTGCTGCAGTGCCCTTATATTCAGGATGGCTGCCAAGCTGAGACCTGACTGAATCTTTTGAAATGCCAAACAAGCAAATCTCAGACGCACCCATTTGTGAAAAAATGTTTGCAAGCCTTAAGTTAATTATTTTTTCAAAAGGCAGCTGGTTTGAGGCAAAGCCCCCTCCGTGGCCTGAATACCTTGAGGAAACTATCAAAATGCCCCCGTCAGGGTTTAGAAGCCTTCTTGAGTCCTCAAGTATCTTCCTTTTGTTCTGCGCCATTTTTTCCAAAACTTCAGGGTTGTTGTAGGGGTTTATTTCATGCCCGTATTTCTCTTCCAGCTGCTTTACTGCCCTAAACCAGCCCATTTCTCCGCCGATTGCAAAATTGTTTCCTCCAGCATCCCAGCTTCCCCAGAATGTAAAAAGGTCAAAATCCTGGTCTTTCAGCTCTGAGTCAGGATGAAGTATGTCCTCTATTGTACCGCAGTATGTTTTTACGCCGTTTTGGTCTGAATTAAAATAAGGAGGCACAAAAAGTGGTCCTTCAAACCTTTGGGTGTCAAGCCCGTCCTGCGAGTCAAGCCCGTATGCATCCATGCCTGCGTCTAGCATTGCCTTAGCGACAGAAAGGTTATGCCCGTATCCTATATCAATTGTCCTCTGGGAGGGTTTTAGCCCGATTATGCCTGCCAAAGTAGCTGCTGTGCTTTTGATTGCATCAGCATCGTGATAAAATCCGCCTGAAGCAACAGGAGAAAATCCCATAAAAAGGGAGTCAGCTATGACTATTCTCTCAGGAAGCGGGTTTCCTGATGTTTCGTCAAAAATTTTTTGTTTCATATAACCTATTAAATGTACTACTACTATTTAAATGTTTGCATTTTGTCATTACTTATAAGTGGTATCAAAAACGAAAGTTTTAAATACTAGCTCTGCTTATATAAAAAGATTAGGGGTGGTAGAGAGAGCCAGCTCCTTTTATCGGGGCTGTCAGATAGGTGAGAAAATGATAGCAGCAGACGCAAGAAAATGCCCGGAATGCGGCGGTAACAGTTTCTTTTTTGACAGGGAAAGAGGCGAGGTTATCTGCAAAAGTTGCAGCTTTGTTGTAGAGGAAGCTATGATGGACTTTGGCAGAGACAGGGTTCTTGGCAGCGAAGACGCAGACAAAAAAAGCAGGTCAGGAGCGCCATACGACCCAAGGGTTGTTAATAATCTTTCCACAGAAGTTGGAAGCTATTCAGACATAAGCAAGCTTCCAAAAAAGACCCAGAACCTCATGAAGAGGATAAAGAGGAAAAACAGGTGGGTCAGCTCAAGCATTGAGCATAATCTTACAAATTCTTTAACAACTTTGAAATTAGTTTCAGCGCAGCTTAAGATGCCTGAATTTGCAGAAAAAGAGGCAGCAAGAGTGTATAGGGAATGCGCGGAAAAAGGGATTACAGTCGCAAGGCCTGCTGAAAATGTCATTGCAGGATGCGTCTATATTTCATGCAGGATTTACGGGCTGCCAAAATCTCTTAACGAGGTTTCTGATGTAACACACATCAGCAAGAAAGTTCTCGGCAAGATGTACAAGCTGATTTCAAGAAAGCTTAATATCAACATAAGGCCCCTGAGCCCTGTTGATTTCATATTAAGGTTTGCAGGAATTCTGGACCTAAGCGCAAAATCAGAAACAAATGCTGCAAAGATGTACGAGAAATTTGTCAAGCTTGAGCTAACATCAGGAAAATCTCCTGTAAGCATGGCTGCAACAGCGCTTTACCTTTCAGCTATGATGAACGGAGAAAAGGTTACACAGCAGAAGATGGCAGAGACATCTGGGATAACAGAGACAACTCTGAGAATCAGATGCAAAGAGATGATTAAGGCGCTGAAGCTTGAGAAGAAGTTCAAGAACAAGATTGCTTTCTGAAAGCCTGCAAAATGACAAATCTCGCTGTATTCGGGACAGGCATAATGGGAGAGTACAGCATAAGGGAGCTTGCGCCCAAATGCGATAAAGTTTACATTAGTTCTGGCAAAGAAAAAAAAGAATTGGAAAAGATGTTCCAGGGAGACAAGTTTGTCTTCGCAGACAGCCCTGCACAGGCTGTTGAAAATGCTGATTTTGTTCTTTTCTGCGTTCCTACTGACAAAATAGAAGAGTACATGGCAGAAGTCCTGCCTTACTGCAGGCAGGGAGCAATAATCTCAGGACAGACAAGCAGGAAAACTCCTGAAGCAGAGGCATTTGACAGGCACATGGCAGAATGCCCTAATTCAGGGCTGGAGCTGGTCACAATACACACAATGTGCAATCCCGGAAAGTCAGACGCTTCAAAAGAGATTCTTGGCATAATCAACCATAAGGCAGGCGGAAGGGCATATGAAAAAGCGCTTGAGTTTTACGGAGGCATGTCAGAGCATATTGAGGAATTTGAAAGCGCTGAAGAGCATGATATATGTGTTGCAAACACGCAGATAAACACATCAAAGACATTCCTGTCAATCGCAAGCGCATTTGCAAAAGTCGGGTGCTTCCCAGGAATAAGGGAAAGCTACACAACAGCTTTTGACGAGATGAAATTTTCTCTTGCAATGAGGGTTGCAAGCCAGGAAGCGCACGTTTACAGGGGAATCCAGTTTGGAAGCAGGCACGGAAAGGCAATTGTCGCTCCCTCAATAGCAGTGGAAAACGACCTTTACAGGATGGTTGTAGGAGATAAAAGAAGGGATTATGAAGACAGGGTAAGGAACGCTAAAAAGATTATATTCGGGGATGGGGCATTAGCCCCCATATTGAAAGATGAGGACATGCTGATGTTCGGGAATTTGAAATCAGCACACCCAAACTCGCACTTTTCAATTATAAACTATGCTGTTGCATTTGCAGAAAGCGGAAAAAACCCTTTTGCAGATTTGAAGGCAACAACGCCTATGTACACATCCCTTCTTTGTTTGATGGACAGATTGTTCATAGCAGAAGGAGCTTTGGAAAGAGCTCTCTCAGCGCCGTTTCTTTATCCTGAAATAAGGACAGATGACCTTGATTTCCATAACGAGATAAACGGATGGTCAGACGCCCTTGTGTTTGACAATATTGAGGGCTACAACTCAAGGCACGAAAAAATGAGAGCTGTGCTTGACAGCCCTGCAGTTGAATTCCAGTTTCAGAGTGCTGCAGAAAGAAGCAAAGAAGTCGTAAGAGTCTGCCGTGAAGCAATGGCAAGAGCAATAGAATCAGGAAGAGTTAAAGTCGCTTAATTCTATAGAAACCTTTATAAATGGGCATAAAATCCTCTGTACATAATGGGAAAGAAATCAAAAGGGCTTAACGCTGCAAAGAAGCTGAAGTCAAGAAGAAGAAAAAGCAGATGGGCCCACAGGGAATATATCAGGAAAACACTTCATCTTAAAGAGAAATCTGACCCTCTTGAAGGCGCTTCACAGGCAAGGGGAATAGTTCTTGAAAAAGTCCAGCTTGAGGCAAAGCAGCCAAACTCAGCAATGAGGAAGTGCGTCAAGGTCCAGCTTATCAAAAACGGCAGGCAGATTACAGCTTTCTGCCCTGGCGACGGAGCAACAAAGCTGATAGACGAGCACGACGAAGTTCATGTTGAGTGCATCGGCGGAAGGATGGGAAGGTCAAAAGGAGACATTCCAGGAGTCAGATGGTGCGTTACAAAAGTCAACAGCCAGTCTCTTCCTGCGCTATTGCACGGAAAGATTGAGAAAGCAAGGAAATAAGCTTATTCTGCAGATTGAAGCTGAACATTTTCTTTTTCAGGTTTCTTTTCATGCCGAAGCCCTAATTTTTCAAGAAATACGCGTTCCTCTTCAGGTGTCAGCCCTCTGTATTCAATTCCCATCTGTTCCAAAAACATTGCCGCAGATTTAATAGGCCTGTTCTGTTTTGCCTTAATTCCTTCTGCAACAGCTTTCCTCAGCAGGGGCTGGTCTGCCAGCTCCTCAACAGTTTTGCCGCAGGTAAGTGTTGTGCTGTCATCAGGATGATAGACCCTGACAACGTATGTATCATGCTCAAAGTAATAAACAAGAAGCGGTCTTTCGTGTTCCCACACCATTTTAACCGGAAGGAAACACATCTAATATAAAAAAATAGCGAATTAGTTTTTAAATGCCGCCTTTCTTTTAACAAGCGCAAAAGCAACTGCTGAACCCAGAATAATGAAAGAGCCGAGATAAATGCTGGACATGTCACCACTTTCATCAGCAGCATCGCATATATTTTCCTGAGAGCAGTTTGGGGGGAAACAGCAGGTTTCTGAAATAACAAGCCCGGTTATGCCCCTTCCCAATAGGAATATTCCTAAAAGCGCAAAAATAACTAATAAAAAAGATATTTTTTTGTCCACTGCAATCACTCTATCTCAAAGTAATAGAACCCTTCCTGAGGCCCTTCCTCTTCCTTGGACGCGAAAACTGCCTTGTAAGTCACTTTGTATATTCCCGGGTTAAGCTCCTGCTCAACATATGCGATAGCAACCAATGAGTCTGTGTCAGCTATTATTGTGTCCTGAAGCTGGAACCAGATATCCTGGGTTTTGTCCCAAAGCTTTATCTCAGTCCCTTTTGTAAGGGGGTAGTTGAAGATAATCTCGACTTTTCTTGGTGTTCCTGTTACTGTCTCGCCTATTTCAGGATGCGAGTTAAGGTAGTGTATTGTCTTTTTAAATTCATTAAGCAGCCCCATTGACTCTGAAGAAGGCATTTCCTCCTGAGGCGCAGGCTCGTGCGAGGGCACAACAATATTCTCCTCAACTGCAGGAGGCTGCTCCTCATACCCTGTGTCAGCCTGTTCAGGCGTAAGCTCCTCTTCAGCAGGCTGGCAGCCTGCTATTAGTATTGAAATCATCAAGAACGCAACAATAAGCTTCAGATTCATGAAATCACCTCGGTTTTTTAATTGATAAAAATAATTGAACTCTTAGTATAAAAGTTTTTCTATACCTAAAACATCAGATCAAGCTCATCTGATGTAACAACAATCTCTTTTCTGGGCTCCTGCTTCAAAGGCAGAACGCCCTTTTTCTCCTGTTTTTTGGCAGGCTCTTCGCCTTTCTCAAGCCTTGAAAATATTTCCTGGTTGTAGCTCTTTGCCTTTTGCCAGCTCACGTTCCCGCACCTGAAACAGCTGAAATAAGCGCCGAACTTTCCGGTTTTCAGGTCAAGATAGTCCCCGCAGATGCATTTCAGGTCAGGAAGCTTCTGCTCCCTGTGGCTGCTGCAGACAGGAACTCCTTCATCATTTTTTGTTACAGCCTGCCTGCTGCAGAAAGGGCACCTGTCAATCCTGTAAGAGCCGTAAACTTTATTTCTCATGATAGAACTATTCCATGACCTGTTTTTAAATTTAACTAAAAAACAAAAAAACTGTTCAGGATGAATGACACTTAACTGAAATCGTTATCGCTATTGTCATCATCGCTGTCATCATAATCATCATAGTCGTCATAATCTTCCATTTTTTTGCCTCCCCTGAGACTATTCAGGATTTACTAAAAAATGTCTTCTATAAAATATAGCAAAGAGTGGGTGGCAAACTTCCGAGAACAAGAATATTGAATAAGATTGGATATGCCTGGATGTATTTAAAGCTTTCTGAAAGAATTAAAAAAATAAAAACACCTACTCATCAAGCATTATGTCTTCGCCGTGGTATTTTGGCTTGGCAAGATGCCCTGCCTCCCTTCTGAGGACAGATGCCTTGTCAGTATGCTCCCATGTAAAGTCAGGGTCGCTCCTTCCGAAATGCCCGTAGCATGCTGTTTTCTGGTATATAGGCCTTCTCAGCTTCAGATGGCTCAGTATGTCAGCAGGCTTCAGCGGAAAGTGCTTCACTACCATCTCTGTTATTTTTTTCTCAGGTATCCTGTTTGTGCCGAATGTGTGCACAAGGACAGAAACAGGCTTTGCAACGCCTATGGCATATGCAAGCTGGACTTCGCATTTCTCTGCAAGCCCTGCTGCAACAACATTCTTTGCTATGTACCTTGCTGCATAAGCTGCTGACCTGTCAACTTTTGAAGGGTCTTTTCCTGAGAAAGCGCCTCCTCCGTGCGCCCCATGCCCTCCGTATGTGTCAACAATGATTTTCCTTCCTGTCAGTCCTGCGTCAGCAAAAGGGCCTCCCCTTACGAATTTCCCTGTCGGATTGACATAGATTATTGTGTTTTTGTCAAGCCATTTTCCGCAGACAGGCTTGATTATTGTCCTGAAAACGTCTTTCTTTATTTTTGAGTGGGTGACAGTAGGGTCATGCTGAAGCGAAACAACAACCGTGTGCGCCCTTACAGGCTGTCCATTGTCATATTCAATTGTAACCTGGCATTTTCCGTCAGGCCTCAAATATTTCAGGATTCCTTTCTTCCTTGCCTCTGCAGACCTCATTGAAATCTTATGAGCCAAAAGTATAGGCAAAGGCATCATTTCCCTTGTTTCATCTGTTGCGTATCCAAACATCATCCCCTGGTCTCCTGCGCCCTGCTCTGAGCCTGCTTTTCCTGCTGCTGAAGCTGCGTTTACTCCCTGGGCTATGTCAGGAGACTGCTCCTCAATATGGGTAAGGACTGCGCATGTTTCCCATTCAATCCCGTGCTCTGCTTTTGTGTAGCCTATTTTTTTTAATGTCTGCCTTGCAATTGAGGGAATGTCAACATACGCTTTTGTTGTTATCTCGCCTGCAACAAGAACCATTCCGGTTTTTGTCAAACATTCGCATGCAACCCTTCCCATAGGGTCGTGCTTCAGAATTGCGTCAAGAACAGCGTCTGAAATCTGGTCGCATACCTTGTCCGGATGCCCCTCGAAAACGCTTTCTGATGTAAACAAGTATTTTCCGTTTTTGTTCATTTTATCACCCACAAAATATTCTACATTTTATTTTAATGAAATCCTATTTAATTGTTGCGGTTGCAAGCACTGCTGCATCTTCTGCTTTCTCCCTCTCAAGCTCTGCCCTCTGCCTTTCAATTATTGCTCTTGACACCGGAGTAAAATGCTCGTCAGGGATAGTAGTCCATGCATTGTTTCTTGCATAGTGCCCTTTGCTTCCTTCACAAGAAACTGTTCCTTCCGTAGATGGTTCCGGAAGCCTCTTGAAGCATCCGCCTGCAACAGAATACTGCCAATTTCCTCCATACCGCTCCTCAAGCCTTCTTGCTTCATCTGCAATGATATTGTTGTATGCCATTTCACTTACCTCCACTCATTTATCTGACTATTGTTAGAAGACAAATATTCCTTTTATAAACATTCTTGAAAAAAATATTCTGATTGGAATAAATATCGGAGGTTCAATTCTTTAGTCCCAATCGCTCTAGTGTAGCAATTCAGTATAGTGGTGGACTGGTTTGCTACAATAATGCATAAAATTGTTCGCTTTTTTCCGTTCGGAATAGTTTTACCAAATTATTCCGAAAGGTTGCAGAATTTTTGCTGAACTTCGCATACCAGACACTATAAAAACGAAGGTGAACACAAAATGTTTGGAATGAAAAAAAATGTATTTCAGAAAGCAGATATGGTGAGGCAGTTAGTGAATAATTGCATAGGTCAGGAATGCTCTGACAAGCAGACTTTAAGTCTTTTAGGCAGAGCTAGCTCTTATGACCAAGGACATACAAAAACTGCTTCAGATCAAGTCAGAACAGTCCTGACAGCATTTAAGACAAAAGGCATAAACACAAATACAGCTTACAAATATGTGAAGATGTCTTTAGTGCCTGCACATATAAGAGAGAAAATCTATAATAGAAAAATAAGCACACATAGGGCATTATCTTTGGCTTCTAGTCAGGAAGCTCAAAGGAGAGTAGAACTAGAGAATAAGATATTTGATTATGGGATGAAAGCTATAAAGGGGTTGAGAAAATGAGCCTAACAGTACCAGATGTATTTGACCCTGACATGCTCAATGTCATATTCAATAAGATAAACAATCCTAAATATTTTGTAGGTTGTCTTCTAGGTTTTTTCTGTGGGATGCGTATTGGAGAAGTATGTAGACTGAAAAAAGAAGATATTAGCCTAAAGAACATGACATTGAAAGTTGTCAAGGGAAAGTTCAAGAAAGATAGAATAATACCTATACCCCCTCAGCTGAAAGAAGTTCTTGAAGCACATCTTGAAATCTATAAAGATGAAGTGTACATGTTCCCTTCAAGACTTCATGCATCAGACCATATATGCACTAGACAGATGTCTCAATATTTCAGCAATGCTCTAGAGAAATCTGGATATGATTTTGTTGCATATAAAGATAAGACCGGAGCACCTAGATACAAATATCATTTCCATACATTTAGGCACAGCTATGCAACATATCTTCTTAACAACAATGTTGACATCAGAGACATCCAGGCTTTGTTAGGACATGCAAACATCATGGCAACACAGATATATACTCATGTCAGTTATGAGAGAAAGAAAGATGTGGTCAAGAGAGTATTTGATAATGAGAAAGAAGCAGTTCCAGAGACATACAACATGCAGAAACAAGAGCAGATACAACCACAACAAAATATAAATCAGACTGCACAGATGAACATGTTTGCTAC
>JAFGCE010000003.1 GCA_016932755.1 Candidatus Woesearchaeota archaeon
AAGCTCAAAATCAGCCCCATCCCCTTTGTCAAGCTCCTTTATTAGGGAATAAATTTTCTGCTGGGCATTTGGCTCGTTTGCCTCTTCTTTTTCTTTAGAAACTGTATTTTTGTCAATCTTTTCTTCTTCAACATTTTCGCTTGATGGAAGTTCGTCAAACCGGGGGATTTTCTCAGGCTCATGCACAGGCGCAGAGCTGCGCTCATTTTCAAGTTCCATTTTTCTTACTTCAACCCAGGACATGTCCTGCACTTTTTTGATGATTTCAGGCATTATGTAAACTTCAGATCCGTATTCCCTTGGCCTGCCTATCACAAAAACAACATCTCCAAGCCTAACTTCCTTAAACATATCAGTTTCGTCAAAACTCCTTACCGGGATTGCGCCGCTTCCGTCATCAAGGGTTATGCTCCTATAGCTCAGTTCAGCTGCGGGCATAGACACTACAGCCCCAAGCAGATTAACCCTGGAAGCTCTTTTGCCATCCTGCGTAAGAACATAGTTTGGGGTCCAGCCTTCTTCCTTGACATATTTCCCTTGCGTTATGTCTGCAATCCTGAGCTTTGCTGCTACCTGCCTTTGGTTTTGTTCTGCCATAACCCCCACTAAAGAGGGGCATGCTTCCCCCTTTTTATAGTTTTATATCCTCAAAATTATATTTCGCAACTTTTATATACCTTAACAGGCTATTTTTTGAAAAAAGAGGTGGAAAGTGGTAGATTTAACAATAGTCAACTACATAAGGCAGCTTTTACAAGCAGGCTATGATATTAATTCTATAAAAAACAGGCTGATAACATCAGGCTATGACATTAATACAATAAACGAGGCAGTTAGCTATGTCTACCAGGCTTCTCCTCGCGAAGCGCCAAAGCCAAGTCCGCTTGACAAATTCAAGAGCAAAAAATTTCTTGTTGCGGTAGGGGGGATTTTTGGCGTGATAGCCATTGCGCTTCTCGTCCTGCTTTTTGCAGGCGGAGAGCCAGCGCCAATAGAAATGTTTCTCTCCCCGTCATCAACCCAGGCAACACAGGGAGGCAACCTTGAGTTTTCAAAAACATTATTGAACCTTGAAGAAGCAGGAATGGTTTCTTTGGGGTATGAATTGATTGATAATTTTGGAGCGGTGGTGGCAACAAAGCAGGAAAGCTTCAGCACGCAGGCAGTTCCACCGGCAACAACTTTCCCGATAGGAGAAGAAATAAACCCCGGCACATACACTCTGAAAGCCACTGCAAGATATGGAGAGCAGGTAGCAGAAGCAATGTTTTCATTTACAGTTCTTGAAAAAATAAAAGAAGAGCCCGAAGAGGTTATAGAGGAACCGATTGCAGGAGGGCCTGACAATGATAATGACGGCACACCGGACGAGACAGACATAGATGATGATAATGACGGATTACTTGACACAGAAGACGCGTATCCTTTAGACCACGACAACGACGGAGACCCAGATATAACAGACAATGACGATGACAATGATGGGGTTTTAGACAAATTTGATAATTACCTCTATGATATGGATAATGACGGGATAATAGACCTAAGCGACATGGACAATGACAACGACGGGATTGTTAATGAAGAAGACACATATCCTTTTGATTATGACAATGACGGAGTTCTTGACAAAGATGATGACGATACAGGAAGGGCGTACAGCCTGCCGGCGCAACAGGCAGCAGAAGTCATAACTTCAGCATGTGCAGAGGATTTTGACTGCAATGATTTTGATATCTGCACTGCAGATATGTGTGTTGCAGGAACGTGCGAATACGAAAGGAAAGAGCCTTGCTGCGGCAACTTTATCTGCGAAGGAGATGAAGACCCTGCCACCTGCCCTGAAGACTGCAGAGAAGCTGAAGGGCCTGAACTTCCTGAGCAGGCAGAAATAGACCAGCTAATGCAGA
Organism: Candidatus Woesearchaeota archaeon; assembly: GCA_016932755.1. Taxonomy (GTDB): domain Archaea; phylum Nanobdellota; class Nanobdellia; order Woesearchaeales; family JAGWAF01; genus JAFGCE01. Next base: position 1,911 of record JAFGCE010000003.1, read on the forward strand.
ACGCAGAATCAAACCCTGAGAGCGTAGCTGCCAAGTGCAGCTTATTTGAAAGAACCGCAGCCACAGACGAATGCTTTGACCAGCTTGCAAGAAAATCAGGGAACAGCGCATTCTGCAGCAGCATATATGACACCAAGCAGAAAAATACCTGCTATATGTACTTTGTGATGAGCAAAAACCAGTTTGCATTATGCGACCAGATAACAGACAGATATCTCCAGAACAGCTGTTTTGCTTTGTCAGCGCTTAAACAAACAGAGGCAGAAGTAAGCTAAATTCTAAATCTTGCTGATAAATCCTCTTCTCGGCTCAAAGATGTCGCCGGCTCTCTTCAGTCTCTGGATAACCTCTTCAACATCTGCTTCGCTGAGCCCTTTTTCTTCAGCATCTTTGATTATATCTTCAAGCGGGATTGTTTTCCCAAGCTTGTTTTCAAGCTCGTTGATTATTTCTTTCAGAACACCAATCTTGCTTCTTTCTGTTGCAGGAGTGTCTGTCGCTATCCTGTCAATATCTATCCTCCCGGTTTCCTCGTCGAGAGCCACAAGCTTCAGGCAGTAGTCCAAAAGCTCGACAGCTTTTCTGGAATCTTTTTTCGTGACTTTCTGCGACAGCCTCAACCTTGCAGACGCTTCAGCAAGCCTCACAAGCCCTTCAAGCTGTCTCGCGGATAGCGGGATTGACTTGACCCCTCCTTCAGAAATTCCTGAAGCTCTCATTTTGAGGTAATATTCCTTGAGATCTGCTATTGCAGAGTCTGTAAACTTTGGAAAGATTTTCTGTTTTGCATAAGCAAGATATTTTCTCAAAAGCCTTGTGTCAACATCAGGCTCTTCTGAATTCGGGTTTTGGTGCAGGTTAAGGATAAAGCTCGCCATTTTCTCGTCTTTTACCAGGTCAGGAACGTCTTTTATCGGGAATATGAGGTCAAACCTGTTAATCAAAGTAGAAGGAAGCTCTATCTGGTTTGCGACAGTATCATAAGGGTCGAATCTCCCGAACTTGGGGTTTGCTGCAGCAAGAACGGTTGTTTCACATCTTAGTGTTGCCTGGATGTTTGCTTTGGATATTGTTATTGTCTGCCCTTCAAGCGCCTCGTGCATCGCAGCCCTGTCTTCAGGCGACATTTTGTCAAGCTCGTCAATGCACACAACCCCCTTATTTGCAAGAACAAGCGCTCCTGCCTCAAGGCTCCACCCTCCAAGGAACTCATCCCTTACAACAGCAGCAGTCAAACCTGCGCCGCTGACTCCTTTTCCGCTTATGAACCTTCCTTTCGGCGCTACAACTTTAATCCTCTTCAAAAGCATACTTTTGCCTGAGCCAGGGTCTCCTATGAGCAGGATATGCATATCCCCCCTTGTAACAACTCCATCATCCCTTTGCTTTCTCACACCGCCAGCCAGCTGGAGGAGAAGCGCTTCTTTTATCACTTCGTGGCCATATATTGACGGAGCAATTGATGAAACCAGCCTTTTCATGAGCTTCTGGTCTTCTGCAAGCTCTTTTATTTCGCTTAAATCCTCTTTTGTGATTGTTATGTCGCTGTAGTCCTCTTCAACAGTCTCGATATAGTTTGCCTCTACCAGCAGGTCAAATCGTGTACTCTGGCCCCCTGTCTTCAGGATTATCGGGACTTCCTTGACTATGCCAACAACCCTTATCTTTTGTCCGGGGTTTGTTTTTTTCTCTGAAATTGGGCTTACAAGGTCTCCTTTAAGGAAAACATTCATCCTTTTGGGCTGCTCCCCTCCGTCAAGGTCTTCAGGAGCCTCTTCCAGAACAAGCCTTTGCGCGTCTATCAGCTCTTTGCTTAACAACCTGAATTTTCCTTTTCTGCCGCATCCGCACCGCGAGGGCTCTTTGAATTTGTTGTCAAGCTGGAGCACAGCCATAATATTCCCGCAGTTCGGGCACTCAAATCTTGCCGCGGTCACCATAGGCCTAACATCAGACTTCTGCCTTACAACCCCCAGCAGGGTAAAGAGCTTGCCAAGATGCTCGCTCCTGATGTTCCTTATCATTATGTTCTGGCTGTCAGGAAGATTCGTGATCCTTACAGCAAAACTTTTTACATCGCCTGGCAGGTCAAACTGCTCGATAGCCGCTGTAGCTGTTTTGATTGTGTCTTCAGGATGGTCTAGAAGTATTTCTGCAAGCTCAGGGCTGAATTTCGACAGTGCAAAGAAATCCAGGGCAATGAACTTTTGCCCGGTTCTTATTTTTTCAAGAAGCTCAGCCTTGTAATTACTTTCAATAAATTCCCCGAAAATCCTGATTTGCTCGTTTATGTCCAGCATTTCTATCAAGTCTTTTTGTTTTTGGGTTTATATACCCTGCCCAGCCCTGTCTTGTGGGGTTTTGTCCAGTGCAACAGAGCTAACGCTAAATGTCAATTATCCCCCTAGTTTATCTTACTTTTTTAAGGTTCTCAACAAGCTTGTCCACAACCTTGTAGACTTCTTCCTCTGATTTTGTTCCGGTGCATACAATCTTTCCGTTGCTGAAAAGCAGGAAAGTTGCTTTTGCATCAGGCAGCTTGTAAACCAGTCCTGGGAACTGTTCTGGCTCGTATTCTGTGTTGTCAAGCTTCATTGCCAGCGTATTAAGGTTTAAGTCCATCCCTACTGAACCAGATGCAACAATGTTCTGAATCTTTATAACCGGGTCAACTGTTATCTTAACATTAATCTTCTCAAGGCTTTTGATTATTTTCTTGATAGCCTCCTTGACCTTGTCCATTGACCTTGCCCCTGTGCATACAATCTTGCCAGAGCTGAATATAAGAGCAGAGGTTTTTGGCTCTTTGATTCTTATGACAAGCCCAGGAAACTGTTCCGGGTTGTATTCTGTATTGCTTAAAGTGGCAGCCATCTTCTCCAGAGGTATGTCATGCTCCAACGAAGACGAGACAACGATGTTTACAACCTTTATGTCTCTTGGCGCTCCTTTTACCTCTTTCTTTGGTTTTGCAGGCTTTTTTGCTTTTGCTGCTTTCTTCTTTGTTTTTTTAGCTTTTTTTGCCATTTTTTAACCCCCATCAAACCCCTTTTTAAAAATGATTCAGATGAGGTATTTAAATGCCCGCTTATTTATAAACCTTGCCTTTTTAAAGGATTTATAAACAATTTTCTTATAGAAGGTATATATTTGCTCTTCTTTATAAATAAATTCAATATTGGTTATACAAATCACAGAGCATATGCCTCTGCTGTTTCCTGTGGAAAAACGCAGAATTCTGGCGTTTCAGGGCTTATAGCCCAAGAATTCATTTTAAGAATTAAAACAACCCCCAGGTTTCCTGTGGAGTTTTTTAGTAGATTTTCAGCCATTTCCTGACAAGCATGCTGAAAATGATTGAAAATACAATATAAGTCCCAATCCAGCCGAGTTTCCACCCCTTTATGTACAAGTTAAGTATTTTAACAGGGCTGTTGTTTACGGTTATTGCCTTAACATCGCCTTCCTTCACTGTTTTTATAGGCTCAGCATAATCTTTTTCGTTTGTGATTAAAACCTCCTTGGTATAAGCCTTGCCGTCATGCTGGTATTCAAGAAGATAGCTCCCTTCCTCTCCTGTGAGCTTCCACTTTACTTCTCCGTTCTCGATTTTTTTTGTAGGCTCGCTTATCATCTCAACCCCTTCAGGAACAACCAGGGTAGCGTTGCCTTCCCCGTTCTCAAACACCATTGTGGTTGTGAATTCCTCCCCAGGGAGTATCGGCTCGTATGCAAAATGTGCAGTCATCCAGCCGAATATGATTATGATAGGAATAAAAGTGAACAGCATAGGCCGCATGCTGTGCATCATGTATTTCATGTTTGTTTCCATTGCTTTTTTCTGTATTTCCATCATCTTCTTGGGCTCATTCTTCAGCTGTTTCATCTCTTTTTGCAAATCCTTGATTTCTGTCTTCAAGTCTTTCATCAGGCTTTGGTTTGTTGTGTATTTGTAGATTAAGCTGATAACAACCGAAATTATCAGTGAAAGTATCATTATAGCCCAAAAATAGCTAAGATTCAGCAAAGGCCCGAATACAGCGTCAAGCGCCGGATTCAAAAAACTAAATATTCCCATTCTATCCCTCCATGAACTTTCTCATCATTGGATTCATATCCATCATATGCTGCTTTGCAACTTCTTCATACAGCCTGTAAATAATCATAACAGCAAGCAGTATTCCTGTCCCTCTTGACAATGCTCCTGTCAGGTCTGCGAATGAAGCCAGGAAGCCAACCGCAATTGCACCCATCACTGTTAAAGGTCCGATATATCTCTGCAAAATTCTTTCCAAAACCCTCTGGTCTTTCCTGAATCCAGGTATCTGCAGCCCTGAAGCCATTATCTGTTTTGCCTGGCTTTTTGCGTCCATACCCGAAGTCTGAACCCAGAACCACGAGAATATAACTGCACCTACAATCATAAACATCATATAAACCATAGCGTGGCTTACATCAACAAAACGCAAGCTTCCTGTGATGACTTTCTCGACGATATTTGGGGAGTGAAGCCACGCAACAAGCCCTGTTGCAGGAGTGTTTCCATAAAAAGTCCCCAGCCATGGGTGCCCCCAGTTCTGCATAAGCCTTGCCCAGAGCTGGACATTTGCCATCAGGGCAGCAACAAGTATAACCGGAATGTTTGAAGTATAAATAAAGTGCAAAGGCCATCTTATTCCGTGGCCCCTGATTCTCCCAAATGAAAGAGGTATCTCAACTTTCATTGCCTGTGCATAGACAGCGATTGCAAAAACAGCTACTGTTGACACAACTCCTGCGAGCATAAGCCCTGCTGTTGTTGGGTCTCCTGCTGCCAATGACTGGAACAAAGAGGGGATAGCTCCTGTTGCTATCCCTGGGTTCACTGGGCTTGGCAGGGGAGAAAGCGCTTTGATAAATATCTCCTCTGAAACTCCGGCTGCGATAAACAAGCTGACTCCTGAACCAAATCCCCATTTGCTTACTACCTCGTCCATGAACATGATAAGCATCCCGCCAAGGAAAAGCTGGAATACCAGCAGAAGCTGGAAATTAAAGTAAAGGGGAGTTGCCTGCAATGTGGATGAAGGCGCCAAACCTCCCATAAATACATAGATAAATGCCTCAAAGACGATGAAAAATATTGCAAGCAGCTTCTGTATGCCCTGGAAGGTTGTCTTTCCTTCATGCGTGGTCAAATCAAATTTTAGTATGCCTGAACCATTCAAAAGCTGCAAAACGATTGATGCGGTTACAATCGGCCCGATTCCAAGCGATAATACTGAGCCGAACTTAGCTCCGAGGATAATTGAAAGGTATTCAAACTGCTGAAGCGCGTTTTGCCCCAGCCCAAACAGGGGGATAAGCCCCATAACAAAAAAAATCACAAGAATAATCAGTGTCCATTTGAGTTTTTCCTTGAAAGAAAGCCTTTTCTGGGTAGGCGGTGCAACCTCCGGAAGGTTTGCCAGTATTGTTTTAAAAAAAGACATTTTTTAACTATTCCTCTTTTTTTTCTTCTGCAGCGCTCTTTGTAAGGCCTACAATCTCGCCTCCAGCAGATTTTATTTTCTCAACAGCTTTTGCAGAAGCGTAAGGAACCGATATCTTTATTTTTTTTGAAATTTTTCCGTTTGAAAGAAGCTTGTTGTAGCCGATTTTTTCGAGGTCAACAGCAACAACACCCCCTTTTTCCTCAGCCAACTTCATCTTTGCCCATTTTTCTATCATTTGGTCGACTGTTTTGATTGTGATAGCTTTTATCTTGACTTGTATATTCTTTTTCTTGAATCCGAATTTTCCAAAATACCTCTCTTTCCAGATACAGGGCTTTTTTGCGTCCCCTCTCTTGCCTGTTCCGGCCATTCCTTTGCCCCCCCTGTTGCCGGCTCCTCTGTGCTTTTTCTTGCTTCCCCATCCGTGGGTTTGGGTGCCCCTCTGCCTGGTGTTTTTCTTTCTTTTTGAAGCAGTCATTATAACATCCTCTTTATCAAATCATTTATTTTATCTCCCCTGTATCCAAGAGCCCCTCCAATGCTGAACGGGACTTTTATTCCCTTTCTCTCAAATCCGCCCTTAGGGGGGCATAGCCTGAAGAACTTCTTAAGCTCTTCTTTTCCTTTTTTCTTTGTTTTCTCCCCCCTTTTTTCTTTCAGCTCTTTGGATGTAGAATCGCTAACTTCCCCCCATGTAACAAGGTCCTCAATCTTTTTGACCATTCCCATGATAGATGGGGTTTTTTCCAAAACAACACAGTAATTTTTTTTGTAAAGCCCAAGCATGTCCAGAGTATCCCTTTTTTCTTGGCTTATCTTGTTATTGCCTTTAATTCTGACTAGGGCAATCTTTGCAGATTTCTTCTGCACTTGTTTCTTTTCCTGTTTTTCTTCACTCATTTTCTTCCTTCTTTACTTTTCCTTCAACAATTCCAAGCTTTTCTATGTCTTTTTGCTTGATTTTGATTGCAATGAGCTGCTTCAGTGCCTTTTCGCACGCTTTTATCAGGTTTCCTTTGCTTCCTGTCTGTCCGCTTGTTTCAGACCAGATATCCTTTATTCCTGCAAACTTAAGAACTTTTCCGCATTCTGATTCAACGCAAAGCCCTTTTCCTTTTGGCGCTGGCATAAGAGTAATCTTAACAGAACCGCATTTGCCTGTTACCTTAAACGGAATTGAATGCGGCTTTTTGCACCCGCACTGCCATGACCCGCACCCTCTCCTTATTTTGAATATGCCTAATTTGGCGTTTCTTATCGCTTTTTCTCTTGAAGGAACAGTCTCTTTGCTTTTTCCATATCCCATCCCTACATATCCGTTGCTGTTTCCAGCTACAGCAAATGTGGCAAACTTCGGCTTGTTTCCTTCTTTTGTTTTTTTCTGCGTCTGCTTGAAAGCCCTTCTCTGCCCACCTCCAAACTTTCCTTTTGCCTGTCCTACAAGCAGAAGGTCTGTTTCAAGGTTTGGAAGAAGTATATCCACTATCTGGGATTCCAAAATTCTCGTCCCAGAGTCAAGGATTTCATCAATATCAGTTATTGTCCCTGCTTTTACAGCCTGGCCAATGGAGGTTTTTGGGGACCATGCAGCAACATCAAAGCTTATTTTAGATACTTTTACCCCTATCTCTTCTTCGCTTGGGACTTCTTCCATAACTTCTTTTTCAAGCTCAAGCTTTGTTTCTTCAACTTCTTCTGCTATTTTCTCTTCCTTTAGTTCTTCTTTCTTGGCCATTTTATTTCCCTTCTATCTTTTGTTTTGTTTCTTCAAAATGTTTTGTTATCTCTTCAGGGTTGATGTTGTTTTTTGTGTAACCTGAAAACTGGGTTTTGTGCTCTTTCTTCCCTTTTGAGTTTTTCGCAAATTCAGCAATGTGCTTTCCCTTTACCCTGTCTTCAGGAGGGAGCACGTCTTTTGCATGAGGAACATTTAATCCGGCGTCAACAGCCCCTTTTAGCGCTGCGTAAATCTTGTTTCCTTTTACTGAAGGGTAAAGCCCCATGTCCAGGATGCATTTGCCTACCTTTTTATCCTTTGCTTTTTTTCCAAGCAGGAATCCTGTCAGGTATGACGCAGGCAGGCTGTTGCCTTTCATCTTCCACCCACTTTTTTTCAGTTCGTTTGAATGTGCCGAGACAATCACCTTGTCTCCTGCAGGGGAATATTCAACTACCTGAAGCATTATGCTTTTCAGGGATTTCCTTATTACAAGCCTCGGGTTTCCTGACAGCAGAAGGGTGAGCCTTTTCTTGTAGTTTGTCAGCCCCTTCCTTTTTCTCTTAAGCGGGATTATTTTTATTTTTCTTTTCATTTTTCCTTAGCCAAGTGCCTCTCTTCTATGTATAGTTTAAGGTGTTTCTTGCTTCTGAAGAAACCTCCTTTTGATTTTTCATAAAGATTCCTGTAAACCTGAGATGTGATTTTTTCCTTCTCCTTCATCCTCTTAAGAAGGTCTCTTTGGGCCCTTACCTGGTTTATCCATGTCTTTTTGAATGATGCTCGGGCATTCTCTCTTCCTTTCCTGCTTCCTTGCCCCCTTCTTCTTCCTGACTTTTTTTGGGTGTGCCTTGCTCTCACCCTTCCTTTGGATATTGACTTTACTGGTTTTTTTTCAATTGCCTTGTCCTTGATAAGCCCCTTTATGTCAATCTTGGTTATAGCTTCCTTTATTTCAGCCAGCCTTTCCTCATCAAACCGCACTCTTTTTGGGGAGCAGTTAAGGATGTCTGCCGCAAGCCTTTTTTGTACATTAAGCTTCATTTTATTTCTCCTTCTTTGTCAGTATTTTTTCCCTTTCCTTCTTCTCTTCTGTTTTTTTCTCTTCGTCTGTGAGTTTTTCTGCAAGGTCCTCTTTCTTCCCTTCCTTTGCTTTTTTCTCTTTCTCAGCCTTCTTTTTCTCTTTTTCTTTGGCTGTTTTCTCTTTCTCAGCCTTCTTTTTCTCTATTTTTTCTTCGACTAATTTAAGATAAGCGTCAATGTCCTTTATGTTCAGCACCTTTATTGACATGTCCTTTGCTTTTTTCAAAATTTCTGCTTTTTTTCTCTGTCCAACAGTGCTTGAGATTAATGCGCCCTCTCCCTCTTCTATTTTGCTTAGCTCTTTCAGATTGCTGACCCTCACAGGCACAAAACCGTCTCTTGTGAGCCCCTTTACTTCTGCAGGCGAGCCATATCCGACCTCAAGCGGCTTCTTATACCCGGGAAGGCTGTACTTCATCTTTGACTGAAGCCCCTTCGGCTTTCTCCATTTCTCCTTTAATCTTTTTCTTTTGTGGGAGTCCTGCCTGGTAAATTTAGGTTTCTTTGCCTTTATGCTCCTTCTTAGTGCCAGCATTTCTTTTGCCATTTTATCTTATATCCTTTCCGTCTTTGTTGGTCATGTATATTCCGTCCTGGAAAACTCTTAAATCCCTGTTTGTGATTCTTGTAAGGCTTTCAATATCAGCAGCCACCTGGCCTGCAAGCTCTTTGTTGCATCCTTCCACTGTGATAATCTCGCCATCAATTGTTACCTTAACACCTTCCTTTAATTTAAGGATTCTTGGGTGCTTTTCCCCGAGGAAATTTTTGACAATAAAATCCTTTCCTGTGACAGCAACATTCATAGGGAAGTGGCCTGAGCATATCTTCAGCTTGTAAACATGGCCCTGGCTTGCGCCTTTTATCATATTCTTCACATGCGCAGCATAACTTCCTACTTTTGTTTTTTCTCGTTTTGTTGTTGATTTTGCGCTGACTACAACACTTTCTTTTTCAACTTTTATCGTTACTTTAGGGTCTGCGAAAACTCTTTTGCACTCCCCTTTGGCGCCTTTTACAGTAATGAGCCCTTTCTCTAGCTTGACCTCAACTCCTTTGGGCACTTCCACTTCTTCATTGATTTCTTTTCCTTTCATTTTAGTAACAAAATGCGATTATTTTTCCTCCAAGTCCTTTCTTTTTTGCTTCTTCATGGGTCATTATCCCTTGGTTTGTTGAGACAATCATAATCCCAAAATCTTCAGCCAGCAGGAATCGTTTTTCAAATTTCTCGTAGCTGTCCTTTTTCACGCTGAACAGAGGCTTGACAACCCCGCAGTTGTTTATCCCGCCAATAAGGTTCACTTTGATTACACCCCCTTTTGCAGGGGTTACTTCCTCATATTTCCCAATGTAGCCTTCTGCATTGAGCAGGTCGAGCACTTTCTTTACTACTTTTGAGCATGGGCTGACTATGCAGCTGCTTTTTCCTGCTTTCTCGTTGTTCATTATGTGTGATAATGCATTTGCTAGTGGATCGTTTAACATTTTTTAACCTCAGCTGTATTTTTTGAAACCTATTTTTTTTGCAACTTCCCTGAAGCACTGCCTGCACAAATCCAGGCCATATTTGCTTATGTGGGCGTGGGTCCTTCCGCATCTCCTGCACTTTTTAAGGTTGAACCCGGTTTTTCTTTCTTTAGGAGCATTATGTTTGATGTATTTCTTGAGCTTTGCAGGCTTGACTTTCAGCTGCGGGAAAACTTTTTTATAGTCGCTTGTGGTCATTCTTCTTCACCTATCTTGACATTAAAATTATTTTTCATGAACTTGATTGCTTCTTCTTTTGTTACAGTGTGATTTTTTCCTATCTGTGTTCTCCTGATTTTTCTTTTCTTCACCCTGTACCCGGCTTTTTCAAATGTTATGCAGACCTCCAGACCCATAACCCCTATCTTTGCGTCGTATTTGGCATCCTTGATATCAATATATTCAGGTATTCCGAACGAGACATTTCCGCTGTTGTCAAAATTCCTTTCAGTCAGTAAATTGTCTTTTGCGTGGAGCAATCTTGGGATTATGTCCATGGCTGGTTTTTTTCTTAAAGTTACTTTGCAGCCGATAGGCAGGCCAGGCCTTAATCCCCAGCCCATGATTCTCTTGTTTGTTATTGTTTTAACTGGAGGAATTCCTGTTATTGACTTAATCAGGGAAAGTCCTTTTTCCAGCTTATTCTGGTCTTTTCCTGCACCTATGTTAAGCGTGACTTTCTCTATCCTTACTTCTTCCATCTTGTTCATTTTAGTTCAGTTTTAGCGCAGGTTTTCCTTTTCCTACTGCGAATGCATATTTTTTGAGTGTTTTTCTTGTGCTTCCATACTCGCTGTTGTATGTTATGCTGTCTTTTTCTGTACTTTCAACAACACCCCTGCTTGAGATATGTTTTCCTGCGATAAGGAGGACATATGCCCCTTTTTCCAGAGTGAAATAATCAACAATCTTCTGCGAAGGCACTTCAATCATCAGGCTGCCTCCAACCTTGTAGTCATTTTTTTCAGCAATTATGTTCCTGCTGTCCCTGAGGTTGATTTGTATTTTGCCTCCCTTTATAGGGGTCTTCCCGATTATCTCGCTTATCTTAAGCTTGGCTTCTTTGTCGTCGATTTCTATAACAGCCAGCTTTCCTTTTGTATCCAACATAATTCTGAAATTCTGATTTGTTTGTTTTAGGTGTATTACGTCCATAAGTCCGACAGGGACTCTTTGGTCTTTAACCCTTCTTCCGTCAACTAAAACCTCGTTGTTGTAAAGAAGCTTTTTTGCTTCGTTCGTGGTTTTTACGCACTTAAGCAGGTTCTTGAGCACAACTCCCAGCGGAAGGCTCAGTGGTCTTGAATGCGAGCCTGGCTTTGGCCTTGTTACGAAAACCAGCCCTTTCTTCTTTATGTCCCATGTGCTTGGGATTGCGTATCTTTTCAAGTGGTCTTTTCCCATTTTAACTGCTCTTTCCTCCTGCTCTTTTCATCCTCTTTTTGTCATCCATGTTCAGGTCTTCAACAACCAAATTTGAAGCATGAATCGGATAAAGCGCCTTGCTCCCGTCTTTTTTTATGAACTCTATCCCGGTTATGTAAACTTTTGATTTTTTTGTGTCAACATCCTCAATCCTTCCGCTCTTTCCCCTGAACTGCCCCCTGGCAACTCTTACCTTGTCGCCCTTCCTTACTGTTATTGACCTTGTGCTGTGCTTTTTCCTCAGCTCGGCAGAAAGATGAGCTGCCATCGCCTTGTTTCTAAGGTGTTTTGGAGCGTTGGCTGTATATTTCCTCTGCTTGCTTGGCTTTTTGCTTGCCTTCCATTCCCTTGAAAAGTTCTTTTTCATTTTCTTATACGATTATGCTTGCTATTTTTGATATTGCAGGCCACCTTTCGCATGCTTCTTTTGCGATGGCACCTTTGAAAATTGTTCCTTTCGGGTTTCCCTTTTCATCCTTCAGCACAACTGCAGCATTGTCTTCAAATTTTATTCTTGTGCCGTCAGGCCTTCTATATTCTTTCCTTTGCCTTACAATAATTGCATAGACAACCTGCTTTCTCATGTCAGGCCTTCCCTTTATTACACTCGCCATGACAAGGTCGCCTATAGCTGCTGCGGGCTTTCTTCCTTTTACTGTTTTTAGCCCCACTACTGTGAAAATCCTGAGTATCTTGGCGCCGCTATTGTCGCATGTAGCAACATTAGCCCCTACAGGCAGCCCTCTTGTTATTCCTGCGCTAAGAGCCAGCATTTTATTCCTCTGCCTCCTTTGTTTCTTTCTTTTTCATTTTCTTCTCTTCTTCTATCTCTTTTGGGCTTTTCACTTTTGACTCTTCCATAAGCCTTTCCCTTTCTGCGAAAAGCTCCTCTTTCCCCAAAATCTTTACAATGACAAACTTCTTTGTCTTGCTTAAAGGCCTGCATTCGCTTATGCTTACCCTGTCGCCTTTTTGTGCATCCAGGCACAAAGGATTGTGAACGCTTATCCTTGTTTTCTTTCTCTCGTATCTTTCATATTTCTGGTTGTACCTTTTCCACTCCCATTCAACAACCGCGCTTTTGTGCGGGTTTCTTGATACAACTACTCCTACAAAAGTCCTGCCTCTTGGGATAACATTCCCGTGTATAGGGCATTTCTTATCATCGCAATTTTGTTTTTCTTTTGCCATTTTTTTTCACTTCGTTTTTATCCGCTCTTCTGGTGATGCTCTTATTTCCTCGCCTTTGATTTTGTATTCGTTCTCTCCGATTTTTATTGTGAATGTTATATTTTGCTTGATTACGGTTTTTGTGCCGTTTTTTGTTTTTATTTTCAGCGTGTTTTTGGTTTCGTCGATTACCTTCCCTTCAATGCCGGTGTTCGGCTTGTTTTTGGAACCGATGATTTTGATATTCTTGCCTATAATCTCGTCCTTTGCCGGTTTTTTTTCCATTTCTTGCCTTATTTCACAACTATGCTTTCCTGGGCAAAGCCACTCTCAGCCAGCATCTCTCTCATCCGGTTTTTGTGGTCACCCTGCAGTTCGATTTTCCCTTCTTTTGCAGTTCCACCGCATGCAAATTTTGATTTCAGTTTCTTCAAAAGAGATTTCATGTCAATCTCCTTGTCGTCGATTCCTGATATCACGGTGTAAACCTTCCCGAATTTTTTCTTTTCAGTTGTCACTTCTATTTTTTGAGTTTCCTTCGCTATGCTTTCGCACACGCAAAGGTCTTGTGGCAGCCCGCATGTAGGGCATATATCACTCATTACTTTTTTCCTCCGCTTTCGTGTTTAGCAGCTGTTTTATTCTCGCTATTGTTTTTTTTGTTTGTCTGATTTGCCCAGGATTTTTTGGTGTTGTTCCTGTGGCAATTTGAGCATTAGCCTTTATCATGTCCATCCTAAGCTGGCTGAGCTTTTCTTCGAGCTCTGTTTTTCCCATTCCTGCCAGTTCTTTGTATTTCATTCTTCAGCCTTCTCCTCTGATTTTTCTTTTTTAGGGGCTTTCCTCTTTCGCGGGGCTTTCTTTTTTGCCTCTTTCGGCTCTTCCTTTTTCTCTTCAGCCTTCTCTTCTTTTGCTTCCTCCTTCTTTTCCCCTGCTGTTTCTGTTTTTTCCTCTCTATATTTTATCCTATCAGGAAGCTCGATGTCAGGAGGCATTATCTTGACTTTTATACCTACTGTGCCTGATTTCAGCTGTGCTGAAGTGTAAGCTGTGCTGACATTGTGAACAATGTCGCCGCACTTTTTCAAATATCCCTGGTAGAATCTCCAGGTCTTTGCCCTTGCTCCCGGGATTTTTCCTGAGATTAGTATCTCGACTCCAAGCGCTCCGGCGTTCATGATGTCAGACATCATCTTATGCCCGACTCCCTTGAACCTCTGGGGGCCGAACCTTTCAAGAGTTGAAGCGATTATTTCCGCGACTATCTGGGCGTCGAGGAATATGTTTCCTACCTCGCTGATTTCTATTTGGGGGTTTTCAAGACCGAACTTTTTCTTCAACGTTAATGTAAGCTTCTTGATGTTCTCTCCTTTTCTGCCTACAACAAGTCCGGGCCGTGATGCATAAACTATGATTTTTTCTCCAAGAGGGGTTCTCTGCAGTTTTGTATGGCTATGCCCGACATTTTTCAGCGTGTTTGAGATGAACTCCTGAACCTGGAATTCCTTCAGCTGTTCCGCGACAAACTTTCTCTCTATCATTGTTCAGATTTTCCCTCCTCAGTTTTTGCTTCTTTTTGAACTTTAGGTTTTGCCTCTTTCTTCTTTGGCTCCTGGGTCTTTTTTGCCTCAGTTTCAGTCAGGACAATTTCTATTGTTGTCCTTTTCGCGAACCTTCTCCTCCTCCCATACCTGGGGGTGTTTGAGTCTTTCTGCGCGCTTATGTGCCTTACAACCAAATCAGCACTGCTAAGCCCCTTGAACTGGGCGTTTGCCTGTGCTGAGTTAAGCAGCCTCAAAATTTCGGAGCATGCTTTTTTTGGGTATGCTCCTGATGCCAAATTTCCCTTTTTATGGCCTATTCCATTTGTGAACCTTCTGAAAGCGATAGGCACTTTTTCATTTATTGCCTCTGCCAGCACAACCTTTGCTCTTTCCAGTTTTTCGCCTCTTACAGCCCTGCATATTTCAATAGCCTGCTTTGTAGATATTGGCAGGCCCCTGCCGACAGCGGCAGCGTCCTTTTCCCCGATTTGTGTGCTGTAATTATAGCTGGTCATTTTTACCTTACTGATAGGCTTGCGCTTGACCTTGTTGCTCCGATACCTGGAGCGCTGTGGGTTACTCTCTTCCTTGTGAGCACAAACTCACCAAGATAGTGCCCTATCATTTCATTTTCAATTTTTACTATTTCAAATCCGTTTCCCCTGTGAACCTTAATCATTTTCCCGACCATTTCAGGAAGGATTATCATGTCCCTGCCGTGCGTCCTGATTTCTTTCTTGCCTTTTTTCATGTCCTGGAGGAGCTTTTTCTGCTCATCGCTGAATCCTCTTTTGATTTTTCTTCTTGCACGGGCAGGAAGAAGGTCTGCAATCTGCTTGAGGCTCAGTTCATTGAGCTCTTCCGGTGTCTTTCCCCTGTAAGTGAATTCTTTTTTTGCCATTTATTTCACCTTTTCTTTCTTCCTGTTCTTCTAGCCGCAATAGCCCCTACCTTTGCTCCAGGAGAGGCATTTCTTGAAACTGTATAAGGATAGTTTTTCTTTGACGATTTGGAGCCTCCATGAGGGTGGTCTACAGCGTTCATTGACTGTCCGCAGACTATAGGCCAAAGCTTGTTCTTTGCCTTCATGGCATAATACTTTCTTCCTGCTTTCAGGAAAGGCTTTTCTTTCCTTCCGCCGCCTGCTATAATCCCGATGTTTGCCCTGCAGCCGCTTTGGAATGTCTTCTGTTTTTTTGAAGGAAGCTCAACAACAACCTCTCCTCCGATTTTTGTCAGTACTCTTGCAAATGTGCCTGAAGCCCTGCAGAACTTTCCGCCGTCTCCGGGGTTGCTTTCTATATTATATATGAGGGTTCCTTCGGGGATTTCCCCAAGTATCATGGTGTTTCCTGCCTTTACTTTTGCTCCCTGTCCGCAGCTTACAGAGTCTCCGACTCTTATGCCTTCAGGAGCAAGCATCAGTATCTGCTCTCCTGTATCGTATTTTACCTTTGCCAGCGGAGCGCTGTGGCCCTGGCATTTTACAAGGTCTATTATCCTTCCGTCTACAATTGAATCTGAAATATTCTTGTGCACAGCAGAACCCTTGTACCTAAAGCTGGGCGCCCTGTATCTTGGGCCTCCCTTTCCTCTTGCCTGCTGTATAAGATTTTTTCCCATTTTACATCAAACCTAGGTTGGTTGCAATATCAATAGCCGGTGTTTCAGGCGAAAACCTTACATATGCTCTTTTTTCGCCTTTTGATGTAAGGACTGTCCTCACATTTTCCACTTTTGCCTTGAAAAGCGACTCAACAGCTTTCTTTATGTCATGCTTTGTTGCTTTCCTGTCCACAACAAAGACTAGCTTGTTCTCTGCTTCCATCAGCCTTATTGTCTTTTCAGTTGACAACGGGTGTTTTATTATCTCTCTGTTTTCCATTTTACATGAACAGCTTGTCTTTCTCCATTGATTCTATTGCTTTGTCTGTGAAAAGCGTGAGCCTTCCAACGTGAGTTCCAGGAGCAAGAAGCTCTGCATTGATTTTTTTTACATTTACAACTTCAATTCCAGGGATTGCCCCGCATGCCTTGATTAGTGAACATTCAGATGAAACAACAAGAAGAGGCCCTTTCTTTGTCTTGTATTTTCTTCCTCTTGACTTTCCTCTTCCAGCCCTTACCTTTCTTTTTGATGCTCTCTCCATCTCTTCGGCAAGCCCGAGCTTTGCAAGGGCTTTCTGCACTTCTTTTGCTTTTTTGATTCCCTCGAATTTTGATTCGATTATGAAAGGATATCCTTCAGGAACATTATGCCCCCTCTGCTTTACAAGCTCGGGGCTCAGTGTGGCTGAGATAGCGCTTCTTATGGCTTTCCTGTTCTCTTTCTTGTTTATTTTTTGGCTCCAGATTTTCTCAGCTTTAGGAGGGTGGGTTCTTCTTCCTCCGACTGTTCCAGGAGCGAAAGCTCCGACCCAGTTGAATCTTGTCCCCCTTCTTGAAAGTATTTTTCTCGGAACTCTTGAAATTCCGTAGCCGTAAGCTGTTTTATAATCATGCCTTCTTCTTGAAATCTTGGCGCTTGCCCTTTTTCCAGCCCTTGGAAATGCTCCGTAAGGCTGCCTTTTGTTGGACTGCAGCGCTCTTACCACTTTTTGGATTAGGTCTTTTCTGACAGGCTCGTCAAACTGCTTTGGCAGCTTCTTCTTTCCGATTTCCTGTTTTGTTAATGAAAGTATCTTCAGTTCCATTTTACGACCCTTGGTTTGATTTTAAGCTTATGTGCCTTATTTTAGGAGCGTCTTTTGGCACTTTGTAGTTGCTTCTTATTGCGTGGTTAAACCTTATCATCCTCTTTTTAGGACCCCCAACGCTTCCCTTCAGGAGTATGACCTGGTTTTTCAGCGAGCCGTACCTTATGAAATCCCCTCTCGGGTTAACTTCTTTTGGCTCGCCGATCTTTAGAAGCCACTTGTTGTATTCTGTTCTTCGGTGGTATCCCATCTGGCCTGACTGGTGCGCATAAAACCTTACTTTTGCGTCCCCCTCAGCATTAAGAACAGCGGCTCTCCTGCTTTTCTCTGCCTTGTGGGATTTTAACGCAACTCCATGCCTTTTCACAGGACCCTGGAGCCCCTTTCCTTTTGTTATTGAATGAATATCAACCTGCTGGCCTTCTGAGAATACTTCCTTGACACTGATTTCCTTGCCAAGCTTTTCTTTTGCAAGCTTCATCTTTTCTTCTTTGCTTCCGCTCAGTGCAACCTCAAAAATCTCAGGCGCCTTTTTCCCAATGTTTGTAAGCTTTGGCTGGGTATAAACCTGCAGCCTTATATCGTCAAAATCCTCAAGTTTCAAATCGTCTATCTTTTTGTTTGTTTTTTTAGGCATGGATATCCTTTTTGCAAGCTCTTTGTCAAGTTTTTCAGAAACAAACTGGGAGGCAACAGCAAGCCCGTATCCGGTTTTTTTGTAAAGAACGACAGAAGCAGATTTTAGAGGAGGGCATTCGATGACTGTGACCGGCAGGCTAATCTGCTTGCCCTTGATTTTTGAGTTTGGCCTGTTGTCGTCAACAATGATATGAGTCATCCCTGCCTTGTATCCTGCAAAGCCAAGAATTTTTGCCTCTTTCAGCTTAGCCCATCTCCTAACTCTAGCTACCTCTGACTTAGCCCTTTTCCTCGGCCAATACTGAAGGCTCGCGTCCCTTGGTCTTCGTGTTGTTGACATTTTTACCCCTAATTACATAGCGACAGATGACTGTAACAGCCACCTTATCATAAACAGCCTTTTTGTGAAGCCTTTTTGTAGAATTACAGTTACTTCCAAACTGTACTGAAAAAGCTTCTTTTCAGGCTGGTTTGTTTAATTATAGTGTTTAAATGAATTCTAAACACATTTTTATCGTCAATATAACCTGCTATCCGGTGGAATCCGGTTTCCTTTATAAAGCTTACCATTCACTATGTTAAATAGGTTAACAAAGAAGCCTTATTCTTTTATTTCCTTTTTTTGCTCCCTCTGCAAAAACCTTGCCTTTCTTATGCTGTAGTTTACAGGGTTCTTGATTTTTGCGCAGAGGTTGTCAGGTGTGCAGATTCCGAATCCTTTGTAATAATTATTATTGCTGCAGTTTGGGGGAAGGACCTTTTTCTTGTTCTGCTTGTGGTACCTGAGCTGCCCTATCATTACAACCTCCCTCAGGGGTTCAGGGTTTTTCTTGTTCCACTCCCTCATGAGCTCCTCTATTTTTTCATAATCCCACCCAAGGTGTGTTAGGAAGTTAAGAAGCACGAACACGCTTCTTTTTTTCCCGTCCTCAAGCCCTTTCAGTATGTTGTGGATGCATGGGGGGAACAGTTCTTTCGGAACAGCCTTTTCAAAATGGATTTCATCAATTTTCCTCATAGTCTCATTCCCAGTCTCATTCTCTGGGACTGTCTCAGTATGGTGCATTGATTTCAGGAGCAGGTTTTCAGCCTCTCCTTTCATTGTTTTTGAAACATCAAGGAACATGAATTTTTCAGGGTCAACATTTTCAGGCTTTGCCATGCTTTTCTCAAATTTAAGGATGTTTTCAGGGTCTATTGGTATAGACGCCAGCCCTGACTTTTCATGCAAAGAATAAGGCATCCTGTAAAGATGCCTTGACGCTATTAATATAGTGTCAACCTCAATAATCTCTTTAAAATTTAAAATTTTTTTAGGTATTTCATTAAAACCACAGCTACAAACACTTTTTTTTGATTCTATCTTTATGATATCATGGCACTTAGGACAATGGAATATTGATAAATGCTCTTCTGATTTTATTGTTTCATCACATCTGGGGCATATAACCTCATTCTGTTTTTTCTTATCTTTTTCTGTTATTTCCTTCTTGCATTCTGGGCAGATTTTTTTGGTCAATTCTTCGTGCGATTTTTTTATTACTTCTTCTATCTTTTTCAGGGGAATCTTTATTTTGTTTCCAAACTCAACAACAGAATTTTCAGTCACTTTTGTGTAATTCTTGCCGATATAGTCTATTATGTATGAGGCGATATTCCTCGGGCCTTCAGGAAAAGCATCCTTTGTTTTTGTGTTTCTCAGGGATTCAGGCATTGACTCAAAAGGAACGCCTATGTGGAATCCCTTGTTGCCTGAGAATTTTGCAGAGACAGATTTTATTCCGTGGTCGTTCAGTGTTTTTATGATAAGCCAGCCGATTATTTTTGACAAAGTCCAGTTAGGGCAGTCAATATCAAGAACCAAGTCCCATCCTTTTCTTAGGCTGTCCAGCTCCTGCTTTCTCAGGTTTGTGCCAATCTGGAGGGGGTTTATCCATAATTCCTCAGAACAGTGAAATGAAGTTGCTCCCTGCTTTGCAAGCTCGATGACATCAGAAGGGTATTTCAGCACATCAGGCCTTTTCCCAAATCCTTTTTCGCCGAATTTTACAGCAACCTCTTTATCCTGGGCTGCTTTTACTATCGCTTCCTGGATTTCAGGCCTTTTGTAATACTTCAGAATTGTGCTTAGATGCAACATTTTTCCCCCAACTCTGGCAAATATTATATAGTATATATTTCTTTTTATTTGCATGGATGAGCTTGAAGAGCTGCTCGGCTGGCTTGAAAAGATAAGGGAAAGCAATGTTCTTGTTATTGTTGAAGGTGTTAAGGACAAAAGGGCTTTGGCTGAGTTCGGGATAAAAAGGGTAAAATCTC
>JAFGCE010000043.1 GCA_016932755.1 Candidatus Woesearchaeota archaeon
CGAAAAGGGGTTGGCAAATTATTTTGAGCAGTTCTTGGCAAAACAACCACTTTTCAAAAATAAAAAATCTCTCCAGTCCAACTACACTCCCGAAACAATCAACCACAGAGACCCGCAGATAAAACAGGTAGCCGACATACTTGCGCCAGTGTTGAGAAACGAAAAACCATCAAACATTTTCATCTACGGAAAAACAGGGACAGGCAAGACACTTTGCACAAAATACATCTGTGGCCACATTTCTCACGTTGCTTCGCAAAAAGAGTTTCCGCTTAAGATAATTTACCTTAACTGCAAGCTAAAGAAAGTGGCGGACACAGAATACCGGCTTATTGCCCAGCTTGCCAGGGAGTTTGGCAAGGCAATACCCCCGACAGGTCTGCCTACAGACGAGGTCTACAGCATTTTCTTTAAGGCGGTTGACCAGAACGCACAGAGCATAATACTTATTTTAGACGAGATAGACCAGCTTATCAACAAAATAGGGGATGAGGTACTGTACAACCTCACCCGAATGAACGAGACACTAAAAAAATCCCAGGTCTGCCTTGTCGGGATCTCAAATAACCTGATTTTTACAGAGCACCTTGACCCGAGAGTAAAAAGCTCGCTGTCTGAAGAGGAAATTTTGTTCCCTCCTTACAATGCGTTGCAGATCCAGAACATCCTCAGGCAAAGGGTTAACGAAGCTTTCCACAAAGGTGCAATCGAGTCAGGCGTTATAGAAAAATGCGCGGCATACGCAGCAAAAGAACACGGCGATGCAAGGAGGGCGCTTGAACTTTTGAGAGTCGCAGGAGAGCTTGCAGAGAGGGAAAGCAGCGCAAAAGTTACTATGCACCACATAGACACTGCGGACAAAAAAATAGAACAGGACAGGATTTTTGATGTGCTTGCATCCCAACCAAAGCAGTTTCAGGCAACACTTTATTCGGTACTGTTGATTTCACAGAAAAAGAAGGGGGCAATTTTCACAGGGGAGATATATGAGGTATACAAAAAAATCTGCCAGCGGGCAAACCTGCTTTCGCTTACGCAAAGGAGGGTTTCAGACATTATCGCCGAGATGGACATGCTCGGGCTTATTAATGCTAAAGTTATATCAAAAGGAAGGTACGGGCGGACAAGGGAAATCACATTGTCTGTCCCGCTTTCAGTAAACCCGCAAGTAAAAAAACAGCTAGAGGAAGGGCTAGACCTATCTTAATTATCGATTAAGAATAGCCTTTCTTACCTAAGAAAATGGACTCTGCAATCGAGAAAAAGAAAAAGGAAATCGTTTCATTCTTCCTAAAAAAAGGAGTGCTTATCACAGAGGATCTTCTAGGGGCGCTTGAAAAAGAGGAAAGCATTGAGCAAATTTGTTCCCTTATCTCGGGCAAAGGGGATTCAGACATCTTAGTTCTCAATAACGACCTGAAAAACCTTTTGTGCAGCGGGAAAGCAGGGGGGGTGGTGGGCACAGAGCTTGAGAAATCAATGGTTATGGCCCAAAAGCACAAAAATCCAAAATCCTATGACAATTTTATAAACATACTGGAAAAAGAGGAGCCCAAGGCAAAAGAAGAAGCCAGGGCAGGCACAAAAGAGGAAAAAAAGAAAGTTGAAATACTGAAAGAGTACAAGGATGAGGAAAAGAAAAAAGACATCCAGGACTTTGTCGCATACTTCAACCACAGGTATAACGCACTGGAAAAAATTTTAAGGCAAAGGGCAGAGCTCCAAAACATAATGTCCATCGGGAGGGTCCTTGCCAAAAAAGAAAAGGAAACACTTTCCATAATAGGGATAGTGTCCGACAAGCAGGTCACCAAAAACCAAAATATCGTCCTGGTTTTGGAAGACAGTACAGGGGCAATAAAAGTCCACATCAACAAGAACAAACCCTCTCTTTACGAACAGGCAAAAGACACTGTGCTGGACGAAGTAGTAGGGGTGGTGGGAGTTAATGCTACAAACATTATTTTTGCAAACCAGCTAGTTTGCCCGGATGTTCCTGCAAAAGAGCTTAAAAAATCAAATGAAGAGGTGTACGCAGTTTTTCTGTCTGATCTGCATGTGGGCTCGAACAACTTCCTTCGTGAAAAATTTGAAAGGTTTATCCAGTGGATAAGATGCGAAACAGGGAACGAAACCCAGAAATTAATCGCAAAAAAAGTCAAATATGTATTTATTATAGGGGACCTTGTTGACGGAGTAGGGGTTTACCCCAACCAGGAAGCTGAACTTGTTATAGACGATATTTACGCCCAGTATGAAGCATGCGCAGGGTTGCTTAAAAAAATTCCTGGATACATTAACATCATAATCTGCCCGGGCAACCACGATGCCATGAGAATCGCAGAGCCCCAACCAGAACTTTACAAGGATTTTGCAAAGCCAATCTGGGAGATAGAAAATGCAGTGATGGTTACCAACCCCGGGCTCGTTAGGATCCACGCGTCGGAAGATTTTTCAGGGTTTGATGTGCTTCTTTATCACGGGTATTCATTTGATTATTTTGTGGCTAATATAGACTCGATAAGGAACGGAGGGGGCTATGACCGGGCGGACTTAATAATGAAATTTTTGCTCCAGAAAAGGCACCTCGCACCGACGCATACAGCTACCTTATATATCCCGGATTCAAGGAAAGACCAGCTTGTGATAGACACTGCCCCGGACATATTTGCCACAGGCCATATCCACAAAACAGCAGTATCCAATTACAAAGGGGTTACAATGATTTGCGGCAGCTGCTGGCAGTCTAAAACATCTTTTCAGGAAAAAGTAGGGCACCACCCGGAGCCGTGCAGGGTGCCGATTGTAAATTTAAAGACACGGGATGTAAAAATTTTGAAGTTTGGCTGAAATGGAATCAAAAGAAATGAACGCGGAAACTGCAGCTTACTTTAACTCAATAGACAAAGGCATAAAGAAGGCATACGATGCAGCCACAAAAGCAAGAGAGAAAGGCTATGACCCAGAAACAAAAGTAGACATCCCCCTTGTAAGGGACATGGCCGAGAGGGTTGAGGGACTGATAAGCGTAATTGCCCCCCAAATTGTAGGCTCCGGGGTTTCAAAAAGGCTGAAAAAGCTTGAGGAGCAGTTTGGGAGCATGGACTGGAGAGTCGGGTTTACAATCTCCCTTGAAATCGCGCAGGAAAAATTCTGCAAGTTCAATGACAAAAAGGAAGCCATGGAGATGGGGATAAGAACAGGATTAGCATATCTCACATCAGGGGTTGTTGCTTCACCTCTTGAAGGATTTGTTGAGATAAGAATAAGAAAAAGAAAAGATGGCAAGGAATATTTTGCAGTGAGCTATGCCGGGCCAATACGAAGCGCAGGAGGCACAGCAGAGGCGGTTTCTGTGATTATTGCGGATTATGTCAGGAAGAAAATGGGGTATGAAAAATACGACCCGACAGAAGATGAAATAAACAGGCTGGTAACAGAACTTTACGATTATCATGAGAGGATAACCAACCTGCAGTACCTTCCTAGCCCTGAAGAAATCCGTTTTTTGGCAAAAAACATTCCTGTGCAGATAGACGGCGAGCCTTCAGAAAAGATAGAGGTGTCAAATTATAAGGATTTAGAAAGAGTTGACACGAACATCATAAGAAACGGAGTCTGCCTTGTATTGGGCGAGGGAGTGGCACAAAAAGCCCCAAAGCTATGGAAACAACTTTCAAAATGGGGCAAGGAATTTGAGCTTGAAGAGTGGTTTTTCCTCGAAGATTTTGTAGTTCTTCAAAAGAAAATCAAGTCAAAAGACGAGCAGGAAAAGACAGGGAAACCGAAGATAGCCCCGGATTACACATTTATCAAGGATCTTGTTGCAGGCAGGCCTGTTTTCACGCACCCAATGAGGCAAGGAGGGTTCAGGCTGAGGTATGGGAGGGCCAGAACTTCCGGTTATTCATCTGCGTGTGTTCATCCAGCAACGATGTACATCTTAAACCAGTACATTGCCACAGGAACACAGCTTAAGGTTGAGAGACCAGGCAAGGCTGCTGCGATAACCGCATGTAACAGCATAGAGGGTCCGGTTGTGAAAACCGAAGACGGCTCTGTTGTTTATATCAACACAATGAAAAAAGCTAAGGAACACAAGGATTCGGTTGTTGAAATACTGTTCCTCGGGGATATCCTGATAAATTATGGGGATTTCCTGAACAGGGCGCACACCCTTGTTCCTCCAGGCTACTGTGAAGAATGGTGGGTTCAGGAGCTTGAGAAAGCCACTGTAGACTTGTTTGGCTCTCTTGACACAGAAAAACTTGCAGAGCTTGTCGAAATTCCTTCTGCTTCTTTAAATATCCTCCTGAAGAGCCCGATGAAATCAGGCATAAGCGCTGAAGCAGCATTATCCCTTTCAAAAAAACTGAGAATCCCTCTTCACCCTTCGTACACATATCACTGGAACTGCGCCACCCCTGAGCAGATGCTGGCTCTTGCAGGGTGGGCCTCAAAAGCGAATGTGGTAACTGAAGGAGGGGGAGTCGAAAAAATAATCCTCCCTCTCAACGAGACAAAAAGGGTTATTGAGCTTATAGGGCTCCCCCACATTGTCGTGAATAAGGAATATGTGGTTATTGAGAAAGAACACGCAAAAGTATTTTCTGAATGTCTGCAGACTGGAGTGAAACCCCATGAAGAAATAAAAAAGATTATTGAATCAAACAAGGAAAAAACTTCCCTTGAAATAGTGAACATGATTTCTTCTGTAAAGTTAAGAGACAAATCCGGGTTGTTTGTAGGCGCGAGAATGGGAAGACCAGAGAAAGCAAAGATAAGAAAACTTAATGGCTCCCCCCAAGTTCTCTTCCCGGTAGGAGATGAGGGCGGGCGGTTCAGGTGTTTCCAGAGCGCACTGGAAGCAGGAAAAGTAAAATCCAATTTCCCTATTTACCATTGCCCAAAATGCAATATAGACACAATCTATGCTGTGTGCGACAAATGCGACAGAAAGACAAAAAAAATGCACTACTGCAAAATCTGCGGGCTTATTGAAAAGAAGGATTGCCCAAAGCACGGCCCGGCTTCTACAAACAGGGAGATGGAAATAGACATCGAGAGGTATTTTACTTCTGCATTAAACAAGATAAAAGTCAAGAATTATCCTGACCTGATAAAAGGGGTGAGGGGGACTTCTAACAAAGAGCACACCCCCGAGCATTTGGCAAAGGGGATATTGAGAGCTCAGCACAATATCTATGTAAACAAAGACGGAACCACAAGGTATGATATGACCCAGCTGCCCATAACCCACTTCAAGCCAAGGGAAGTTGGGACAGCAATTGAAAAACTTAAGGAAATGGGGTACAAAACAGATGTCCACGGAAAAGAACTCACTGAAGAAGACCAAATTTTGGAGCTCAAACCCCAGGATGTAATACTCCCGGAGTGCGACGAGAGCCCGGATGAAGGCGCAGCAGCAATCCTTTTCAGGGTTGCAAAGTTTATGGATGACCTGCTTGTAAAACTTTATGAGGTTGAACCTTTTTACAATCTGAAGACCCCCGCAGACCTTGCAGGCCACATTGTTTTGGCTCTTGCCCCGCACACCTCCGCAGGAATCGCAGCAAGGATAGTGGGGTTTTCAAAAACACAAGGGTTGTTTGCGCACCCCATGCTTCATGCAGCAACAAGAAGAGACTGCGACGGAGACGAAGCCTGCGTCACTTTGCTTATGGACGTACTTGTTAATTTTTCAAGGCAATACCTGCCAGCGCACAGAGGCTCAACCCAGGACGCCCCCCTTGTTTTGACATCAAGGCTGATCCCTGCAGAAGTAGACGATATGGCATTTGATGTTGATGTTGCGTGGAAATACCCGCTTGAGTTTTACAACGCATGCCTGGATTACAAAAACCCATGGGATGTAGTTATTGATACTATCGGGAAAAGGCTTGGGACAGAAAGGCAATATTGTGGAACAGGATTTACACATGATATTGACAACATAAACCATACAGTGAGGTGCTCTGCATACAAAACCCTGCCAAGCATGGAAGACAAGCTGAAAGGCCAGATGGATATTGCGGAAAAAGTGAGAGCAGTTGATACATCAGATGTCGGCAGACTTGTTATTGAAAAGCATTTCCTGAAAGACACCAAAGGAAACCTCAGGAAATTTTCAATGCAGCAGTTTAGGTGTGTTAACTGCAACGAAAAATTCAGGAGACCTCCTTTAGTCGGCAAATGCACAAAATGCGGTGGGAAAATCATTTTCACAATCTCGGAAGGGTCGGTTATCAAATATCTCCAGCCCGCAATAAGCATTGCAGAGAAATATGACCTGCCAGCCTACCTGCAGCAGACTTTGGTTTTGCTTCAGAGAAGAATAGACGGGGTTTTTGGCAAGGAAAAAGAAAGGCAGGAGGGATTAGGCAAGTGGTTCTGAAACTTATTCATGCACGACAACTGCCTGCGCATAGGGGACGCCGCCGATTTTCTTGACATGCCCCGGGTCAATAATCCCCTCTTCTATCCCGAGCTTCACTGCATTTTCACCGACAAGATTCACAGAATCAGCATTCCTTATGGTGTCGCCGACAGTCAAATCGTCTTTTTCTTCCCCATTATAGAAATCTGATGCCAGGTCAAGCTGCGCTTTTCCTTCTTCGATTTTCTTTCCTAGAAGATTGCTGTCGCAGACCGCAGCAACAATTCTCTCATCCTTCTTATGCAGCTTTAAAATCATTTTATATTTTTGATTTCACGGGCTTTTTAGCGCCGCAGGCTTCACATCTGAGGTATAAAAACTCCCCTTCTTTAATAAGTTTTGTGTCCGGCTTACCGCATTCAGGGCAGAACACAAATTCATCAGCATACTGCTTTATCTTGTCATTAACCCTCGAAGCAGCCATCTTGGTTCCTATGACAAGCCCTGAAGGCCTCAAATCACCAGGAGCTGCAAGCTCCTTAAGAACAAATTTCTGCAGGTGCTCGACCTGCCTTCCCAATACCGAGGCTATCTGCCTGAAGTTTGTGATTATTGTCTTGTTGCCTTCAATATGCCCCTTGACTTTGGGTATCTCAAACCTTTCTTTTTCAAAGACAGATTCAGGAAGGCTGCCTCTTGCCCTTTTCAAGGCTTTTTCATAGTCCATACACCCATAATTCCCGCTCTATTTAAAAAAGTTTGGGGTTTTGCCGGCTGTTAATCAAAAACTATTTAAACAGCATTATTCCACTTTAAGCCATGGTGCTCGAGTCAATTATCACTCCGCTGAAAGCAGAGAAAACTCCCTTGAGGCTTTTTTTTATTGGTTTCATGTACAGCACTGTCGGGCTTTTCCTGAGCCTGTGGGTTTTTAGCGAGCATGCAAGCCTTGTAATGGTTTTCTTTACTGTTTTTGCGTGTGTGCCTTTGCTTTACAGCACAATGAAGCTCGAAGAAGAGAAGGACATCCAGATAGAAGATGAAAAGACGCTGCTGAAAGAGCACAGCAAAGCGCTGGCATTCCTTATAATGCTTTTTTTTGGCATGGTCATCGCATTTTCATTGTGGTACACCCTTCTCCCGGCGCAAACAGCAAACACGCTTTTCAAAGTCCAAACCCAGATGATACTTAACCTTAACCAGCAGGTCACAGGAAACGTGACAAACCTCGCATTGTTCAGCAAAATATTCCTCAACAACCTGAAAGTCCTTATTTTCTGCATCTTGTTCTCTTTCCTTTACGGAGCAGGCGCGATATTCATATTAACATGGAATGCATCTGTTATTGGGGTGGCTATCGGAAACTTTGTAAGGACCCATCTAAGCACGTATGCGTCCCATCTCGGACTCAGCAACATTTCGTCTTACTTTTACGCAGCATCAATGGGGCTACTAAGATATTCTCTGCACGGCATACCTGAAATACTTGCTTATTTTATAGCAGGGCTGGCAGGAGGAATAATTTCTGTTGCTGTAATAAAGCATAACTACAGCACAAAGGCTTTTGAGAGAATACTTCTTGACTCTTCAGACTTAATCATAGGCGCGATATTCATTCTCTTTATTGCTGCGCTGATAGAAGTATATATCACCCCTGCGTTTTTCTAGATTATTCCAAAACCTTTAATTTTCCCTTGCTTA
>JAFGCE010000044.1 GCA_016932755.1 Candidatus Woesearchaeota archaeon
AAGAAAAGTCATACAGATTGCTGACTCAACACAGCTCATATCGCTTCCAAGGAAATGGGCAGTAGCCCATAACCTAAAAAAAGGGGATGAGCTGGAGGTGATGGAAGAAGGCAGCCTCCTAATGATAAGCACAGGCAAGGTTGCTGAGATAGGCAGCGCAGAAGTTGATGTTACAGGGATGGAAAGGGACACTCTTATGTTTCTTGTCAGATCGCTTTATAAAAACGGCTATGACGAGATAACCCTTAATTTCAAGAACAACAAGACAAAGAACCTCAGGACAGGGGAGACTCTCAGCACAATGGAGGTTATAACCAAAGAGGTCTCAAGGCTTAACGGCATGGAGATTTTCACGCAAAAGCCGAACAGCTGCACAATAAAAAGCCTTTCTGATGAATCCTCAAAAGTTTTTGACACCATGCTCAGGAGGGTGTTTATACTGACCTTGGAGGCAATAGGGGATTTAAGGGCAGGATTCAAAAGTTATGATGAGCCTCTGCTTGAGTCTATCCAGCAGAAGCATGACACAATAACAAGGTTCCTGGTTTATTCCCAGAGGCTCTTGCACAAGGTAGGGGACCCGAAACACAGGAGAATTGATGTTCTTTACCATATACTTGAGGTTATAGACGAGCTTATGGACCTTATAAAATTCACTGCAAGAGACCTGCTGAAATACAAGATTAAAGCCTCAAAAAACTCCATGATTATTTATGACAGGATATACGAGTCATTTGAGGCTTATTACAAGCTTTTTTACAACTTTAGCATTAATGATGTCACAAAAATCAACATGAACAGGTATGAAATCCTGAACATGCTTGTAAAATCAGCAAATGTACTCCCAAGAAAAGAGATTATGGTGCTCACGAATATGGAGCAGGTTATTGAGAAGATAATGAACCTTACTGTATCAACAATGGCGTTTAATAATTAGTTCTTGGATTATTAACAGAACCATGCTATTCCAATTTATACAGGCTTTCCTGCATACTTGCTGAGGTAAATCTGTGCAAGCTTCAGCTTTAGGCCCGGAACCTGGGCAGGCCTGCTTGCAGAAACATAGTCCAGGGCTGGAATAATCTCTGCTAGGCTGTCAAGCTTGACAGGGTTCATCTCTCCGGAGATTCCCACTTCATATTCCTCCCTGCTCACTCCTGCAGAAGCCATTCTTTGAAGGCATCCTTTTAGCGCTTCAAGGATTGCAGGATTCTTTATAACAAGCTTCCCATCCCTCTCAACATATGCCTCTCCCTGGGTGTTCCTGTCCGCATTGTCTATCATCGGGAAAAGGTCGTTTGTTCCAAAGGTAAAGTGCCGTATTCCCATCTCAATCATCTTGTGCGCTGTCAGGGTTCCCCCAAATGTTTCAAGAGTAACGCCTAAATCGTAACGTATCATCCCGCCGTATTTTTCATTGTTCAGCCTTTCAGCCATTGTTTTTATATCTTCTACTTCTGAAGGATTATGAACATAAGGGATAAATATCTTCAAATCAATATCTTTATCGCCTTCCTTTTTTTCTTTTTGGAGTTTTGCCCATGCTGAGAACAATGCATCAATCTGAGCCTCATATATTTCAGGATAATCCCTTGCAATTCCAACTCCCCTCAGCTCCCTCTGGGCCTGCGGGTTGTTAACAAGCTCCTTGAATTTCTGGGCTACCTCCTTTTCTACGCTGGGCAGCTTTGAGGCTATTTCATCTATCACAGCCTCGTCGAAAAACTCATTTAATGGGGGATCAAGAAGCCTTATCTGGATTCTTTTTCCTTCCTGGTATTTCATGAGGTCATAGAACGCGCTGGACTGGGTTCTTCTGAACTTTCTCTTCATTTTTGACCTGGCGCGTCCGCATCTCTTTCCGCTCTTTATTGAAAGCAGGGTAAGCAAATATGCGCCGTATGCTTCTATGTTTGCCTGTTTTTGCTTTAGGATATCTTCTGTCCTTACCAGCCCTATCTCATAAACTCCGAATCTTCTTCCGTCTTCCATCGCTTTGATGTCGCTTGCGTTTAGCATTATCCTTATTCTTCTTTCAAGCACCTCATCGCACTGGTGGGTTGTTTTTTCAAAATCAGTTATAGGCTTTCTTCCGCTGTCTGCCTTTTCATGTTCAGGAGGGAATTGCGCAGGCTTTGTTGCATACTCGCATGCATAGATGTCTCCTGTCAGCCCGTCAAAAGATATCGGCTTTCCCTCTTTTAATGCAAATTCGCCAAATACAAACTCTTTTGGGTCTTGGGAAGTGCTGCTCATCTTTATAATAGGAACTCCTGCTGACATGAAGTCGATAACGTGATGGCTTAGGCTCGAATATTTTTCAAATATTATCCCTTCAGCCTGCCTTAACATCTTTATTTCACCGATATTCAGGTTGTTAAGGTCGCTAACATACATGATGACTTTTTCCCCTTTGGCAACAGCCCTCGCTGCTCTTCTGAAATTGGAGTATATCTTTCCGCTTGCAGCCCCAGGGTAGACAGCTTCTGCATGTGCCACAGGCTGCGGCTGTTCTTCCCCGAAATCGAATGAAGGGCTCAGTGCCTCTTCCAAATCTTTTGGTGTTGATTTAAGGAGGTCTGCATATTCATTGGAAGGAATGGTTGGCTGAGGCTTGTAAATATTTGTTTTCCTGTTTTGTATCTCCTGCTTCTTTTGAAAAACATCGTGCATAATCAGGCGCAGGTTTATCTGCTCGACTGCCTGCTTTGCTGATTCGCTCAGCGGTCCCTGCAGAATCTCGTCAACTCCCTTCATGCTTCCGGCTATTCTTTCTTCAGGTCCTGCAACAACCATCGTAGAGATGCTTTCATTGTTTTTCTTGACCCTGCTTAAGAATGAATCCTCCTTTCTTCCGCTTTCGTCAAATCCGTAGTTGCAGATAATAGTGCCGCATCTTGATACTGATAGTGCAAGGTTGGCTGCAGGGCGTGTCCCAAAAAATTTTACAACATGCTTGTAATCCTTTAGAAGCTCCCTGATTGTGTCTGCCAGCCCTCTGTCCCCCACTACAAGAATGTCTCTTCCTTTTCTTATGAAATCAAGCCCGTATTCCCTGAAAAAAATCTTGTCCTGGGGTGTTTCAACATAGCCTTCTTCCTTGTCCTTGTTCCATTCCCAGCCAAATTTTTCAGAAACATACCTCACTCTTCTTTTTTCATCTTCAGGCAGGCTTGAAATTTCTTCTTCAAGCTGCTGAAGCCTTTTTTCAAGACTCTCGTTTGAATTCCTTTCTGTCATTTTCTAATGAGATACGGGTATCTATTGATTTGAGCGTACGTATACACCCCCCTAATTTTGACTATTACTCAGTTACTACTGTGAAATGCTCCTCACTTTATAAAGGTTGCGGTTCTTTCCCACCATACCCAAGATTAGAAATGTTTATAAATGCCTAGAGAACCTTATTTTTTATGGGTGACCAGAAGGAAGTCCTGCACTGGGCTGACCAGGCAGCAAGGAAAATAATTGATGAGAGAGGGGACAAGGAACAATATGTTATAGCTGCAGGCATAACCCCTTCAGGCGTAATCCACATAGGGAATTTCAGGGAAATAATCACTATTGACCTTATCAGGAGAGGGCTTGAAAGCCTCGGCAAAAAAGTCAGGTTTCTATATTCGTGGGATGACTATGATGTTTTCAGGAAAGTCCCTGCCAACATGCCTGACCAGGATTTTCTGAAAAAATTCTTGAGAACGCCAATAACAGACGTTCCTGACACAGACAGGTGCCACGAATCTTACGCAAGGCATAACGAAGCTCCTGTTGAAGAGGCAATACCTATTGTAGGAATAAATCCTCAATACCTCTACCAGCACAAGAAATACAAAAACTGCGAATATGCAAAGGAAATGAAAACAGCGCTGGAAAGCACAGAAAAAATAAAAGAAATACTTAACAAATTTAGGAAAGAGCCTTTGGAGGATTCATGGCTTCCTGTTTCAATATTCTGCGAGAAATGCAAAAAAGATACAATAACCTCATTAGAATACCCCGGGGGTTATAATCTTGCTTATGAATGCGACTGCGGGCATAAAGACACATTTGATTTCAGGAAAAAAGGGATTGCAAAGCTAAAATGGAGAATTGACTGGCCCATGAGATGGGCTTATGAAAAAGTTGATTTTGAGTCAGGGGGAAAAGACCATTTTGCAGCAGGAGGCGCATTTTGGACAGGGCAGATGATTTTGAAAGACATTTTCAAGGCAAAACTTTTCCCGTCAATAAGGTACGAATGGATTAGCATAAAAGGGGGAAAACAGCTCCACAGCTCTACAGGAAATGTAGTCACATTAAACCAGCTGCTGGAGATTTATGAGCCAGCCATAGCCAGATACTTGTTTGCAGGAACAAGGCCTGAAGCTGAGTTTGCGATTTCTTTTGATTTGGATGTCCTCAAAATCTATGAGGATTTTGACAAATGCGAGAGGATTTATTTTGACAAGGAAGAGGGTATTTCTGGCAAGGAGAAAGAGAAGCAGAAAAGGATTTATGAGCTTTCCTGCGTCAAGATTCCAAAGAAAATGCCTTTCCAGCCATCTTTCAGGCACCTGACAAACATGCTCCAGATACATGAGATGGATATTGGGAAGGCAATGAAAGAATATGACCTCAAAACAGAGGGAGACAAGAAAAAGTTCAGGGCAAGGGCACAGTGCTGCATTAACTGGCTGATGCATTATGCTGATGACAATTTCAAGTTTAAGGTGAAGGATGATGTCCCTCCAGGATTAGAGCTAAGCGCTGGGCAGAAAAAAGCGCTTGCAAAGATTGCTGATGTTTTGAAGACAGATGTCAAGGGAGATGCAGAACTTCACGAGAAGATTTACGGAATCTCACAGGAGGCTGGAATCAAGCCTGCTGAATTGTTTAAGGCTGCATACAAAGTCCTGATAAACAAGGAAAAAGGCCCGAGGCTGGCTAACTTTATCCTGACCATTGGAAAAAAGAGGGTCATAAGCTTATTTGAAAAGATTTAAAAAGGAGAATCCAACAAGAGGTATTAGAGAATGACAGGGAAAGAACCAAAGAAAACTGAAAGACTTGTTATAGGATTGTCAGAGCCTATAACCCTGATTGGGTTAAAGGGGAAGAAGAAAGTTATTGCAAAAGTTGATACAGGCGCTGACAAAAGCTCAATTGACCTGAACCTTGCTGCAGAGCTCCAGCTTGGCCCTGTTGTGAAGATAAGCCTGATTAAGTCTGCTTCAGGAAACAGGAAAAGGCCGATAATAGGCTCAGACGTGATATTTGCAGGGAGAGAGATGAAGGTTCATTTCAGCATTGCAGACAGGAGCCACATGAAATACAAGGTTCTGATTGGCAAAAACATACTCAAAAAAGGGTTTTTAATAGACCCGTCAAGGGATTAAAATGAAGGCAGCAGTAATAAGCATGGGGAGCATAAGCTCAAAATGGATAGTCAAAGCCATGAAAAAATACTTTGGCCAGGTTGACTCAATCAACATAAGGAATCTTGAGGTGAATATTGAGTCCAAAAAATACCAGATTCTTTACGGAGGGGAGCCTCTTGAGGATTATGACTGCATCTACTGCAGGGGCTCATTCAGGTATTCAGACCTGCTCAGGTCAATCACCCATGCACTGTGCGAGAAGGTTTACATGCCTATCTCAGGCCCTGCATTCACTATTGGGCATGACAAGCTTCTCACGCACCTGAAACTTGGCGATGCAAAAATCCCGATGCCGACAACATATCTTGCTTCTTCAACTGACGCTGCAAAAAAACTGCTCAAAAAAATGAGCTATCCCATCATAATGAAATTTCCCCAGGGAACACATGGAAAAGGAGTCATGTTTGCTGACAGCTATGACAGCGCTTCATCAATGATGGACGCCTTGGCTGCATTAAACCAGCCTTTCCTTCTGCAGGAATATGTTGAGACAGGGGGAGTTGACACAAGGGCGATTGTAGTCGGCAACAAGGTTGTCGCAGCAATGCAGAGGAGAGCTGTCCAGGGAGAGAAAAGGGCAAATATACACGCCGGAGGAAAAGGAGAGCCTGTTGAGCTTGATGCGCATACAAAAAAGATTGCTGTTGAAGCTGCAATATCAGTCGGCATGGACATAGGCGCAATAGACATACTTGACGGTCCAAGGGGTCCGATGATTATTGAAGTCAACCTTTCCCCTGGGCTTCAGGGCATCACCAAAGCAACAAAGATTGATGTTGCAGAGCATATTGCAAAATTCCTTTACAAAAAGACAAAAGAGTTCAAGGAAGCAGGAAAATCAGGCGAAGCAGAATCTGTCATGAAAGAGCTTGGAGTTGCAAAAGCAGAAGTAGAAGGAAAACAGCTCATTTCATCCCTTGATTTCAGGGGGAACAGGATACTTCTTCCTGAGATTGTCACAAACATAACAAAGTTCAATGAGAAGGACGAGTATTCTATCAAGGCAGAAAAGGGAAAGCTTGAGATAGAAAAGTTTTCTACACCCGAAGAGCAGAAAAAGAAGAAGTGATCACTTAAACTTCATCTTCTTTCCTTTGACAAGGCCTTTCATTCCCTTGAGTTTTCCCTGCTGCATTTTCTGCATCATCTTCTGGGGATCGCCGCCTTTCATCATCTTGAGCATTTTCTTGCCTACCTTGTACTGTTTCAGTAAATCCCTCACTTCAGAAGGGTTTGAGCCCGAGCCTTTTGCAATCCTGTCAATCCTGCTTGCGTCTATATCATCAGGATTCTCAAGCTCCTCTTTTGTGCAGGAATCCATTATGAATTTCCACTTTTCTAACTTTCCTTCCTGGACATTAAGCATGTCTTTTGGGAGCTTTATCTGCCCAAACCCAGGAACCATCTCCATAATCTTGCTCAAAGGGCCCATTTTTTTCATAGCAGACATCTGCTCGTATAAATCAACAAGCGTGAATTCTCCTTTCATTAATCTTTTGCTTATGTCTTCAGCCTCTTCTTCAGAAATTGCCTCTTTTGCCTTCTCCAGCAAAGCTTCAATATCTCCCATCCCAAGTATTCTTCCGACGAATCCAGGAGGATTGAAAACTTCCAAATCCTCAGTTTTTTCCCCTACACCAAGGAACTTGATTGGAGCTCCTGTGACAGAGCATGCGGACAATGCGCCTCCTGCTTTTGCAGTGCCGTCCATTTTTGTTGCTATGATTCCTGTAATCTTTCCTGCGTCATGGAATGTCTGAGCCTGTTTCTGCGCAGCCTGCCCGATATCTGCTGAAATAACAAGAAGATTTTCATCAGGCTTCACAGCATCGTAAACTTTCATCAGCTCATCAATAAGCTCTTTGCTTAATGCATCCCTTCCTGCTGTGTCCACAATGATAACATCA
This sequence comes from Candidatus Woesearchaeota archaeon, assembly GCA_016932755.1. Lineage (GTDB taxonomy): Archaea > Nanobdellota > Nanobdellia > Woesearchaeales > JAGWAF01 > JAFGCE01. The sequence goes on from JAFGCE010000044.1 coordinate 7,325, forward strand.
AATTTTTTGTACTGGTCTTTAAATTCCTTGTAAATCTTAACAGGGTCTTTTTCGCCTTTTTTGATAAATGCAGGGACTTTTGCCTGTTTTGCAACCTGCTCAAGCTGGTCCATTGCAGCAGGCCTGTGAATGTCCAATCCTACAACTGCAACTTTTTTCCCTCTTTTTGTGAAATATCTGGCAAGCTTTCCTGCGGCTGTTGTTTTTCCGCTTCCGAACAGCCCCACAAGCATGATTTTTGCAGGCTTTTCTTTTCCAAGCTCAATATCCTTCTTTTCTCCGCCTAAGAATTTTGTAAGCTCTGCATAGACAATATTGACAAGGTGCTCTTTTTTTGTCAAGCCAGAAGGAGTTTCCTCGCTTTTTATCCTTTCCTTGATTGTATTTGTAAGATTAAAGACAAGCTGGACATTGACATCTGCCTGCAGCAAAGCTTTCTGTATATCCTTGACAAGCTCGTTGATTAACTTGTCATCAACAAACACAGCTTTGGCTATTTTAGAGAGAGTGTCTTTCAATGAACTGCCTAGTTTTTCCAGCACCATATAATTAGAAATAGAACTGCATCATTTATAAAGGTTGTTGAAAAATTTATATACTTTAACATTTTTCCAGTTTAATAGTGGCCAGAGATGTCAAGGAAACCGAGTGTAGCATTTGCAGAACCGAAATCTCCTTTTTTTAATGTGTATACTGCTTTTTCCCAGCCTTTGCTTGGGCCTGTTTACATGGCAACGCAGCTTAGCCAGAAAGGGTATGATGCTGTTGTTTTCCATGAAAACATCAGAAAATTAAGGGCTTCTGACTTGAGGAGAAGAGATGTGCTTGTCATCAGCCCGCTGACATCAACAGCTCCGAGAGGATATGAACTTGCCCAGGAATACAAGGCAGTCAATCCTAAAGGAAGGGTTGTTATGGGAGGTGTTCATGTAAGTGCCATACCTTATGAGGCTGCGGCTTTTGACTTTGTGGATAATGTCGGCATTGGCGAGGGAGACCTGATTATTGAAGGGCTTGTCAATGGAGACTACAGAGAAAAGATTGTGCGCGGAAAGCCTGTGGAAGACCTTGATGACCTTCCTTTTCCGGACTTCAGCCTTGTTGAAGGGCTTAAGCTCAGGGTTACAGGAATAGAGACCTCAAGAGGATGCCCTCACGGATGCCCATACTGTTATGTAACCCCGATGTATGGAACAAAGGTAAGATGGAAAAGCGTTCCCAGAGTTATAGAAGAAATAAGGAGGGAACAGGCTGGG
>JAFGCE010000045.1 GCA_016932755.1 Candidatus Woesearchaeota archaeon
CGACATTAACAAAAGGGTATCCGAATCTGCCTACAAACGGAGCAGGCGAAGCACCAAAAAAGTCATCCTTTACAAGCTTGTCCTTTACCCTGAACTGCGCTTTTGATTTTGCAACAATAGGGCAGAAGCTTCTTCCGCAGGCAAGGTCAGCTCCCTTGCACTTAAGGCATCTTATGTTCATGAAATAAGTAAGCCTATCAGGTTTAAATATATTTTGTGGGAATGTCCAGTGAACATGGTGAGCTGGACAAGGAGAACTTGTTCGACTATGTCAAGTGGGTTTTTAAAGAAAATTAACTTCAATTTCAGTTGCATCCCATGTAGGGTATTCCTCAACTATTGCTGGTGAAAGGTTTTTCTCCTTTATCTTTCTGGCAATTGCTTCAGAAGTAAGTATTCTCAGCTTTTGGCTGTCAACTTTTATCATATTTTTGCCTATTTTGTATTTTTTTATCATCTCTTTCTTCACTTTTTCCAGTTTTGATGCAATTTTTTTCTTTTGTGCTGAATTTAGCTTTTCAAGATGCTTCCTGTATCCGAAGGAAGGCTTTAGCTCATTAAGGTAAACAGCACCCCTCACAAGCATGCCCTCTTTTGTGGTTTTGTCAAAGTCTTTCTTTACATTTTTTGCCCTGATTTTTATTCTTGACGCAAGCTGGACAGCATCCTTGAGTTTTGTTGTGCAGTAATGGATTCTTACTTTTTTTTCATATTTTTTTGCTATTTTCATGGCAAGCTCCTGGCTTCCTTTTATTGAGTAATCAAGAATCCCTTTTGTCTTAAAGCCCTTTTTTATCATTGAATCCATGTTTGTGTCGGACTGCTCAAGCTCGTTCAGGTTGAGAAACTTGATATAAGGCAAAAAATATTCAATCATCCTCTCAGTCTCATTCCCAAGCCCGGGAATTACAGGAATTTCCATGCCCACGTCCCAATCAAATTTGGTTATATTCCCAATCTGTTCCCAGTTTTTTCGTGAATAGAAATCAGGGTGAATCCTTATCTCATCAAGCCCTGCCTTGTACAGCTTCCTTAGCTTTGGCTTTGTTATGTTATTTAAAGGCGCGTAAAGGTGAATGTGGAAATTCTTCCCAAACTTTTTTTTCAGCATTTTTATGTAATGCACTGTCCTTCCAAGCCTGAGAAAAGGGTCTCCTCCTGTAATTCCTGCTCCTTTTGCATTGCACAGCTCTGCTTCTTTTGTTATGTCTTTATCACTGGATATTTTCCACTCGTTTGCAAAAACAACATCCCTGTTCTTTTTTTGCTCTGAAAGAGGGCAGTACCAGCAGTTTTTTGAGCAGATTCCTGTAACAAAAAGCACTAGTTTCCTTCCTTTCACGCAAAGCCTGCATCCCTTTGCAAGGCTTCCTTTTTTCCAAGAAAAATATCTTGTTTTTTGCATAAATGCTGTTTGTCTTGCCTGATTTAAAAAGCTTTTTAACAAAACACTTAAATACTACTAAATGTTATTATTTTCCATTAGGCGTTGTTAAATTTTTTTTGTCTAGGTAAGCAAGATGATTCCGGAAAAACAAATAAATGAGCTGAGGGATGAACTAAGGCATTGCAAAAGGCCTATCTTTTTCTTCCACGATGACCCTGACGGCTTGTGCTCTTTCCTGCTTTTTTACAGGTACATAAAAGAGGGAAAAGGAGTTGTTATCAAGACACACCCTAAAATCTCAGAGATGTTCATAAGAAAAGTGGAGGAATACGGAGCTGACAAGGTGTTTGTCCTTGACATTGCAATGGTTGACCAGGAATTCATAGACAATGTGCATCTTCCTGTTGTATGGGTTGACCACCACGACCCTCTTGAAAGGGATAATGTAAAATATTTCAACTCAAGGGTTTACGGCGAAAACGAGCCTCCTTCATCTGTCTGCTTTAAGGTTGTTAAGCAGGATATATGGATAGCAATGGCAGGATGCATTGGAGACTGGTTTATGCCTGAATTCAAGAACGAATTCTGCAAAAAATACCCTGACCTGATGGATTCTTCAGTAAACGACCCTGCGGAAGCTCTGTTCAACACAAAACTCGGGAATCTGGTAAAAATACTCTCTTTTAACCTTAAGGGCAAAACACAGGAAGTCATTAAAGCTGCAAAAGTCTTGACAAGGATTGAAAGCCCTTATGAAATACTGGACCAGACAACACCAAAAGGCAGCTTTATCTACAAAAAATACCAAAAAATCAAGGAAGTTTATGACAGCCTGCTTGAAAAAGCTGTCAAGAAAAAGAAAAAGGACAGGATTTTACTCTTCTCTTATATGCATGACAAGATGAGCCTTACAAAAGAGCTGGCAAACGAGCTTCTTTACAATTTTCCTGAAAAAATTGTGATAGTCGCAAGGGAAAAGTCAGGGGAAATGAAGTGCAGCATAAGGACAAGCGGTGGAAAATCCCTTTCAGACGCGCTTGCAAAAGCGCTTGTCGGGATAGAAGGTTATGGAGGAGGGCATGAGAATGCCTGCGGAGCTGTGATAAAGAAAGAGGATTTCAAGAAGTTCATTGACAACTTAAGAAATGAGCTCTGATTTCCAAAATATTTATAAACGAGGCGGTAGTTCTCAAGTATGCGCGCCGATAGTCTAATGGCTATGATATCGGCCTTCCAAGCCGACGGTCCGGGTTCGAATCCCGGTCGGCGCATACGAAGTATGCAAAGACCGGTTATCTGAACTTGTTCAGATTTATCGGTCGGCGCATTTGTTCAAATGGCACAATACCAGCAGAAATGCATGAGATGCAAGAAAAACTATGTTCTAGTGAGCAACAGGCAGAAATACGCTATTTGCTATGACTGCCAGAAAGATGAGCTGAAGGGAGAAATCAAAGAGCCCAAAATGAAAAAAATGTTTAACATTCCTGACAAGCTCTACAAGGAAAACTCCTTCCTCAGGAATATAAAAATCAACTACCTGAGATACGGGCAGCTGACAGAAAAACAGATAGAAGCCTTCAAGAAAACAGTCAAGAAAATGAAGGAAGATTCTCCAAAAGTTTAAATATCAGCTTTCTAAGACTGTGATATATGAAGAAGGATACAGTGATAGTGCTGTGCGCCCACAACGATGACCAGATAATCGGGGTAGGAGGCACTATGGCGAAATACGCCAAAGAAGGCAAGCGGGTTCTTACAATAATATTCTCATACGGCGAGACAAGCCACCCGCATCTCAAGCCTGAAGTAATCAGAAGGATAAGGGTGAAGGAATCACTTAAATCAGACAAAATCCTGGGAGGAGCAGGGGTGAAATACCTCGGGCTGAAAGAGGGAAAGTTTGCAGATGAAATAAAAAGAAAAAAGATAGAAGAGGTAATAAAAAGGCTCATAGAAAAAGAAAAGCCTTCAAAGGTGTTCACGCATACAGGAGACGACCCCCACCCTGACCACAGGGAGGTAAACAAGTTTGTCAGGCAGCTTGCAGACAAAAAAATAATAAACTGCGAAGTCTATTCATTTGAAGTTTGGAACCCGATAAAGCTAAAGAAAAGAAACGCGCCGAAGCTGGCTGTTGACATAACATCCACATTCAAGAAAAAAATAGAGGCATTCAAGGCGCATGAAAGCCAGCAAATGACAATGCTGAACCTTTTGTGGTCAGTTTACTGGAGAGCCATAACAAGAGGGTTCAAGAACAACTGCAAGTATGCAGAAATATTTTACAAGATACAATGAAGAAACTGCTTATATCAACCGACAGTTTTTTGCCAAGATGGGACGGCATA
>JAFGCE010000046.1 GCA_016932755.1 Candidatus Woesearchaeota archaeon
ACAGAAAAAGACATCAAAAAAGCCGGCAAAATAATTGTGATGGACGAAAAGCAAAAGGAATTCATAATAAATCACACGCTTCATAGTGACAGGGCAAACCTTGAGAAAAAAATGCATGTTTTGGATATTGAGTCTCCTGCTAGTGCAGCTGAACATCATTATAGGCAAACACATGAGCAAATAAAGCAGAAATTAAAGGAAAAATTATCAGAGCTATTCGGAGGGGAATCACAAAATGCGCAGTGAAACAGTTAGTTTCAGGCCTGTGAGGTTTCACGAAGTAATGGGCGTGATGAAAAAAATAGCCAAAAGGCATGAAAAAGATACTGTAAAAACCGGCGAAAAAGAAAAGAAAGTTCATCATTTCTTCCATAGGGAAAAGTATGTTCACAGCCCACTGGAACAACTTTATCATTCAGAAGATATATTCACAAAAAAGGGGTGCAGGAAGTTCCTGGCAATACTTAAGCTGATGCAGGAAAAAGGGGTTAAAAAAGAGAAAGGCGCTGCTTTGAGCAGCAAAGAAAAGAAGAATCTTGGGAAGGAGATAAAGGAGTTTGAGACTATTCTTTACAAATTTGAGAAAAATCCTGACACTCTCTCTCCTTACCTCAGAGACAGGTATGTGGCTATTAGCTTCCTGGACGAGACAATATAACTATTTCTGTTGCTTATTTTGTTACTACTAACTAATACTAAAATATCCATAAGCTTTATAAATACCCTTTCCTTTTCTTATACAGAAAAAAGAGTTCTGATAGGCAGGAGTAGAATGGTAAATAAAACAGTACTGCTAGTGTTTGTTATGGTTTTTGCATTTGGGTGGTTTTGCAGCAGTGCTTACTCTACGGTTTTCTCAAAAATTTCGATTGCAGGAGCAGAAAATGCAAACCTGGAAGTTGCAGATTCTGATGCAAGCGTTCTCGACCGATATATTTTTAATAATAAAGAACGTGACTCTCCTTCAGACTGGGTTGGGGAAGATGAGATTCACGTATACTCTGACAGGGTTGTTATAGACATAAGCAACCCCCAATGGGCAACTTTTACAAATACAAACAGCATGGACCCGGTTATAGACTCAGGCTCCAATGCAATTGAGATTGCCCCGCAGTCCACCAAACAGCTGAAAGTGGGAGACATCATATCATATGAATCAGAGTATATTGATGGAACAGTAATCCACAGGATTGTTGATATAGGTGAAGATTCAAATGGCTGGTACTGCAAGACAAAAGGAGACAATAATCCGTTTGAAGACCCTGGGAAAATAAGGTTTGGCCAAATCAAAAGGGTTTTGGTTGCCATAATTTATTGATGATTGAGGTAAAAAATGCCAGACGATAATGAAAGCAAAGGGGACACAGCATTTGATGATGGGGATATAGAGCAGGAATTGACAGACATGTTTCAAAATCCTATGCCCAGCGCTCCTGTAGAAAGATTCACAGCAGGAGACATGAGAAAACTTGCAGATAAATACAGAGCCGGACTTGGACCTGAAAAGATCATGGCTTTGCATATGAGACTGGTTGACGACAACCAAAATATTACTCTTGGAAGAAAAAGAGCGCTTGAAGAAGCTCTTCAAAAAATTGGGCAGGGGATACACCCGGCAGTTGCTGTCTCAGATGAAATGTGGGATTATTTTGAAAGATCGCATATTCTCGAAGGACAGGTTAAGGAGATAAAAAGGTTTACCCACGAGCTAAAAAGCCAAAATCAGGGTCATATTCCGCAGGAATATCTGCAGCCTCTGAAAGAATTTGCAGAAAGGCTCGAAGCAGTAGGAAGGGATATGAATATTGATTCTATCATGCCTGATTCACTTAAGCCCATGGCTATAGAAAAAGGATGGATTAAGCAGCAAAGGCCTCTTGAAGAAACACAGTTTGGCCTAACGCAGGGAATAGAGCTTGCTGCAAGCGGAGCAATTCACAGGATTGCCCAGGTTTTTGATGTCACACCAGATGAAGAGTGGGTCAAACACAAGGCAAAAGACGATTTTGACATCATGGAAATCAAGGGCACAGAAGAAGAAAAAGAGCACTATCTTGTGTCAAGGGAGAACGTAAACCTGGTTATAAGAAATGTTTTAACAAGCTATGGGCTCCATAAGTTAGGACTTACTGAGGAGCAAATAAAAGAGAGATTAAAAGCAGCATTCCCCAAAGAACAGGATGCAGGGCAGCAGCCTCAATCAGCCTCGCTTGAAGAAAAAGTTGGGCAGGACGGCAATGCAGTTCCGCCATCTCCTGGAAACATGTCTGAAGTTCTTCGTGATGCAAGGAAATTTGATGTTTCTCCAGAACAGCCTGAGCAGCAGACAGAACCCAAAACCGAAGACAAAACAAGAGTTTCAATAGCTGAAGCGTGCAAATATGTGGCAAATTCTTATTTGGCAACAAAGGACAAATCAGGTGCAGATTCGCTAAGTCCGTTATCTCCAGAAGAAGTTAACGAGCTAATCTCAAAATTTAATCTTGTAAAAAAAGAAGAAGGCCAGATTTATGTTAATCTTGAGGAAGTAATGGAATCCTGCAGGGGCCAAGACTTGCTTAGACTTCCTGATAATCTATCTGCATTTGAGGCTGTTGTTCATAACAGAGGAGGGATTGCTGGGCAGAAAGGAGGGGCAGGTGAAAGATTTAACATAGCAAGCGCAATAAAAGAAGCCAAGCCTCTTATAGAAGAAGAATCTTACAAAAATGTGCTGGATGCAGGATATATATCAAAATTATTCCTAAAAACGATTGAATACGCACAAAAAATGAAAGATTATGGGCTGAATTCAATCACAGCAAATGCGCAAAGAAAGGAAATAGCTGAACTGATAGAACTTGGATTAATAAAAGTAGGCTTGAAAGAAGCGCCTCCTGAACAAGAACCAGTTCCTGCTTATATGAAAATACCTTTGTTCGGTCCTTTAATAGGCAGCATTATAGGTTGGGCTAAAGAAAAGAGAAAGCCTGCAGAAGCAGAGCCAGTTGGAGCTGTTGCAGAATTACAGGAAGGAGCACAATCTGAACCTGAACCATCTGAACAAGTTCCAGAGCCACAGCCTGAACCTGCAACAGAAGCAGAAGAAGTTGAACCTGCTCATGAACCGCAGCCATTACCTCCGCCAGTTACATCAGAGTCTGTTGAATCGCAAGCTGGAGCAGAAACCGAACCAAGCGAGGTACCTGACCAGGTTCCAGAACCAGAATTAAGCGATGCCCAGGTTAAAGCTTATCTAAGCGAGGGACTGCCCCCAGGAGAACCAGAGAGCGCTGAATCTTCTGAAGGAATCCCACTAAAGGATTATGTTGATACTTTTGATGAATTGCTCGACCAGCTTGCACTTGGCCGTTTGGAAGGAAAAGATACAAGAGAATCAGTAAGGACGGATTTCGTACCTTCTGCTAAACTTTATACATTCCCAGCAATAAATGTAGAGCTTGATGAAGAAGGCAATGTGCAGTATCATTCTGCAGGCAAATTTGATGTTGAAGCGAACAGGAATCTGCTTGAAAGAGTCCTTGTTTCAGGAATGTCATCTCCTGTATGGCTGTACTTAGATGATTGGTGCGAACAAAATGGAATAACTGATGAAAATAGCAGAGAAGCATTAAACCATATTATAGAAAAATACAGAAAAATGGCAGAAGAAGCAGGGCTCCCTCAAGTTGCAGGCACATTTGAAGGCAAACATGTATTTAGCTCAGCAGCAGCAGATGCTATTTTAGAAACATTTAACAAGCTGGCTAAGTCCCTAAAAGAGCCTAAACAAGAGTCTACAACTATTTTTAATGTGGTTAGATATGTAAATGGGCAGCCTGTTCTCGAAGGAGAATTTGCTGACTGGGCTTATAAGAGTCTCGGTCTTGGTCCAGGGCATGTTGAAGAGAAATTAAAAGTGGATTCAGTTCTCAGAGAATATGCGGACAAAAGAGGAGTCCCGACAGCAGCAGGCAAGGGAATAAAGGAAACTATGCTTGATGACCTGCTTGAAAAATGCATGCAGAAAATACCGCTTTTACCTGCACAGCAAAAAGAAATGTCTGCTGAAGAGGTTGTAGCCCAGGCAGAACAGTACAGCAGAACAGCAAGCACAATGCTGGCAAAAGCAGAAGAGGAATTTACAGATAAGGATGCGCAAAGCGTATATCTATGTATTGTTGACACAGAGTCCAAAGACACATTCACAAGACTTGAGCCGAGAAGCAACGACGCAATTGAGAATGCAAGAGTAAAACTGAATAAAAAATATGTTGACGCATTAAATGAAGCTATTCAGGAGGAACAAAGAACAGGGGAAAACGGCTACTACAAAAGGTTAAGGCTTGCACTCGGCAGATGGTATGACGAAATTCTTTTGCTGCAAAATCTAGGGGAGGTTGTCAGAAGTACAGAAGTTCAGCATGAAATCGAAAAAGCTATGGAAAGGGCAAAAGATGCAGAATATAAAGCCCAATCTGCTGAAGAAAAGGCATATGATGCAGTAGCATTGCTGGATGAAACACTTAAGTTAATGGGAGAAAAGGACCAGTCCCGCCAAAGGCAGGTTAGAAGTCTGGAAAACATGGTTAACAAATATGCAAGAATCGCTGAGGAAAAGACAGCTGACTCAAGAAAAAAATCCGCAGTAATAAAGAAAAAGGACGATATTATCTACCAAAAGGACCGCAAGCTAAGTAAAAGGGAAAGACAGCTTGAAGAAAAAGCAGAAGAGCTGGAAAAAAGCCAGCTGACTGTTTCTGAGCTAAAAGCCGGAATTGCAAAAGAAAGGGCAAAATCAAGGTCATACCTCAGGGCAATAGGCTGGACTGCTGTTGCAGCAGGGCTTATTACAGCAGCTACAATAATGTATGGAATCCCTGCATTTAACAAATACATCAACGCAAGAAAAGAAGCTGATGAAAGATATAAAAATGCAGTCATGGAAGTCAGGAAGGCTACAAGCGAAGGCGCCAAAAAGATGGAAGCTGACTTGCAGGAAATGAGAAGAATTATGGGATATGAGCAGCCTAAAAAAGAATAATTTTTAAACTAAATTGATTTTTCTTTTTCTTAATGGAAATTAGTGAAGAAGAGATAGAAAGCTACAGGAAAGCCGGAAAGATAGCCGCTGAAGCGCTTGAATACGGGAAAGGATTGATTAAAAGCGGAGCAAAGCTTCTTGATGTTTCTGAAAAGATTGAGAAAAAAATAGAAGACCTCGGCGGAAAGCCTGCTTTTCCTGCCCAGATAAGCTGCGATTCGATTGCAGCTCATTACTGTGCAGAGCCTGACGATGAAACTGTTTTTGACAAACAGGTTTGCTCACTTGACATAGGGGTCCATGTCAATGGCTTTATAGGGGATAATGCGTGCACAGTTGATTTGTCAGGGGCATATTCTGACCTGGTTAAAGCCTCTGAAGAAGCGCTGAAAGAAGCACTAAAAATTGTCCAGATAGGGGTGACTGCAGGAGAGCTTGGGAAAATAATCCAGGAAACAATCTCCAGCTTCGGGTTTTCTCCTATAAAAAACCTGACAGGACACGGACTGTCAAGGTTCAATATCCACGACAAGCCGACAATCCCTAATTTTGACACAGGCGACGAGACAAAGCTTGAGAAGGGAATGGTTATTGCAATCGAGCCTTTCGCAACTGACGGGATGGGAATGGTTTACGAGCAGGAGCAGGGAAATATTTTTTCTCTTGTGCAGAAAAGGCCTGTAAGAAGCATGTTTGCGCGCGAGATTCTGAAAGAGATAGAAAAATATAACGGCCTGCCTTTCACAACAAGGTGGCTTGCAAAGAAAATGCCGCTTGCAAAAGTAGGGTTTGGCTTAAGGGAGCTGCTGAGAGCTGAAGCGGTTAGGTCTTATCCTCCTCTCAAGGAAAAGAAAAAAGGGATTGTAACCCAGGCAGAAAAATCTTTGATTATTGGCGACAAAATTGAGGTTATAACAAGAACCTGAAGAAGAAACTAAAGATTAACTCCGAACTTTCTTAATTCCTTGTCCCACATCAGACCTATTTTCATGACGTCGTTCTTGAATTTTATGGAAAGCTTGTATGTTTTCTTGTACAAGTCATAATCAATAAGCCCCATTGATTTCATAGGCGTTAAAATCCTGTCGTAGAACTGCCTTTTGTTGTATGAAAGCCTTACCTTTTTTCCCTTATAAGGCTCCTCGTCAAGAACTGCCTCATATTTCCCGTCATGAAGCATTGTGGCAAACATTGACATCTCTGTCTTTGTTATTTCGCCTTTATTGTCGACCATGTACTTGACAAGTTCTTTTGCAACAATTTTCTGCTGTTTTGTAGCAAAGATTATCTCGAAGATGTCCGACGGCAAATTGAATCTGTCAAACAGTATTACCATTTTTGTCCTCTGTCTTGCCCCAAACTAATGGTAACAAATGTATCTAGTAGTATATAAATGTTGCTATTTCTATGCTCGACTTAGAGAAGTGTGATATAAGTATACAAAAGCGAAACATTTAAATACTAGTTCTACTAAGAATATAGCAGTATACAAAAAAATATACTACGTTTGGGCTCTCTGGGAATTTCTCAAAAAACCACCCCCACAACCCCTCGAGAAGAGAGCCCAATTTTTATATGAGGGGTTAACTGGTTTTTTGAGGAAAAACAATCAACCACAAAGGGCTAAGGAGGTACAGTAAAATGGACTTTATCGTTGAAAACGCTGTGAAAACCGCAGAACAGGAAGACACTAGTTTTGGTGTAAGCCAGGCAAACATTAAAGTTATCGGCGTAGGAGGCGCAGGTAACAACATGGTAAGCTGGCTTTACAAAAAAGGGATTAAGGGAGCAGAGATTGTAGCCTGCAATACAGACCAGCAGCACTTAGAGGTTTCTGAGTCTGACAGAAAATTCTTGATAGGAAGAGACGCAACAAGAGGGTTAGGATGCGGAGGATTCCCGACCAAGGGAGCTGAAGCTGCCCAGGAAAGCATGATGCAGATAAAGGAAACACTGAAAGGAACTGACATGGCTTTTGTCTGCGCAGGAATGGGCGGAGGAACAGGAACAGGAGCAGCTCCAGTGATTGCAGCTGTCGCAAAAGATGCAGGTTCAATTGTTATAGGAACAGTAACGATGCCTTTCAAGATTGAGAGAGCAAGAGTTGACAAAGCTGAATTCGGTTTGCAGCAGCTGAGAAACGTATCAGACACAGTTATTGTAATAGATAACAACAGGCTTGTGCAGATAGCTGGAAACCTGCCAGTGCAGCAGGCATTTGCAGTTGCCAATGAGCTTATATCAACAATGATTAAGGGAATAGTCGAGACAATCGCTGTACCTTCCTTAGTTAATCTTGACTATGCAGATGTTAAGGCAATCATGACCAATGGAGGCGTAGCTGCAATAGGCATAGGCTCATCAGACACAAACAACAGGGTTGATGAAGCTGTTAAAGGAGCTTTGGCAAACCCTCTTCTTGACATATCATATAAAGGAGCTACAGGAGCCATTATCCATGTTGCAGGCGGACCTGACATGACACTGGACGAGATTAACAGGATAGGCGAAATCGTCACAGAGAACATGGACCAGGATGCAAACGTCATCTGGGGAGCAAGGGTTGATGATGAACTCAAAGGAAAAATCCAGGTTATGACAATCATAACAGGAGTCACATCGCCTTGGATACTGGGCAAAGTTGACCCAAGAAAGCCAAGCCCCCAGGCAGTGGCATTCAATGATGACCTGGGAATAGAGACAATCAGGTGATTGTCTTTTATTTTTTATTTCATTGTGCTATCTTAAAAAAGGCTATCTGAGTTTTTTTATTTTTTTTGTTTTTACAGATTTCTCGGTAATAAAATCAAAAAATAGAAGCAAGCGAAATATTATTTATCCAACAAGCATTGCCTGAAGCTCTGCTATAATCTTGTCTGCCCTAACAAGTGCGGCAAGAACGCCCCCTGTCCATCTCATAGCATCGTTTACATTGGCAATTAAGTTCTCCAGCAGCTTGTCAAGATATGCCTGTCTGCCTTCTCCTTGGACTAGCATCTGGGCATACAGTTCCGCTTTTTTAACCAATTCCCTTATATCCCCTGTGTATCTTGAGCTTTTTTTCACAAGCGTTTCCTCAGCTATCCCAATGTCTTTCAAAGCCTTGGTTATATCCTCTTTTTTATCTTCCGGCACTTCTCCAGCAAGCTTTCTTAGGTTTTCCTCAATTTTCAATTCATCTCTTTTTGAGTAGTATTCTGACCTGCCAAGATAGTTCGCATTCTGGAGCATCTTTCTGCAGTATTCTTTAAACTTAGAAGGGTTTGATCTGAGCCTGGAGGCATTAACTTTTATTCCCTCAAGAAGCTTGTGCTCTGTTCCGACCCATCCGCTTGCGTGCCGTATTTCCTTGTGTATTTCTTTAAGTATGTCTGCCATAAAATCACCTCAAAACATGATATGATTTATTTTAGGATGAGAGTATATAAATTTTGTTGTCCTGCAGGATTATAATTCAGAAATCGGTTTTTCCTCTTCATTTCCTGTCGCAAGGTCTTTTACTTTTACTTTGCCAGACTTTATTTCATTCTCGCCAATAACAACAAGGTTCCTTGCCTTTATTGTGCTGGCATAGCTTATCTGCTTGCTCAGGTTCCTTCTTAAGAAATCTGTCTCGACAGAGTACTTTTTCCTCAGTCCCGCAACTATTTTCATTGCCTGAGGCACGATATTTTCGCTTACGATAGCCACATAATAGTCAGGCGCAAGCGAAACTTCAGGGACAAGCTTCTTTTTATCCAAAAGCAGGAGCAGTGTCACAAGACCCATTGCAAATCCTGTTGAAGGAGTCGGCTGGCCCCCGAAAAGCTCGACGAGATTGTCGTACCTTCCTCCTCCGCAGATGCTCCTAAGCTCCTGTTTTGTGTCAAATATCTCAAACACAGTTCCTGTGTAATAAGCAAGCCCTCTTGCTGTTGACAGGTCTATTTTAACAAATCTTGAGTCAATCAGATTATAGATTTTTTTGAGCTCCTCAAACCCTTCCTTGGCTATTGCATTTTTCTCCAGCTCCTCTATTTTTTCTATTGTGTCAGCGCTCAGGATTTTCTTTATCTTGCTTATGTCCTTAAGGGGAATTCCTGTCTCAACAAGCAGGTTGTTGAACTCATCCTCCTTTACTTTTGCCCTTTTGTCTATAATCTTGACTATTGCCTCAATCTTTTTCTCGTCTACAAATTTCAGCAAAAGCCCTTCAAGAAGCTTCCTGTTGTTGATTTTTACAAAAAAATCGCGCTCTGTGAGCCCTAATGCCCTGAGCGTATCAACGGCAAGGTTTATCACTTCAGCATCTGCTTCAGGATATGCTGAGCCGAACATCTCAACTCCCATCTGGTAGAACTCCCTTAATCTTCCTGCCTGGGGGCGTTCATACCTCCACATTCTTGTAGTGTAGAACCATTTCACAGGCTTTGGGAGCTCTTTCTGCTTCTGGAGAAACATCCTTGCTACAGGTACAGTAAGGTCAAATCTCAAGCCCATTTCCTCTTTTTCAGTTCTCCTCTTGAAAAGGAATATCTGGTCTTTAATTTCCTCGCCTGATTTCTTGGTTAAAAGGTCAATATTCTCAAAAGCAGGAGTCTCAACCTCTGAAAACCCGTATTTCCAGCATAGTTTCCTGAATACTTCAAACAGCCTGTTCTTGACAGCCTGCTCTTCCGGATAAAAATCCTCTGTGCCTTTTGGTTTTTGGAACATCTTATTTCACCTTGTTCTTTACTTGTTTAAAAATGTTTTTGTTTAAAAATAAAAAAACAAAATATCTCAGAGGTATAACGCCTGCATGTTTCTGATATCAAATATTGCCTGCTGGCTGAACATCCTTGCAGCTTCCATCGCATTGCACAGTGTTGCTATGAAAGCAGTGGCATCAATGAAAAACTCACTTGTTTTTGCTGAATACCAGCTTCCAATGAAGTCTGCCAGAGGGTTGCCCAAAACCTGGGCTATAACCTGCTCTATTATACCCTCGCTGACACTGCTGAATGCATTGTTCGTGACACTTACATAAAATCCGCTTGAAATAGCAGGTATTGTGCCATCCAATGCAAGGGTTATTCCTTCCGGATTCTGCATTATGCCCTCTATTATTTTCGGCTTATCCACAATACGGGAGCCAGTGCCCTTCCTGAGCCATCCTTCCTAAAAGAATGGCCTGTATGTCTATCTCCTCGTCTCCCGCGATTGCCGGTTTCATTTTATTTTCCTCCGCGCTTTAAGCCCGCACGGCTTATGCTACCATCTTCCTCAAGTCAATGACTTTTGACTCTTCGTCAATCTCTCGGATATACTTCCTGCAGTTGCTTTTTGACGGCACAATTAATCCGGACTTTGTTCTCTCCCAGCCGTCTCTTGGCATCACATCTGCGTCAATGAAACATCTTGAGTCCTTTGGGCTGTATCGAACTACCACAGCCATATCTCTGTTTGTGTATAGCTCAATCATCCTGTCTCTTGCCTCTCCTTCAGGAGCAGCAAACATGATTACATCACCGCTCAAAACCATGCTTTCGAATGTTTTTGTGATGTCTTTTGGTCCGGGTTCAGCTATTGCAGTGTATCCAGTGACCATTACTTCACTACCCAAGACAGGATCTTCTACAGTGAAAGCCAGCATAAATCTCTCAGCTTCAGGATCCAGTCTAGCAAGGTACATTTCTGTTCCTCTGGATTTAAGCCTGATAGCAGAACTCAACACGTAATTGAGAGCCCTCTTGAAAGCATCCAACGCCCCAAACTCATCTGCGTGCTTTCTTGCGTGCTCAAATCCAGTACCCACTCCTTCTTTTACTTTGAACTTGGCAGCGTATTCAGGGAATGTCACAATAAGCTCAGTTGCTTCTTCATCAGAGATACCTCTAATAACCCTTGGGTCCATCCCTGCTATAACTTCTACCCTTCTCTTCTCAAATTCCACGATATCTTCTATTGCCATTTTAACCACCTTTTCGTTTTTCCTCCGCGCTTTAAGCCCGCACGGCTGAATTTTAGTGCTGCAGCTGGCTTGGGTTTAAACCTCAGAACACAGCCGTGATTTTAATCTGGAAAATAAGCTAAATTTAGATTCTAATTGCCTAAAAAATTCTAAATTATCCAGAAAATCTAAAGTTTGGTCAATGAACAGGACTAATACCTATAATGCCCTTTTTCAGACCAATTTCTGAGACTTCTGCAGTCTCTTAGAGAAGTAGCTAAGCAAAACTCTTTACATTTTCCTAAGTCTGTGCTTAGCGATGTCATTGTGATTATTGTAAAGCATAGCTACTATTTAAATCTTTCGATTTGTTATCACTTATTAATGACAAATATTTTTTCCGAGTGTTTTTCCCAAAACTTTATAAATACACAAATCAATAATATGTTTACTCCAGTATATGTTTATTTTTTTCCTAAAAAAGTGGTAGTCTGCGTCCAGCAGGGGGGACCAAAAATTAACAAAAAATCTCAAGCTAGGCAGATTTATTCACTTCTTCTTATAGGGATTCTGCTGCTGGCATTGATTCCTTTGAATGTTGTTGATGTTGCTGCTGCAAGCTCCTGCGATGAATGCTATCTTAATGACGGCAAATGCGATATAACCGAATGCGAGGAAGAGCTTGGCTGTTTATGGTGCGAATCTGAAGACTGCGACAAGACATGCCCGTGTGTTCCTGCAAGCCAGGGCTGTTCTGGCTATGGAGTTGGTGAATACTGCCAGTTTGACGCCCAGTGCTCTTTAGGGCTTCACTGTTCCGGACATAAAGGCGGCTTTGTGACAGAACAGGCATGCTGCCCTGAGGGAAAAGAGTGGGATTATGAGACACAAAGCTGCGGGACTGAGCAAAGCCAGTATGATACTTACACCGAAGAAAACGAAGACGAATTATATGATTATTTTGAGGATTTGTTTCAATTTACAGACGGAACTTCTTTTGGGGTATGCAAACCCGGTGTTTGCGTAAACGGAGACGCAGATTGTGACGGCATAACTGACCCAGGATGTGCTACCCAAAACTGCGAGTCTTCAAAAGAGATATGCAACCAAAAAGATGATGATTGTGACGGCGTCATAGATGACGATTGCGAATCTTTCTGCAACAAATGCGGGAAGGACAACCACTGGTATACTCTAGGGATGGGCAATTTCTGCGATGAAGAAGAATGCAAAGCGCTTGGCGCAGGATGCTCTTACAAATCCGGATGGCCTGGGGGTTCATGCACAGAAACAATAAGCGTTGATGCTAAATGCGTTCCAGAAGTCTGCAACGGCATAGACGATGACTGTGACTTGCTTGTTGATGAAGAATGTTATGCTGAAGGAGAGGACCAGGAGTCTGTCGATTTCGCAGAGATATTATTTGACACTTTAAGAGAAGCATATCATAATAAGGAATGTGCTTCCCAGGAAGATTGCGGTGGTTTCTTGACATGCTATAAATACGGTTCTGTCCAAAAATGCTGCTTTGATTATGAGGATATTGTTGCTGGAAACTGCAAAGATCCGAGAAAACCTGTTAACGCCTCCTGTGATTCAGATGAAAAATGCCAGACTGGCTACTGTTCCAAAGGAGTTGAAGGATATTTGCAGGGGATGGGCGGTCCTTTGTTTGACACAGCAGAAACACTGTCAACAGCTTCAAGAGTAATGAGCCCAATAGAGCCGGTTTACCAAGAGCTTGATATCGGTTTTGGAAAGTGCTGCCCGGAAGGAACAGATTATGACACTGCAACAAAGTCCTGCATTAAGGGAGGGACATTTTCACTGAAAGGAAGCTCAGAATACTGCAAAGAGAAAAAGCTGAAAGGGTATTCATGCGAGGACGGGGAGGGAAACTGCGAGTATGACGATGAATGCAAAGGGGGGTCTTATTGTGTTGTAAGAAATCTTAAAACAAATATCTGCTGCCCAAAAGGAACAACTTACGATGGAGAAAAATGCGTTGAAACAAAGAAAACAGTATGCAGTGAATGTGGCGGAGGATGGTTCAATTCTTGCGATGAAGATGAATGTTTCAGCATAGGCCCGAATTGCGAGTTTAATGAAGAAATAAAAACATGCTATGAAAAATTAAGCTTAAGGCACGGCGAAGGTAACTGCAATGCAGAGGGCACAAAAGGATGCTATGCTGCTGGTGAGGAATTGCGCTGCTCTGTAGCAAATGGGTATGGTGTGTGCTGCTATCCTTGGGAAGAGCAAAATCCAGCAAACAAAAGATGCAGGGCTGTCTGCGAAAATGATTTCTGTGATCTTGACGAAGATTATTACAGCACTGAAGTTGAGCTAAAATACGGCGCAAACCCCCTGATAAAGGAAGATACACCTTCTGTGAGAATACAGATTGAGGAATGCAACACCCCTTTTGAAACCCAAAGGTATGCGACCAACAAGATAATCAATTCAGTGATGTTTATCATATCTTCAGTATCAATGGGTCTTGGGAGTTCGATTGTTGCTTCAATAGCGAGCTTTTTGAAAGAATTCAGCATAGAAACACCCATGGTTATATTCAATGGCAAAGTCAGCGGAATTGGTTCAGGAGCTGTTTATGGATTGTTTGATGACATCAGTTTTGCAACAAAAATCGCAACATCTCCCGCTCTTCTTGCAGATTATGTAATGGACTTAGCAACTAAAAAACAGGAAGTAACTGGGAAAAATCCTGCAGCTGAAGAAGACATTGTCGAAAAATACAAAGACGCTGAGATAGACCACAGCATGAGGAATGACATGTTTTACAGGACTTCACAGCTTGCTTATGAGTCATATGACGGTTTATACAAGCAGGACAAACTAAACCAGCAGCTTAAAGCGATTTTCGGGGTTGAGGAGGACTGCACAGCAAGACAGGAATGTTTAAAGCAGATATTCACTAAGTCTTTCACTACAGGCTTCTTTGGGGGGTATATCTGGGAGCAGATATTGCTATTGGGGAAGGTAGGCGGATTTATAGTAAAAGCAGGAGTAAAAGGAGGAAGCAAAACCCTCCAAATCCTGGGAAAAACCATCCAATATATTGATGACCCCATAAGATACGGCATAATAACGCCAATCGGCACATTAATTAAATCAACTAAAGTCTTGAATAAGTTCGAAGCAACGGGGATACAGCAGCTTCTAAAGGCAAGCGACGACCCGGCTGAAGCTGCCTTTAATTCAATAGAGCTTGCAAATTTTGTTTCTAAGAATAAGCTAGTGTGGAGCAATATTGATGTCAAGGGATTCAAAAAAATGATGGGGGGTTATACCGAGTTAAGGCAGTTCCTTCTCAAATCAATGGATGATGTTGAAGCTGCCAAAGCGCTGGATACTTTCTTTACATCAAATGTCGGGTCAAAGATAATGCTTGATGCTTTCGGCGAGGGAGGATGGAACGCCAAAGCAGTTGATTTATTGATTGGCGAGATGGAGGAAAAAGGCCTAAAGAACATTGACAGCCTGTTTTATAATGTTGATGTTGGTGACCTCAAGAAAATCGGAAAACAGTTATCCGACGCAATTGACAACCAGGGACCTGAAGCTGCAAAAGAATTGTTCAGGTCAGGGGCGCTTTTTGAGGGTTTCAGGCCACTGGGCAAAATAAATATTGACAATGTAAACGGCGACCAGCTTAAGAATTTCAAGAAGATTGCAGATAAAGAGTCAGGCTATATAGACTATGTCACCAGCGATGGAACCATAATAAGGGATGCCTTTTTCTTTAAGCCTATAACTGGAACTACTGGAATGGATTACAGGGTCAGGGATGTTTTGATGTATAAATTAAACAAGATGCTTGACAAAGGAGAGAGCGCAATCTTTGTTCCGGAGACTAAAATTGTCAGCAGGGTCCCTGAGTTAGGAGACGGGGTTTTGATTGAAACTATCAGCGGGAAAACAGTTTATGACGCTATAAAAGATACAACCAAAATAACATACAAAGACGAGATACTACAAAAGGGTTCTGAGTATTTTATTGGGAAAGGGCTGATTACAGAAGCCCAGACAGTTAAGGTTCAAAGAATGATGCTGAGGGATTTCTTCTTTGGGCAGGTTGACAGGAATTTAGGGAATATAATGATAACCGGCGAGAAGAAGTTAGTCTTTATAGACAACGAGAACTGCTTAAAGAGCTTTGGAACCAAGGGAGCATTATTTGAAAAACAGTTTAGTTTTGACTCCATGTTTGGAGGAGACGCTTCTTTCAGCCACATCTACCCCGCGCACTGGAACAATTTCTTTTATAATGACCTAGCAAAAATGTGGAAAAGCGGGGATGCCGGCAAAAAGCAGGTTCTCGATATACTCAATCCGGAATTTGATAAGCTGAAAAACCTAAAGAGGGCTGATATTGAAAAGCTTGTGCCTGCCAATAGCCTTTCTAAAAGCGACAGCAATGAACTAAACTCAGTATTGGACAAAATTTTTGAAAGAGGCGGAAGAAAAGACCAGATGATTGAGGAATTTAAAAAATGGAACGATATGCTCTCAAAATCACTGGATGAGCCTGCTGGCGGGGTAAAAATCAAGACACTCACAACAGTCCAGATTGACGATGCCATAAAAAGTCTTGGCGCAGGGCTGGGGAGCACAGAAAAAACCACGTTAAAAAAAGCTTTTTCACTGATGGATGCTGATGCTGCAAAAGAAGTTATCGGAAAGATGAAATTTGCAGAGGTAGGAGGGTCAAAAGATTTTGCTACCTTGCTGCAAGTTTTTGATGGTGCTGATGATGAAGCAATGGGAGCTCTTACCCACATATTCAGGCAGCTTTTTACAGAACAGACAGATGAGGCTGCAGAAAGGATATTATCCAAGTACAGCTATCTTGGGCTTGAAAATAGGGGGTTTGTAGGAGACAAAGGGCTAAAATGGGGGGCAACAGACGGAGGGTATCTTTTTAGAGGAGTCCCAAATGGAGCCTGCCCATCCCCTGAAGAGTGGCTGGAGAGAGGCATATTTGCAAGAGGAGTAAATGATGATAAAATTGCACATATTATGGGATACACAAAGACTACATCTGTGCCTGATTTTTTTGACGTTACAAAAAAATCTGCTTATGTTGGCGCATCAAAGAATCCGGAGATTGCAAGGAAGTTTGCTGAGGGGGATGGGTTTATATTTTTAATCAAGAATACTGGGCAAGGAGAAGAAGCTGCGGAAACAATAGCTAAAAACTTTAATAAAATACTAAATCCAAAACCAGAGTACACCGAAAGCGCATTATCCGGTTTTGAGCAGGAATTTGAAGTGCTGTTTAAACAACAAATCCCCCCGGAGAATGTTTTGGGCTACATAGAAGTTGAAGATTACCAATTAGTCGGAGGGTTTATTAAAAAATGAAAAAAAGATTTGAAAGATTAATGGAAGAAAATAAAGAACTTATCAAAAAATTAGCACTTGAAAAAGAACTTGAAGTTTTAAACAGGCTTCCTAAAGAGATGGATAATCCCGAATTTAAAATCGGATATGTGGTGAATATGCTGTGGGTCATAACAAGGTCAATAGTGAATTATCTCCAGTACGCAATAGAGTGCAAGCCTGAATTAAAAGACAAAGCGACGAGCTTTAGAAATAAGCTCGGCATTGATTTATTTCCATTTTACGTTTACAAACCAGAACTTGCTCTGGCAAGAAACAAATTCCTTGAAAACGTCGATAAATTAAAGCAAGAATATTCTTTTTTTAAGGAATTTGCGGATAAGATGGATGATTTTGAATACATATTGGGGTCTAAATTTTTAGAAGTCTATTATAATAAGCAGGATTCTGCGCTAGACACCCCTAAATTTACCGAGAATGCAAAAGCCTATTTTCATTTAACTCAGTTTTGCAGAGAATTAAGCAAAAAGAAAGGCGGCAAAGACAATGCAAAAAAAATAATGCAGGACCTAGCCAGCCCAAACAAAGAAACAAGGCAAAAGGCAGTTTCAATATTTTTTGATAACCAGGGCTATCTTAAGTACGGGGATATGCTGGATGAATTGCGGTTTAAAAATAATTATATCAAAGAGCTGATACTCAACAAATATGAAGAGTCCCTGCAGATGATTGCAATAATGGCTGGCTATTTCCAGCTTGGGAACTTCAGCCATCCCAGAATGGAACAGATGTCGCACATGATATCTGGCCAGAATGATAAGGACGAATCCTTGAAACTAAGTTTGGCGCTGTTCAAAAGATGCGTAAACTATCTTGATAAAACAAGTGTTAATAAGACTGAATCTACAATCTCGGAATATTTCTATTTTAAAGATGCAAGCCCCACAAGCCTTGCTTTGTTTTTTTCATTAATGTACATTGATTATTGCTTAAAAAATTTTTATAAACTTTCAAAAGAATTTGACAAAATAATTGACAGTATTGATTTCAAAAAGTTTGGGCTGCAGGATTCTTTTAAAAAAGATTTTATCGGCACAATAGCAAAAGCAAGGGAAGAAAGGGACAGGGGGTAAAAAATGAAAAAAGTATTCTTATTGTTTGCACTATTGATGGTGTTTCCTGTTTTGGCAAATGCGGAAATATTAAACTATGAAACAGGGATATATGAGGAGTATGACATGGATGAATGGACCCTGTTATACATACAGAACGGCGATTTGTGGGAAGCAGACGGGGAACTGAACGAACCGGTTACTATCCAAAAATTTGATATTCCTTCAGATAAGGCAATAAAAAGCATTGAAATAACAGAAAAAAGAAGCCCAAAAGAGTTCAAACTTAATCTCCCGCAGGTAGAATATTCAGGGGATTATTATTCTTATGTACCCAGGGACTGCTATTATGACCAAAGGGAGGCATATATGGTTGTGTCTTCTTATGATTATGCAGACACAGCGTCAGTTTCTTTGGAAGTGCACCCAATGGAGATAACAGACTGCGAAAAAGGAGTTTTTACCCTGTACAGGGAAATGGATTTTGAGATTGAATATTATGAAGAAAATAAGATTAAGTCAGTTGATTATGACAGCTTAACTCCCGGCGAAGAAACAACACTTAATTTTGAGCTGGAGAACAGGAATCCGGAATCTGAAATAATAGTATATGATGACTGGGGCAATGAACTGGCATCAAAGGAAGTTTATTCAGACACAGAAAAAGTGGCTGTGGCTGTCCCTGGAGACACCCCCAACTTATACCTTAACGTAGAATATTATGAAGAGGGCAACGTAGTCGACCGCGCTGTTATAACCCAAAACCTTGACTGGGGGGACATGGACTTCAGGGTTCTTGTATCCGAAAGTGTACTGGAATTTCCATTGGCTTTACAGATAGACAACGAAAAAGGAGAAGAAATATCTGTTAAGCTCAAAATAGCCTCCATCAATTCAGAATCA
>JAFGCE010000047.1 GCA_016932755.1 Candidatus Woesearchaeota archaeon
AGATTAAGGTAACAATACCGGGAATGCTTGCAATTGACACTCCAGGGCATGCAGCTTTCACAAGCCTGAGGAAAAGGGGAGGGAATCTTGCTGACATTGCCATAGTTGTTGTTGACATAAACGAAGGGTTCAAGCCCCAGACTGAGGAGGCAATAGAATTTCTCAGGGAAAGCAAGACTCCTTTTGTTATCGCAGCAAACAAGATTGACCTGATTTCAGGATGGAAGCAGTCAAAACAGCATCTTCTCCAGAGCATAAACTCACAGCAGCCTCAGGTTCAGAAGGTTTTTGAAGGAAAAATGTATTCCCTTGTAGGACAGCTCCATGAAAAATTCCAGATGAATTCAGAAAGGTTTGACAGGATTTCTGACTATACCCAGCAAATCGCGATTGTTCCTGTCTCAGCAAAAACAGGGGAGGGGCTGCCTGAGCTTTTGATGGTAATGACAGGAATGGCCCAGAAATACCTTGAGGAATGCCTTAAGTGCAATCTTGAGGGTCCTGCAAAAGGAACTGTTCTTGAAGTAAAGGAGGAGAAGGGGCTTGGGAAGACAATGGATGTCATAATCTATGATGGGCATCTAAAGGCGAATGACCAGATTGTCATAGGGAACATCGGAGAGCCTATTGTTGCAAAAGTAAAGGCAATGTTTGAGCCTGCGCCTCTCTCGGAAATGAGGACAAAAAAGGCAAAATTCAAGTCTGTCAAGGAGGTTTCAGCAGCAACAGGAGTCAAAATTTCAGCCCCAGGAACAGACGAGGCTATTGCAGGCATGCCAATTGTTTCAGTTTATGGAGACATTGAAAAGGCAAAAGAAGAGGTCCAGAAAGAGATTGAGGAAGTGCTTATTGAGACAGACAAGTCAGGAATAGTGATTAAGGCTGATTCGCTCGGCTCTCTTGAGGCTATGATTAACATGCTCAGGGAGAGAAAAATCCCGATAAACAAAGCAATGGTCGGCGACATAACAAAAAAGGATTTGATTGATGCAGAGTCAATGAAGGAAAAGGACCCTCTGCTTTCTGTCGTCCTTGGGTTTAATGTCAAGCTTCCAGAGGAGCTGAAATCTGAAAATGTCAAGGTTATCACAAGCCAGATTATTTATGAAATCATAGAGAAACTCGAAAAATGGCAGGTATCAGAGAAAAAAAGGCAGGAAGCAAAAGTTCTTGAAAACCTTGTCCAGCCTTGCAAGATTGAAATCCTCAAAGGATATATTTTCAGGCAGAGCAACCCTGCTGTTGTCGGAATACATGTTCTTGAGGGAGTTGTAGCGCCTGACACCCCTTTGATGAACAGGGACGGAGAGCTTATTGCATCTGTAAAAAGCATACAGGCAGAGCAGAAAAATGTTGACAAGGCTGAGAAAGGGCAGGAAGTTGCTGTTTCGCTTCCGAATGTTACAGTTGGAAGGCAGATAAATGAGGGAGATATCCTGATTTCAGCCATACCAGAACAAGATTTCAGAAAATTCAAGGAGCACAAGCATCTTCTTGAAGGTCCCCAGAAATCACTTTTGAAGGAAATTGCTGAAATAATGAGAAGAAAGAACGCTGTCTGGGGTGTATGATGCAGAACCTCAAGATTCTGAATAAGAAGGAAATAAAAAAAATTCTTGGGGCTATTGAAAGCCAGTGGGGTTTCAGGGAAGAGCTTGACTATGCTTTCCTGGAGACAGAAAAAGGAAAGGTATACCTTGCAAACAAAGAGATTTTCAGCATTGACTTGTCAAAATTAAAGATTAATTCTTTGGGGATTTATTTTGCTGAGATAAAATCCGGCATAAGATTAAGCATTGAGGGAAGCCAGATTATAGGGCCGAAAGCAACAAAAAACATTGTTGAGCTGAATGATGAAGAGGCAAAGCAGTGGATGGCAGGTCTTGATTTGGACAAGCAGACAGAATGCAAGGATTTTGTCATAATAAAATACAAAGATGATTTCTTAGGCACAGGAAAGCAGACAAAAGAAGGCAAAGTCCTTAATTTTGTGCCTAAAGTAAGAAGGATGTGAGGATTTCTACCACTGCCCTAATGCAGTAAACCTTTTTCTCAAGGCATCTCCAATATTATTGGAAGCCATTCTCCATGCAAGCTCAGTCTCTGTTATTTCTGCATTTACAACTGAAAGAAGCGCTTCAATAAGCTCGCGGTTGTGCCTCATTTTCCTGTGTATTCTCATTTTTTCAGAAGTTTCAACTGCTTTTACATCGACCTTTTTCCTGAATTCAGGAGCTAAAGGGACAGAATAGTCGCCTTCCTGGAAACACTGGTCAAAGTCAAAAAGATAAATTCCGTGCTTTTCGCTGTATGCGCAGTTTGAATTTGTCCAGTCATAAAGGACGTCATTAAGAAAAACAAGGTTTGTGAAAACATTCAGCCTTACAAGCTCTTCTACAAATCTTTTGTTTGACATAAGCCCATCCCTGTCCTCCTCCTCTATTTCTCTTCCCTGCACAGCATCAACAGCAAATCCTTCCTCATTAAACCTGTAGACTATAAACCTGTCTTCAACAAGCAGGTTGTAGAAAGCTTTTCCAAGAGCCCTTCTTACATCAGGCTTTTTTAAGTAAAACACTTTATGTTCGCCGTTAACTTTTGCAACTACCATATAAGGGTTTGTTGAACATCTGTCATGCCTGTATACTGCATTTATCCTAACATCGGCCTCGGGATTTCCTTTTGCATACAAAGCGCGGGCTGTATCAGCAAGCATCGGGTAAACCTGCCTTACATCGTCAAAATTTATTCTTGAAACTCCCTGCATTCTTTCCTCAAGCCCGTCATATGCTTCTTCTGTTTTTAGAAACTCTGTAAACAAGTGGCCTTCCCATCTTTCTATGGGTTTAGCACGCGCCTTGTGTCAATAAAGTCATAGCTTGCTATGTTTTTGCAATAGCCGAAGCTGCGGGAAACATCTTCCTCAGATTCAAGCCTGAATGTGAAGAAATCCATGAATCCATCACTGAATTCTATTCTTTTTGCCATGGGATATTTATATAACTAAACAGCATTTATAAAACTTTCTGTTTGTTATTACTATTCAGTAGAAATAGATGCTTGCTTTTTTCCCTTTTTTCAGGTTCTCAACCAGATCCCTGTTTATATGCTTTGCAGCCTTTGTTGCCCTTATTCCAAGCGTCCTTTCAGAAGCAAACTCTCCAAGCCTGAAAACCATTTCATGATTGTCGTTGAATTTTTGGTTTGGGATAAACCCAAACTCGTCAGATAAATTGCCGGCAGAAATCCTGCACACCATTTTTTCCCTGCCTTTGATAAATTCCTTTATCTTTTTCAGGTCAAAGCAGGCATTAATGCCGAGAATGCAGTCTCCTTTCAGAGTTAGCTCTTTGTCTTTTGTGAATTCAATAGTGTTCTTGTGAGTGCCTTTGATATTCACATGGCCAAAAGCAGTGAAAGACAGCATAATGAAAACTTACTCTTCCTGCTTCCTGGAGTATATCTCTATGCTTATTGCAGCAAACCCGCCTAGGCAAAGCACAGGAAGAAGCCTTATGAAAGCGTCTCCTTCTCCAATCATTATAGCGGAAGCGATTATCATCACAAACCAGGTTACAGATATTGCAGCCAGCTTGTCAGCCTTCCTCTTGATGACTGTAAGCTTTTTCTTTTTCATCAGTTTTTTCACCTCTTTTTTTGAAAAAGGATTATACCACGTTTTTTGGAGTTCCTATTTATAAACTTAACTCTTATTAACCAAAAAGGGACGAATCCCCATTAGCTTTAAATATCACCAGAAATTATATCTTTTAGAAACAAGTGTCTAATATGGGGTTTTAACATGGGGGAACAGGCAGAATCAAAAGTTGTAGCTGTCTTAGGAGATGCTTTTCCTTTTGAGCAGTCATGGGTAGAGAAGATGGCAAGAGAGCTTGCTGATTCTTTAGGGCTTAAAACAGAGAAAGACACACCACCCACATTTTCTTTTGAAGATTCTTATCTTGTTGGAACAAAAGGCATTTTTGCTTCAATGCACAATGCATGTTCTGGCAATTTAACCTTGTCTTATGAAAGGCATCTTCCAGATTATAATCTTGACAGTGCAAATAGCAACAGCCAGCAGGTTATAAAAGAGACAGCAGAAACTTTCCACAGAAATCCCCATTATGCAATTGGATTAGCTACAAAATACTTTAGCGAAGGGCCTTTTGAAGAAAGCCTTGTTTTAAGAAATCAGCACCTGAAAGTTGATGACCACGGAAGGGCAGATGTAACAATCTACAGGTGCCTGAAGCACGGCAATGACGGGGAAGATATCAGCCTAAGCACAACTGTTGACAACAGGTGCCTTGCAGATTTTGTTGAGCATTTGAAAAAAGCTGAAAAGCCAATCCCAAGTTATTTCGCAGAAGAATTTGGTGCAAGAATAGTGGAAGGCTTTGTTGTTGACGAAAAAACAAGGGCTTCAAGCGAGTATAAATCATCTATAGACCCAAAAAAAACAGATAGTTATATTACAGCATTAGCTGAGTTCATAAGGCATGTTGCAGAATTCTAGGACTTGTCAAACTCGTTTTTTGTCATTATGGTGACATAGGTTATAACTCTTGTTCCAAAGTTAAAGTCATATATTATTATCAGGTTTCTTGTTACATGGGCATGCCTTAGCCCCTGGTATCTGCCGTGATTTATTCGGTCATGCATTTTACCCTCATTGGGGGTGTTCTCTATAATTGTCATTTTTGTGTCAATGTTTGACCTTAATGATGAATACTGCACAAGCTTTTGGCTGAACTCCCTTTCAAAAATAGTTTCTCTTGGCTTAAGCGGGAACATAGGCACTTTTTTCTTTTCAGTTTTTTCTTCCTCTTTCTTCTTTTTAGGATAAGCCTTTGCCTGAAGCCGGCTTACAATTGTTTCAGCATCTTTTATTTTCCCGTCAATAATTTTCAGCGCGTTTTTTACTTTTTCCAGCTCTGATTCAAGCCCAGCCAAAGTGCCCCCTTCCTCAATCAAATCATGAAAATCCTTGATTGCAGGGAGATGCTTGATAGCCACTGTTATCTCTACTATTATCTCCTGAAGCTGTATCGTTATATCAGCATCAAGATTATAGAATTCGCTGTAGCTGCTGTTGAACCTTTTAATTAACTCGTCAAGCTCGTCTTCAAGGACTGAGGCATCCTGTTTTGCCTTGCCCAGCTTCTCTTTATCGAGGTCTTTTGCTTCGAGCTGTTCAAAAATCCTCAGCTCCTCAAGCTTTTCATTTACTCTTTGGTAAGAGTCTTTTGAAAACCATCCAAATACCATGCCATGAGAAAAAGAACAGCTAATTAATAAATTTAACCCAAATGAATCTCAAAAATGTCCCTGTCATGAAGCACCTTGTCCAGCCTTCTTATTGTCTGCCCAGGGAACCTTGCTGTTTTTCCCCACACCCTTGCAAACCTAAACTTGTTAAGGAAATCCCTGTGAAGCTTTACGCAAATATCCCTGACAGTGCATCCTTCCCTCATTATAAGCGGGTCTTTCAGGTCAGGCTCCTTGTTTACCTCCTTCAGGTAAATCCTTATCAGCCCGAGCCTTTGGAATATAAGCGCTTTCACCTTCTCAAAATCAGAGTCATTTTGCGCTGAAATGCAGATATCTGCCTTTGTATCTTTTTTTATTTTCTCCAGCTTTTCTTTTTCAACTAGGTCTGCCTTGTTCATGACAACAAGACCAGGGATATAAACCTTGTTTGCCTCTATCACATCAATAAGCTGGTCAGCGTTTATCTCGCTTCTTATGAGCAAGTCAGCATTAATCAGCCCGAGCTCTTTTGCCATGTCCTTGATTGTCTGGTCGTCAAGAAGCTTTAGTTTTACAGTCTTTGCAACGCCAACCCCTCCGAAAGGCTTTTTTGTTATTTTGACATCAGGTTTTTTCTGGTTAAGCCTTATGCCTGATTCATAAACCTCGTTTGCAAGTATCTCTGCCTGCTTCGGCTTCTGTGCATCAACCATGACTATGATAAGGTCAGCGCCTCTTATGACAGAAAGAACCTCTTTCCCCCTTCCTTTGCCTGAAGCAGCGCCTGTGACAATTCCCGGAATGTCAAATATCTGAATCTTCGCGCCGTTGTACTCCATCATTCCAGGGATAACCTCAAGCGTTGTGAACTCATATGCAGCAACCTTGCTTTCAGCGTTTGTTAATTTGTTCAGAAGCGTTGATTTTCCGACAGAAGGAAACCCGAGCATGACAACTGTGGCATCCCCTGTTTTTTTTAATGAATAGCCTGTTGTTTTTCCTTTGCCCTTTGCCCTTTTCTCCTCTTTTTCCTTCAGCTTTGCAATCTTTGCCTTGACTAAGCCGACATGATGCTGGGTCCTTTTATTGTATTTTGTCTTAGAAAGCTCTTCCTCAAAATCCTTTATTTTCTTCCTTAGGTCAGAGGAAGTCTCGATTTTTTCAGTGTCAAGCGATTTATGGCTCATATTCTATAACAGTTAGCTACCCAATTTAAAAATTTAATTGAATTTGCCGAAGTTTTATAAAATACTGTTCTTTATCCTAGGCTATGAAACTTTTGCTTGTATATCCTGAAATAGAATGCAGTGTTACAAACACTAGTACATATACTATCCCTCTTGGGCTAGGTTCTATTGCAACTTATTGCAAGGAAAGGATGGGAGGCTCTTTAGAAGTCAGGATATTAGACGGTTCTATGATGACTCACCAGGAACAATTAGAAGAAACACAAAGATTCAAACCGGATTTTACAGGGATTAGCCCAACTATTGCCAGCCAAGGAAATGCATATGAAATAGCGCAAGAAGCACATAATCTGGGCTCTAAAGTTTATTTCGGGGGAGTAAACTCAACTAATTTATGGAGAAATATGCTGGTTAACAGAAATTTTATTGACGGAGTTGTTTTATTTGAAGGAGAAAAAGCAGTTTTTAATCTTCTCCAAGGCAAGCTTGGGCCTAACGTAGCTTATAGGGATAGAAATGGAAATGTTTGTCCGCCTTCTGGAATTGAAGTGATGGATCTTGCTGACTTGCCGGATATAGATTATACATTGTTTGACTTAGAAAGCTTCTTTGAACAAACCCAGAAAAGGGGTTTTGGGAGAGCTATAAGCTATTATGCAGGGAAAGGATGTTCTAAGAGAGGCGGTGCTGCATTGAAAGGGGTATATTCATTAGAAAGATACAATCATTTGGTCGAATTAATGCCTGCTTGCACATTTTGCGGAAGAAATGAGGTTGGATTGAGGGATTTTGGTGAGGACAGGGAAGCAAGGATTGTACGGGAACTTCACGATAATCATGGCGTAAGGGGGTTCTTTAATGTACAGGATACAGTCAATTTAGGAAATGCATCACCTATCGGGCTTGAAGACTCTTGGTTTAGACTGTTTATTGGAACAGAAAACATAACTTCTAAAAATATTGCAAAATTAAAACAAAGA
>JAFGCE010000048.1 GCA_016932755.1 Candidatus Woesearchaeota archaeon
TGCACCTTCATGGGCAGATAAAGGCATTCCTTAATTTGCACAGATTTTAACAAAATATTTATAAATCAACTGCCAATTCTTTCAGGATATGCCTCCGTAGCATAGTAGCTAATGCGTCTGACTTGTAATCAGAAGACCGTGGGTGCAATTCCCATCGGAGGCTTGCGAAGCAAGCCACAGGTGGGCTTGCAGACGTGTCTGCATTGTCCATCGGAGGCTTGTTACTATATTCTCTTTCTAATCATAACAAAGATTTAAATAAGATTATTTCAGGTAAATATTTATGCTTGAGCAAATAACGGCTATGCTGTCAAATTTTTATGTTAACCTGGTTATCAGGACTACAATAATAGTCATAGTTTTTCTTTTTCTGAAAATTGTAACAAAATGGTACCTGATGAAATGGCATCAGAGGATAATCAAGAGCCAGGATACAACAGAAACAAAAAGAAGCAAGGAGACGAGGATAAGGCTTCTTAACAAGCTCATATCATGGACTCTTTTTTTGCTGGCTGCTGTTACAATACTAGCAGGAGTTCCCCAGTTCAAGTCATTTTCATATTCATTATTGGCAAGCGCAGGCTTGATTGCTATAATTCTCGGATTTGCAACACAGAAAACACTTTCTAATGTTGTTTCAGGAATATTTCTTGCGCTTTATGAGCCTTTCAGGATAGGCGACAAGATAAAGATTCTTGACCAGTACGGCGAAGTTGAAGACCTGACATTAAGGCATACTATCATAAAGACATGGGACAACAAGAGGATTGTAGTCCCAAACTCAAGAATAGATGAGCAGGAAATAATCAATTTCAGCCTGAAAGAAGAGATATTGAAATGGACAATTGACATGGGGATAAGCTATGACTCTGATATTGACAAGGCAAGGAAGATTATGATAGAAGCAGCAGACAAGCATCCTTTGAATCTTGGAAGGAGAATGAAAGAAGAGGAATACCAGCCTATTGTCAGGGTAACGCAGTGCGGGGATTTTGCAGTCAACCTCAGGCTTTATTTCTGGTGTGAGGACCTCTGGTCTGCATGGACTATGGGGTTTGACCTGACTGAAAGCATAAAGAAGGAGTTTGACAAAAAAGGAATAGAAATCCCCTTCCCTTACAGGACAATTGTCTACAAGAAGGATTTGGAAGCAAAGAAGCGAAAACAAGGCAAAAGAAAAAAATAGCTTATTTTATAGTGTCAGCAACAGCTGCACTCATTGATGCAGGAAAAGCAACTATCACAATTCTCTTGAAAGCCAGCGTAAGGTCAATAGTCCAGGGGGTTCTCTGGATAAGTGCAAGTATAACAGCTACTACTATCATTGCCACAAGGTATGTTGAAATGACTCTTTTTGCAAACTCGTCCCAGTGCTCGCGCATATGGTTCCTGTAGTAATGGTAGTAGGTAAAAAGAGAAATAAACAAAATTGAAATAGCCATCAGCCCGAATACGTTAAGGAACGGAAGAGTTTCTCCAAGACGCCATGTTTCTTCTGTAAAACCTACAGGAACAGCAAGTATTGCAGAGCCGATAATTATCTGCATGACATCCTTCAGCCTGAACTCAACAGGATGCATAAGGAAATGAAGCATTCTTTTTGTTTCAGAGAGCGATTCATCCTCTTTTTTCTTCATTTTATTGGTATTAGGCATTTTATTTTTTAAATTTTTTCCTTATTTTTCTTTTTTTGACAATTATTTCATCTATTGTGTTTTTTTCTATGCTTTTTATCTTTACAGTACAGCAGGGAAACTCTATCACCTCTCCTTCCTGAGGTATCCTCCCTGTGTGCCTTAGTATGTAGCTTGAGACAGTGTACGGCTCTTCCTCAGGTATTTCAATGCCGCATTTTTCATTTACTTCGCCGATTGTTGCCCTTCCCTTGATAATATATGTGTTTCTTGATATCTTGCTTATAATTTTCTCAACTTTTTCTTTTTCATCTATTATTTCCCCGACTATCTCCTCGACAATATCCTCAATAGTCACAAGACCAACATTTGTTCCGAAATCATTTACTACAACAGCAATTCCCTGCTTCTTTCTCTGGAAAAACTTAAGCAGCACATCCAGTTTTGTGGATTCAGGGACAAAAAGTATGGGCCTCATTACTTCTGATACTTTGCTGTTCTTGTTTTTTGCCATCTCTTTCTGGACATCAAGGACATGCACAAATCCTTCTATGTTGTCAAGATTTTCCTTGTAGACCGGAATTCTTGAGTGACCCCTTATGTAGAAAGTCTTTGCTATGTCTGCTATCCTGCTTTCTGAAGAAATGCACACCATATTATTCCTTGGCGTCATGATTTTTTTTATTTCAATGTCATTAAAAACAAAAATCCTGTTTATCATCTCTTTTTCGCTTTCTTTTATCTGGCCAGCTTCTTCTCCGATGGAAATAAAAGTCTTTATCTCCTCCTCTGTCACAATCGGCTTTGCCTTTCCCTTGCCTGTCATTAAGTTAAACATGGACTCAAAGAGTATAACTACCGGGAAAAATACGATTTGCATTGCAAGAAGCGGCTTTGCGACAAGAAGCGACACTTTTTCATTGTTCCTCATTGCAAAAGACTTGGGGGTTATCTCGCCAAAGACAAGAATGAACAAAGTCATTATTCCTGTTGCTATGCTCACAGCATAATCCAATGACATGTCATAGGCTATGGATGTTGCAATAGCAGATGCGCCTACATTCACAAGATTATTTCCGATAAGTATGGTTGTCAGAAGCCTGTGAGGCTTTTCTTTCAGCTTTTCAACTGTCTTTGCGCCCGGCGCATTTTTCTTTACAAGATACTTTGCCTTCAGCATGCTTAGCGAGAACAGGGCTATTTCAGCGCCTGAAAAAAAAGATGAAAACACGATAAGCACAAGGAGAGTTATTATTTTAGCGTGGAGTGTCATTTTTTAGCAGGTTTTTTTGAGGTTACCATGAAACTGCATATCCCTATTATGCTTATTGCAAAAAGGGCAACTGCGCACATAAGAACAGCATAGGAAACCAGCCGCAGGGTTCCGTCAAGCTTTGAAATCCAGAGGAACATCACAAAAAGGACGCCTAGAAAAAACACAATCATACTTATAGTCAGAGTTAAAACAAAAAACCGCGGTGCTGAAAATGCTTCCTTGTCTCCTTCCATTTCTATACCTCTTTTTAATTTATAAGGGATTATTGTAGTATAAAAATCTTCCTCTGAAAACAGCAGAATTTAAATATAAGCATGGGAAACCTATTGCCATGATAAAAGAAACCTATGAAAAATACAGGAAAAAATACAGCCTTCCTCCGTATGATGAGGTTAACGCTGAGATGGAGATAAGCTCATTTGAGTCAGAGGATTTTCTGCTTAGGCAGATAAGGAAGAAGATAGCAGAAAGGGTAGAGGCAATAACAACACCTCTTGCTTCTATACTTCAGCCAAGTGCAGATTCACTCAACGACATGCATGAGTGCAGGTTTTTTGATGACAAGGAAAAAGGCAGGATAATAGATTTTTACAAAAAGCTTATGTTTATCAGCAGAATGGCGCTTGAGGCAGACATATCGCATGATGAAAAGACAGAGGCGTCTGTTATTAATGAATATTTTAAGACATGGGCTGAAGTGAAAAATGATGTTGTCCTTTTTCTCGGCAGGCTGAAATCATGCTGGGAAAAGGAGACAGAAATAGAGGAAAAGCTTGAATACTTCGGATAAGGTGATTGCATGAAACTTATATTTTTAGGTCCTCCTGCAGCAGGAAAAGGAACTGTTGCACAGCACGTAAGCGGGGATTTTGGGATTGTGCAGATCTCAACAGGGGATCTTCTGAGAGCTGCTGTCAAGGAGAAGACAGAGCTTGGGTTGAAAGCAAAGAAATACATGGATTCAGGGCAGCTTGTTCCTGACCTGCTTGTGATACAGCTTTTGCAGGAAAGAATAGGAATGGATGACTGCAAAAACGGGTTTATTCTGGACGGATTTCCAAGAACAATACCCCAGGCAGAGGCCCTTGAAAATTCAGGAGTGGAAATAGACAAGGTTATCAATTTTGTTGTTCCTGACAGTGTTCTTATAAGAAGGGTTACTGGAAGAAGGATGTCCAAATCAACAGGCAAGATATATAACATCTATCCTGAATGCGCGCCCCACCCTCCTGCAGACATTCCTGAAGATGACCTTCACCAAAGGCCTGACGACACTGAAGAAGTAATAAGAAATAGACTTGAGGAATACAAGAAATTAACCTCACCTTTGATTGATTTCTACAGGAAAAAAGGCATCTTGGTTGACATTAAGGCTGACGACCCTCTTGAAAAAATAATAGAGAATACAAAAAAAGTCATCAGCAGCTGAACATCTGCCTTACAAGTTCAGTTGCATAGCATCCTTTTGGGAGAAAAAAACTTAGTTTTTCTGTTTTTTTGTCCAGTTGCTCGGTTTTGAGGTCTTTCACTTCAGCAAAAACCTTTCTTGAACCGCCTTCAGAGCTCAGCTCAGGAATCCCTTTTATTATGAAATCCCTTGTGCTTATCCCTTCCTCCTTCATTATCCGGTCAATTTCCTCATTTGTTTCTGTCCCAAAACCAATTATCTGGATTTCGTCTTTGCTGCTTTTTTCCGCAATCCTGTTCCAAAGGCAGGATTGGTATGCATGGACATACATCTTAAGGATTTTTATCGGAATTTTCCTTAATGCGCCGACAAAATCTTTAGGGTTTTGCTTGAGATACCGGGCTAAAACCTGTTCATTGTCCCCCTTATTTTCTGATATCAGGCTCACAGCTCTTTCAAAATCTTTTTTAACAATAGCTTTCCCAACCTCAGCATTGTTTTTTGAAAATCTCTGCTCCCCGAATAAATTCCTGAACTTTTCAAGCTTTTTTGGTTTTTTGCCACATTCCCTTACAATGATTTCAAAATAATTCCCTTCCAAATCCCCGAGGCTCGCAGGCTTTTCCCCTTTTCCAAGAAATTTTATTTCAATATCCTTGAGCTTTACTTTTTCAAGCATCTCTTTTCCAATGCCTCTGACAGAAATAACCTGCTCTGTAACAGCGTTCTTGTCCTTTGTTCCTGCAAAACCAAATCTTTTCAGCTGGATTTTAAGCGCCTCGGCAATATGCTGCAGAGCTCTTAGTGTCGTGTAATTCCTTTTTTTCAGCA
>JAFGCE010000049.1 GCA_016932755.1 Candidatus Woesearchaeota archaeon
AGTGAAATGAGCTTAGAAAGTGCACTTAGAATTTTTACAGAACAAGGAGTGAGTGATCCGCAATGGGCTGTAGATGTTATCCAAAAGGTAGAATCCAGAGAACAATTTAGGCCATTTCTAAAAGGGACTGGTTCAAGTGCAGGCCAATTTGTTAACCATAGAATAACTAACTTGTACAAAGGAGACCCTGAATTTGCACAAAGAACTTTAGAAACAGCAAAAAGCATGTTTGTAGGATATGCTTTGCCAGACGAAATTATGGAGTTTTATATAACTCAGGGTGGTGGAGAGGATATTGGAATTGTTACAACACTAAAAGTACAGAGGGGAGAATTTGGAGATTTAGATTTTCATGAAATTAAAGATGAACTCAAGGATTTCAGAAATGCTGCAGATGAATATTTGTTTAACGAATTAAGATCATATGTAGTAGATTAATTCACAAACTGAACAAAAATGTCAACAGAATATAAACTCAATGCGGGAATTGACTACTGCCCTTTGAAAGAAGGCGAAGACATGTGCCTTGGATGCAGTCCGTGCAACTACAAAGGCATAGCCCAGCCAAATAAAATTCTTGAAATGATTCAAAAGATTAAAATAGCACAGGCAGATAACTCACAAGAGCCGGCTTTAGCCGGGGATTGACGATGATTGCAAACAGAAAGCTTGTCTACCAAGGCATAGAAGCTGGTGAATATCTGGATGGCAGAGAGCCGCAGGAGAATCTTGTTATTATCTTCCAAAGCGACGACCTTGACAGCAGAATAAATCTTTTGATTAATCAGGGGCTTTTAAGAGGAGACCAGCCTGACCCTTTTTTGGTTGTGCAGCTCAGCAGGCTGAGCACAAGAAAGAGAACTCTTATTGAAGCAGATAGAGGTGGGAAATATGAGCCAACAGCCAGGTTCTGGGAGGTTGTAAGGACAATGGCAAGGTGCAACCGTGCAAACATTATAGAAACAGGCTACAGCCCTCAGGAAGTATTTGATGCCCACATAGTAGAATACCTTAATTTTCTTTATGGATTTGCATAATTTCGCAAATATATTCTAAAAAACATAAATATTTATATACTAAATATAGCAGAACATACTTCAGTATACGAAAATGTATAACAAAGTAATGCTCGTGGACGAAAGCCCTCTTAGAAGGCTTACATGCAAGAGTGCTCTTGAAACTGAAACTTCTTATTCGATTGAATCATATAGAACTATGGACAGTGGGATAGAAGCAGTGAGAAAACACAGAGGAGAACCCCTTGTTGTAATCTGCCAATCAGAAGGGATAGCCCGAATGAGAGAAGAGCTTGACAAAACAGGAGTTAGGTATGGGCTTATAGAAATGGGCGTAACGCCAGTAACTAGTTTTAGTATGATGTGGCATACTGCTACGGTTCCATGCGCACACCCTGCAGCTGACCTTGTAAGCGCTGTAGCAATGGAGTACGCAAGACTGAGTAAAGAGGCAAGAGATATACCCTTGCCAAAGCCATTACATTATCAGGAACTTGCACCTGCAGTTGGATTCTAGATTTTTCTTCTTGTTCTTGGGAGAATAATATAAGCAAGAATAGCCATCAGGATTATAATAAACCAGAAAACTCCTATTGAAATCTTTCCAAAAGCAAAAAGAGTTATGTTCAGTATAACCAAAACCGCAGAAACTAAAGAAAAAAACTTTACAATCAAGGATGTTTCTTTCTTTTTCATTTTACCTTGTTAAGGGCTGCAATAGCAACCTCAACCTGTTTTTTTGTCGGCCTTAATGTTGTCAGCCTCTGAACCCAAAGCCCTGGCTTTGTGATTATCCTTACAAAAAAGCTTTTCTCATATTTTGCGCTCAGCTTCAGCAGCTCATAGCCTATTCCTGCAATTATCGGGATAAGCACAACTCTTGAAATAAATTTTACATACCATCTTGGGTCTGTGATGAACGAGAACACAACAATTGAGATTGCAATTACAATAACAAGGAAAGATGTTCCGCATCGCGGATGCAAAGTTGTGTATTTGACTGCATTTTCCGGTGTTAATTTTTTTCCTGATTCATAGCAGTGGACAGCGCAGTGCTCAGCACCGTGGTACTGGAAAACTGCTCTCATGTCTTTCATCCTGCTTATGATATACACATAAACAAGGAATATTGCTAGCCTCAGCACACCGTCAACAAGGTCAAACCAGAACCCTGTCCCTTTTGTAAAAAGCTTTGCAATAAACAGGGGAAGTGCAACAAACAGCCCGATTGTAAATATTATGGCAACCAAAAAAGTCAGGGCAACCTCTCCCTTTGTCAGTTTCTCTTCTTCGCCTGCTGAAATGTCAGCAGAATAAGTCAAAGCCTTTATGCCAATCACAAGCATGTCAACAAGCTCTGTAAATCCCCTTATTATCGGAATCCTAAGAATAATGCTCCTCTTTGTCAATGGAGAATATCTTGAAACCTTGACATGTATTTTCTGGTTGGGCTTCCTTACAGCGACAGCAACCCTTGTCTTTGATTTCATCATCACCCCTTCAATTACAGCCTGGCCGCCGATGTCTTTTTTCTTTTTTTCCATCCAGAAAATAATTAGGGCTAATGTTTAAAAGGTTTGTGGTGGGGCTTACCAATAAAACTCATTGGCTCTTCCGTTTCTTGTGTATTCTGTGCCTATGCCTCTCTTTGTCTTGACACAGAAAGGCTCATTATGCCTGATGACTTCTGCCCGGTCCATTTCAGGTGTTTTTTCCATTATGTATTTTTCCAGTAATTCGTAGCTGTTTTCCTCGTTCATTCTTCACTCACCTCGCTAAGTTTCAGCAAGAACCGGCAGGCCATATAAAAAGATAACTGTTCCAGTTATTTTTTTCCGTAGAATTCGCTGTAGATTGCTGCAACTGCATCCGCATATCTGCTTTCCTCAACGCCGATAAAAGAGCTCACCTGTGACGCTCCTTTGTTAAGCATAAGCTGCTGTATACCCTGCTTTGCAAGCGCTGTAAGCACTCTTGCATCTGTATTAACATGCTGCCTCATCCCAAGCCCTGCAACAACAACCATAGCCATTGTCGGCTCAACCCTTGCATGAGCACCCCTTATTTCACTTACCCTTCTTGAGAAAAGGTTTGCAGAACCTGGCTTGCTTATTGCTGCTTTCTCAATTATAAACTGCACATCGTCAATTCCTGTCGGCGAGTGCTCGTATGAAATCCCCATCTCCTCAGATAATATCCTCAGCACGTCAAGCCCAAATCCAACCTCCTTGTTCATCAAAGGCTTCCATACTGTTATCGGAACATAGCCTGTTTTTGCAGCA
This sequence comes from Candidatus Woesearchaeota archaeon, assembly GCA_016932755.1. Lineage (GTDB taxonomy): Archaea > Nanobdellota > Nanobdellia > Woesearchaeales > JAGWAF01 > JAFGCE01. Next base: position 3,299 of record JAFGCE010000049.1, read on the forward strand.
ACTCCCACGATATATTCATTGCAAGGCACAATCCTTGTATGGACTATAAGTGTGCCTGTTTTTGAAAGGTCTTTTGAACTCCTTACGTGAATTGGGATGTGTTTTGGCATTACAGGAATCAATGCCTCTGACTGAAGCTTGAAATCTGCATATGCAAGCTCCCTTGCCTCGGCGTATGTTATCTCTGAAATTATCTCTGGCTCAATCCCGAACTTCTTAAGCATGTCAGGCCTTGCCCTGGACAATCCATCCACATCTGTCCAGTTCTCGTAAACCTCTGCATTAAGCGCATTTGCAATAACAGCTCCGATTGTGTCTGAGCCCCCTCTTGGAAGCGTGACAAGAGTTCCTTCTTTTGTATAAGCATAATAACCTGGCACTACAACAATTGCCCCTTCATTTATCCTTGATTCAAGCTTTTCGCCGATTGCAGGATAATAATCTGGGTCTGGCTGTGCATCTCCTTCCTGGTCCAAATACGCAACAAGCCCAAGCTCCTTCTGCTCCATGAAGACAGCATTTATTCCCCACTCCTGCATCACTGCAGTCATCAGTTTTGCAGATGCATATTCTCCCCATGCTTTCACAGAATCAGCACGGTTATTGGCATCGCTGCTGTCAATCCGCTTTTGGAGATTGTCGTAAAGCTCAGCGACGAGCTCATCATGCCCTTTTCCTACTTTCTGGGCAATATCTTTTGCAGAATCAAACCCTTCTGTTTTTCCTTCAAGCCCTGCAATAAGATTGTTGGTTGTTTTTCCGCATGCAGAAACAACAGCGACTTTTCTTGATGGGTCTGCCTGCATTATGTCTATGGCATTATCTAACAATTCCCTTGTTGCCAGCGAGCTTCCCCCGAATTTGCAGACTTTATAACTCATATTTTTTGGTGGAATTAAAGGTTATTTATTAATCTTGTCAAAACATTTAAATACACAAATCCAAAGCCAAAAACCATGGAGCTGAAGCAGGTAATAATCATAAGGAATGACCTTAAGATGTCAAAGGGAAAGATAGCTG
>JAFGCE010000050.1 GCA_016932755.1 Candidatus Woesearchaeota archaeon
AACTGTTGTTGTGGTTACTGCTCCGCCCATTGCTGCTGAGACTAACTCAGACCCGATTGGTGAGATGAATACGTTTCCGTATGCTTCCTCATCAGGGTAGACAACTAGCGTGTAGTCATCTTCTTCTGAGTCGTATTCAACAAGTGAACCAACTGTGGTCATAGCCTGCTCAACATCGCTGTCTTCTTCAACTGGGTAGAAGTCAAGACCATCGTCGCTTGTTGGGGCACTTACACTCATTTCTGAGTCGTCATCCTCAAGAGCAAGGTAGATTGCATCATCCTCTGGGAAATCTGTCTCGTCTGGGATTTCTTCGTAAATGTCAACCCAGTCACTGCCGAAGTCTATTTCTGCGCCCAGCTCAGTCTCTGCAAGTGTGTCCTCAGAAACATCTATGTCAATTGTCATTGCAGTTTCGTTAACTGTTATCAATATGTCCATAAATGAACCAAGTGTAACAGTAGACTGGCTGCCGTTAACAAAGATATCATCTGTGTAGTCTTTGTCTTTTGTCAGGTCATTAAGCACTATCTCTTCGTCATCCACGTCAATAGTCTCAATTTCCATCATTCTTGATTCTCCGCCAGGTGCTACAACAAAGATAAAGTTGCCTTCGCAGTCTTCAACTGATGCTGTTCCTGAGCATGTGTCTCCTTCTCTCAACACTAACTCATCAACGTCAGTTCCAGCCATAATGGTGTCTGTGCCGACATCATACCTGAATGGTATTACTACTTCGTCGCCTTCTGTGTTTGTGAAGGTGAACTCAGCGTCTTTTGTACCTGTCAAGTCAAGCATCATCTCTTCTGTTACTGCTGTCATCCCTCCGAATGTCATTTCGAAGTTTCCGAAGACTGGGTCAACCCATGTTTCTCCTTCAGCAAGGTATACATCGTCATCTGCTGAATAGGTTACTGTTAATCCGTCCCATTCGAGTGTTGTTCCGTCCTTGTCTATTGTTACTTCTGAGCCTTTGATGTCTGCTCCGTTGACATTGACCTTTTTGCCGTCAGTCAGTGTAAGCTGTGATGCTCCAAGGTTTACTTCACAGACGTCTGTGTCTTTTCCAGCGCTGTGTACAACAATAGCGTCTGTTACACCGATGTCCATTCCGTTGACTGTCTTTGTCTTTCCTTTGTCAACCCAGGCAAGTGTTCCGTCAACACTGATTCCACACTTGTCTTCATCTTCGTTGACATCCTCAAGAACAACTTTGTGGCTTACACCAGCAACTGCTTTTGACAGCTCAACACCTTCCTCAAGCCAGATTGTTGATTCCCCAGCCTGAAGTGTTATCTCTGTAATAGCATCTGTGTCGTCATGCTCAACATCTGTTATTGTGTATGTGTTGCCCTGTATCTCAATTGTTGCTGACTCAAGAAGTTCCTGAACATCTTCTGTGGCGTCTGTGTCCCCTGTTCCTCCAATCGAGTCGTCAAACTCAAGAACATAGGTGTATGTGTCTCCGCTCTTTACTACATGCAGATACATTCCTGCTTCTGGAGCGTCGTCATCATCCTGGTAGAACATCAGGACTTCAGCATCTGCGCCAAGCTCAAGTGTCTGCTCGAAATCTTCCTCTCCGCCGTCTTCATCCTCAAAGATTCCGTCAGGAAGAACGTCTGGAAGGTCTGATGATGTGAACTTGTCCTCAACATCATTCAAGTCTTCTCCTATGTTTAGCTCGTCGCCGGATTTAGCAATCCTAACGCCTTCGCTCACTGTTGGCACAACTGCTTCCCCAACACTAACTTCACTTACTGTTGTGGAAGAATACTGCAAACTTGTTGCAATATCGACGCTGCCAATAACGTCTGATGCTGCTGCACTGTCCCCTACGACAACAATGCCGTTGAACTTTCCATCCTTGATAAACATTGGTGATGGATAGTCGCTAAGGTCTGCTGCTGCAGCGCCAAAGATTGTTGCTCCGACCAGTGCAAGACCGGTTCCTAAAGCAACCATCTTCTTAATTGCTTTCTTAACTTCCATTATCTAAACACCTCCATGTGTTTTTGGTTTTTGTTTGTTGGCTACCTTTTTGGGCTATCTTTTTTTGAATATAATTTAATGCTCGTCCCTATTGGCATTCAAAGCTTTGTGCTGGATTGCACAAGCCCTTGCAGCCTGTGATTACTGTATGTTACTATGACTATCAGTAGGCTTTTTAGGTTTGGATTCATTTATAAGCTTTTCGGAATTTTTGACACCATTTTTAGCCTATTGTTGCTTCTTACAGCCTGAAACCCCCGAATTTTGCAGTCTCGCTATGTTGTTACTCCGAAATGGTATGGTTAATTCAGCTTATAAATAAAGATGCGGAGGTGATTGTTTGAACCAGTTCTTTCGCCAATGTGGAACAAGTTCCACAAGGTTTGTTGTCACAAACCAACTGGGAGCGATATTAGCATTGGGAACATAAAGTTCCCAACTCCATGCGAAGCTGTCATCGTGGGGCTTTATGCCCCACCTGTGGTTTTGAATTCTAATATTTCTTAAAGATTAGATGCGGAGGTGAGGATTTGAACCCCAGTAGGCACTAAGCCAACAGGTGTCTTCAGTCATCGCCAAAAGATTGGCTCAGCACACCTCTGTGCCAGACTGCCTAAGCCTGTCCCGTTTGGCCACTCCGGCACCTCCGCGTGTGGCGGGACAAGCTAATGATTCACAAGTGCTTTAAAAATCTTACTATTTACCACACCTAAGTTTAACAAACCTTTTATAAATAAGATATAACAAAATGTGTTCATGGCAGAGCTGCAGAAAGTACTGAGCTACAGGGCAATACTTCTTATCACTATAAATTCAATAGTTGGGACAGGAATATTTTTTCTTCCTGCTGTCGGAGCAAGGCATGCCGGGCCTGCCTCCATACTATCCTGGATAATAATGGCTTTAGTGTCTGTATACATCTCAATGTGCTTTGCAGAGCTGACAAGCATGTACCCGAAAGCAGGAGGCGTGTATGAATTCTGCAAGCATGCTTATGGAAGGTTCACTTCTTTTATTATCGGATGGGCAACACTTATTGCAGGAAACATAACAATAGCTATGCTTGTCGTCGGCGCAATACAGTACCTTCTTCCGTTTGAAGCCCCCCAAATAAAAATTCCAATCGCGCTTTTGTTTGTCCTTATATTCAATTTTATAGCATACAGGGGAATGCGGACAAGCGCAGTGATGCTTGTTGCATTTGCATTTATCACGCTGAGCTCTGTAATCGGGCTTGCAATACCCGGCTTGTTCCATCTTGAAGCTGCAAATTTTGTTCCTTTTTTTGTCTTCCCTGCGTCTGCAGTCTTTGTGGCAATCTTTTTCATTGCAGAAACATTTTTCGGATGGGAGACTGCAACATTCCTCGCAGAAGAGACAAAGGACGGAGAGAAGGTAATGCCAAAAGCGCTGATTCTTGCCACAGTTATCATAGGGCTGCTGGCAGTTTTTTTCGTAATAACCTCTCTCGGCACAATAAACTGGAGAGTTTTCGGAGATTCTGCTGCTCCGCTGCTAGACCTCAGCACTATATATTACGGAGGCATAGGCAGGGATATTTTTTCAATAATGGTTTATCTTGCGATTATCGGCTCTGTCGCTGGATGGATTGTTTCTGCGCCAAGGCTTGTGCTTGCAATGGCAAGGGACAGGCTTTTCCTCAGCCAGCTTGCAAAGATCCATCCAAAATACAACACCCCCCACCATGCCATAATCTTCCAGACACTGCTCACAAGCGTCATTGTTTTTGCAGGAGCAGGCTCTTATGAAACACTGCTCCTTCTCCTTGTCCCTATTGTTCTTTTGCTTTATTCAGCAGTTATCCTCAGTGTTGTTGTCCTCAGATACAGGCAGCCTGACACTCCCAGATATTACAGGGCTCCTTTGGGAAAAATAGGCCCTGTGCTTGTTGTTTTTATTCTCATAGCCCTCATAATCTATTGGGTGATAGACACGCCTGGAGCTTTCAGGCTGCTGAGGCTTGGAATCTCATTTATACTTTTAGGAATCCCTGTATATTTTCTGCTTGAGATGTACTACAGCCCGAGAGCTGTCAGGAAAACGCACAACATACTCGCGCATCTTGCCTATATTTTTGAAGGCGCGATACTCCCGAAGCACATAAGGAAGAAAGCCATTGCTTTGCTCGGCGACATAAAAGGCAAGACAGTGCTTGAGTTTGGATGCTCTGTCGGAACACTGACAATGCATCTTGCTGAAGAGGTTGGAAAGGACGGGAAAGTTTATGCAACAGACATTTCTGAAAAAGACATTGCAATTGCAGAGAAAAGATTAATGAAAAAAGGGCATACCCATGTGAAAGTTATGCACGACCCACAGCACATGTACAGGATTCATCCTGATATCCCCAAGCTTCACGCTGTTGTCTCTGTCGGCAACCTCGGATATGTAAGGAATGTCGGGGAGGTTTTGACAGGGCTGAACAGGAGGCTTGCAAAAGGAGCAAGGGTCTGCTTTGTGGATTACGATAAATTTTTTGATGTAATCCCAAATGTTGAATGGATTGAGCACGACGACAAAATCATAAAAGTATTTGAGGAGCACGGATTCAAGGTTGCAGTAACAAGGCAGCAGGGCATTGCCTGGAAATACATTTTTATCTTTGGTTATAAAGAAAGAGATGTCTAGGTTCTGGCTTGCTTAGTTTGCTCAACCCTGTATCTCACAGGAGGGAAATTGTGCTTCCTTGCATACTGCTGAGTCATTGTCTCTATGTGCCCTGCAAACATGGCGTCCAAAACAGCAACATCAAGGCTTCTTGGTTTTCCTTCAAAATCCGCATCTGTCAGCGGGCGGTCCAATGCAATAACCACCATATCCAGATAGTCATCAAAAATAAAGTTCTCAAGCACTGCAAATCCCCTGACTATTGCATGTTCTGACCAGGGGAAAAACCCTTTTTTTCTTGCAACAATAGAGTGAATCAGGGAGTACTCGGCAGTATCAAGCCCTGCGCATCCTGAAACCAGGCTTGCATGCACTGGCTCTTTCCTGAAATCCCCTTCCACTATTTCAAAAGAAAATTTTGGATGTGCATAGTTAAACATCAGCCTTGCATCAGTTTCAATAATGCCTCTTAAGTGCCCAAGCATGGTATAATAATCTGCTATTATCGCAGGCACAGGCTCATTAGAGTGGTCTTCAAACAAGGTTTTTACTGACTCGTCTGTTATAACCCCTTCCTGTATCTCCGGAATCTTACTCACCTTTTGCCGAAATAGAATGTCTTGTTAAGGTCAATATCCCCTGGCTGCATGTTCCCGCTTCTGGGATGGTTCTTTGGCTTTTCCTCCTTTGGCTTTTTTATAACTTTTGGAGCAAGCCTCTGCTGTTTTTCGCCGTCTTCATCAATAGTTGTAACCGACTCCTTTAATTTTTCCAGCTCATTGATTGTCTTGATAATCTCGTTCATCTTTTGAACGACATTGTGAACATCATCCTTCAAGGAATTAAGCTGCTGTGCTGTTGTTGCCTTGAAAACATCAAAATTTCTCTCAATCTTAGCTATTTTTTCATCATCAGCCATTTTTATACCGCCCTCCTTGGGTTTTTCTGCAGTGACAAGCTTTTGGTCAAAAACTTCCTGGGCTTTTGAAGCAGCTTCATCAGAACTTGATGCAAACCCGTGCTGCTTGAGATAAGCAGACATCTTGTTTATCTTCATTACTTTCTCTATGTCACTCATATTTTGGTGTTTTTTCTTAAAATATAAATAGTTTTTGTTTCTTACTTGCATAAATGGAGCTAAAAGAGATAAAAAACAGGATTCCGAAGGAGACTTTTGAAGCGCTTGAGAAGGCAGGCATAAGCAGGCTGACCCCTGGACAGGAGAAGGCTGTCAAGGCAGGGCTGCTGGAAGGAAAGAGCCTTTTGGTATGCACCCCCACTGCCTCAGGGAAAACACTGATAGCAGAGCTTATCGGCACAAAAAACATTGTTGAGGGAAAAGGAAAGACAATCTATATTGTTCCCCTGAAGGCGCTGGCTAATGAGAAGTACAATGATTTCAAAAAAAGATACGGGCATTTCCTGAGGATAGCCCTTTCCATAGGGGATTTGGACAGTGCAGACCCTTACCTTGCAAACTTTGATTTTATCGTGTGCACTGCTGAAAAGCTTGATTCTTTAATAAGGCACCATTCTCCCTGGCTTAACTATGTAAAGACGGTGATTGTTGACGAAGTGCACCTTCTCAATGATGCAGGCAGAGGGCCTACTCTGGAGATACTGCTGACAATTATTAAGAAGCTCCTGAAAAATGTCCAGATAATTGCCTTGTCAGCGACAATCGGAAATCCTGAAGAGCTTGCTGAATGGCTTGAGGCAAAGCTTGTGCAGGATGAATGGCGGCCTGTCAAGCTCCACAAGGGAATTTACTTTGATGGAAAGATAGAATTTGAGTAGAAATGTTTATATATATTAGACTTTAAATTAAAAAGCATGAAAAACATATTGTTCAACAGGGCGCTGAGAATTCTTCTGGTAACAAATGCCCTTGTTCTTATTGCTGCAGGAATGCTTGGTCCTATCTATGCTCTTTTTGTTGAAAAGGTAGGCGGAAACCTTCTTGACGCAAGCCTTACAGGAGGTGTTTTTGCTCTTGCAGCAGGAATAACAACACTGATAGCAGGAAGGTATGCTGACAAGATGAAGGAATCAGAGCTCATAGTAGTGTTTGGCTATGGGGTAATGGGCATTGGATTCCTGCTTTACATGTATGCAAATTCAATATGGTTTCTTTTCCTTATACAAGCCCTGATAGGATTCTCAGAAGCAATCTATTCTCCTGCTTTTGACGCTTTGTATTCAAAGCACCTCACAAAGCACAAGGCAGGCAGGGAATGGGGAGCCTGGGAATCAATAAACTATTTCACAGGATTTGCAGGCGCTGTCTTGGGGGGTATTATTGTAGTGACGTTCGGGTTCAACGCAATATTCATCATAATGGCAGTTCTCTGCTTTGCAAGCGCTGCATATATTTACAAACTGCCAAGAAGTGTTCTTTAGAACAAAAAGACAAAAAATAATCAAAAAATCACTTGATTTCTATCTGGATTCCGCCGATTTTAGGAGCAAGCAGATTGTAAAGGTAAGCTATAACCAGCCCTAATATGAACCCCCCAACAAGCCCTGTTATCGTGTAAGTCAGGACATATCCCCATCCAGCCTGCAGTCCTGCCTGCTGTATGATTTCCGGGTTTCTAATTCCAACAATTGTTGCAACTAATCCCATAAGAAGGTACATCACTCCTGTCAGCAAAGCCTGAATTTTTGCAACAGACATAACCCCTATTTTTGTTATTGTTTTCAATCCTATCACCTCATAATCCTAAGCTTTCAAGAACAATTTCCGGCTCAAAATTTTTTAAATCTTTGTATTCCTGCCCTGTTCCTATGAAAATAATCGGTTTTTTTGTGACATAGCTTATTGAGATTGCAGCCCCTCCTTTTTCATCAACATCTGCCTTTGAAAGTATTATCGCGTCAATGCCCACTGCATCATTGAACTGCTTTGCCTGCTCTATGCAGTCATTTCCCACAATGCTCTCGCCGACAAAAACCTTCATGTCAGGCTTTGCAACCCTTACTATTTTTTTCATCTCATCCATAAGGTTTGCGTTTGAATGCATCCTTCCTGCAGTGTCAACAAGGACTGCGTCAATGCCTTTTGCCTTTGCGTGCTTTATCGCGTCAAACGCAACAGCAGCAGCGTCTGCGCCGTAATCATGCTTTATCATCTTGACCTTAAGCCTGTCTGCGTGAAGCTGAAGCTGGTCTATGGCTGCAGCCCTGAATGTGTCTGCTGCTGCAATAACACAGCTCAGCCCGCTGTCCTGCAGCTTCCTGACAACTTTTGCGATTGATGTTGTTTTTCCTGAGCCGTTTACTCCGACAAAGCATATAACATAAGGCTTTTCCTTCTTTTGCCTTATTAAGCCTGTCAAATCAATGCTTTCAACAGAAAGGACTTCCTTAATTGAATCTTTCAGTGTTTTCAGTATTGTTGATTCTATTTTTCCCCTTGGGATTGGATTTTCAACAAGTGTTTTCTTCAAATCATTTTTTATTTTGTCAATAACCTCGACTGCAACCCCGTTTTCAAGAAGCACAACCTCCAAATCCCAGAAAAGCTTTTCAAAATTTTCCTCGCTCAGCCTTGTCTTTGTTATTTTTTCCGCCAGTTTGCTGAACAAGCCCTTTTTTTCTGTCTCGGCAGCCTTTTCCTCTTTCTCTATTTCCTTCTCTTCTTTCCTTATTTCCTCTTTTTTCCTTTCCAGCTTCTCTATCTTCTCTTTCGGTTTTGGCTCAGGCTTTTTCTCTTCTGCTTTCGGCTTTTCCGGAGCTTTTTCTTTTCTTGGCTCCGGCTTTTTCTCTTCTTTTTTCGGCTCTGGCTTCTTTTCTTCCTTTTTCTTTTCAGCAGCTTTCCTCGCCTTTTCCTTCTCTTTTTTCAGCTCTGCCTCTACCTTCTTTTCCTCCTGCTCAAGCTTTTTCTTCTCTGCCTCTAATTTTTTTATTTCGCCTGATTTTTCTTCGGCAGACTCCTCTGTCTCCTGAACAGCCTCTTCCTCTGCCTTCCTGCTCAGCTTAGAAATAGCGCCTTTAAGCTTGTCCTTGAGAAACTTAAACATCCTCTTTTGCCTCTTCAATCATCTTGCCAAGCTCCTCCTCAACCTGCTGTATTGCCGATGCAATCTCATGGAGGTTTGAGCTCATTTTTTTCTCAACCTTGCCCACTTCCTCAGCCTGCTTTGACAGCAGCTCCTTGACTTCGGCGAGGCTTTTCTTCACAACTACATTATTGCCGACATTCACAAGAAAATCATCCTTGTTTTCAAGGCTGGCTTTTGCAAATATCCCCGATGCAACCGGGGCAAGGATTTCAGCGCCTTTTTCTGCCCTGTTCAGCTCGTCAAGATTCTGTGTTATTGACTCAATCTCTTTCTTTTGCATGTGCATCTGCTGAATCTGCTTCTGCAGCTGGGATGCCTGCTGCTGCAGCATCTGGAACTCCACAAATTTCTGCTGCAGCTCCTTCTCCTTTTTCATGTTTTCTTCTTTTGCCATTTTATTTCAGCTTTTCAAGAAGCCTTTTCAAAAATTCCTCGTATTCCTCTTCTCCCTTGAGAAAGCCCGGGCTCATATCCACAATTCCCTTTTCCTCGGTCTGGAATTTTTCAAGATCTTTTTCAATAAGCTTCCTGAGATATTCCTTTTCAGTATCTGTAAGCATACAACCACCTCTCCTGTTTAAAAATCCCGATTATTTATAATACTTATGCCTTTCGCGAAAGTTTTTCGCTGATTTGGAGCCTACGCTTCCGGTTTTTTCGCAGAACCTGCAGTATCTGCAGGGTTTTCTTTCTTTTTCAGCAGCCGTATGTCAATCTCGCCGAAATGCGCTTCCTGTTCAAGGTCAATCTTCCTGCTGTTTGAAAGATGAAGCAGAGGGATGAATGTAAGGATTTTGTCTTCCTTGTCTCTTGACGGGACAAGCTGGGAAAATGTAAGCTTCCTTCCCTTTTTCTCAAGGAAATGGTCCAGTATCCTGTTGTAAACCTGCTTTATCACAAGCCCTATGTCTGTTGTTTTCTGCGGGACTTCCACTTCAAGAGTGGGTATTGACTTTATGATTCTCCTTTTCTTGACTTCAAGCGCTTTCTCCAGCGCATTAACAAGGTCATAGACAGAAACCTTTCTTTTCCTCGGCTGCGGGGTTCTCGGCACAAGGTTTAGCCTTTCCTCCTCAGGTATCTTTGATGCGTCCCTCATAGCTGCAAGGTCATCATAAAACTCGTCCTCATCAACAGTGTTCCCTGCCAGAAGCCTGTCAAACTCGTCAAGGTCTTCTCCGACAAGCCTTTTTGACTTCAGCCTCAGGAGGATTGCAGCTGCAAGGACAACTTTCCCTGAAATCTTGAAGTCAAGCTCTTTTGCTTTCTTCAGAAGCTCGATGTATTTTTTTGAAAGAAGCCCTATATTGATATCCCATGGGTCCATCTGCTCTGTCTTGACAAGGTTAAAGATTATGTCTTTCCATGTTATGTCATCCTCTTCCACAAGAAGCTGGAATATCTTGTCTTCCATAATGGCAAAGTATAGCATATGCTATTTAAATTTTTGCAACTAAAATTGGAAAAACAAAAACCTTTTTATAGGGCATATTAATATCTTCCATCTATTGGGCTCATAGTTCAGTGGCTAGAACGTCGCCCTTACAAGGCGAAGGTCACCGGTTCGAGTGCTGTTAAGCGAAGCTTATAGCAAGAAAATCCGGTTGGGCCCATGTTTTTTGGCTTGAACTTAATGCGGTAGTAGTATAGCGGTTAGTATGCGGCGTTGCCAACGCTGCGACCCGAGTTCGAATCTCGGCTACCGCATATTTTTCTAATTCTTTGATAGAGAATAACTTTAAATAGAACAATAGCTTAGTTATATTCAGAAAATGTATAAACTAGGCACT
>JAFGCE010000051.1 GCA_016932755.1 Candidatus Woesearchaeota archaeon
AATACTCAAAAAAACGAAACATTTATATATAACCAATACTATATTGTAGTAGTAACAGGGAAATACTATTCATAATCTATCACCTCTTTTTCCCGCGCAGACGTCCTTCGGGGCGTTTGCGAGGGTTTAGAATTCTGACGCTATTTTAATCTCTTTTTCGGCCTTAGTTTTGCGCTTCTTACTCTTATCTCATGCTTGGGCTTTGGATTTTTACCCTGTCTTTTTTTTGCAAACCTTCCTGCAATCACATAGCCGATACATATTCCAAGAACCAGGATAAACAGCAGATTATTGTCTATGTCCGGAAGGTATGCGGGCTTTCTTTTTTCAAAATAAAAGTCAAAACTGCTAAGCTCAAGAGCGTATTCAGCATATATAACTGCAGAAGAAGCGTCTTCTTCCTTAAGCGAGTTTGCATATTCCAAATAAGAGTAGCCCATTATGGGGAATACTCCTGCTTCCTGCTGCTCTATAATTGTCTGTTTAGCAGCATCAATCTTTTGCCTTAGAGTCTCGTTCAGCATTGATGCCTCAACACCAATCATTCCCATCACTGTGTCTGCCTGGGCTTTTGCCCTGCTTGCCTTGTAAAGGCACATTATGTAGTTCTCTTCTTTCATGTCTTTTTTTGCGCTGTCAATCTCTTTCCTTGTTGATGCCAATGTGTTTTCAAAATAGAAGTTGACATACTGGTATCTTTCTTCTGCTTCTGATATTTTGGCATAGCATGATTCCTTCAGGGTTTCATTGTCTATTATGAAGTCCTGCCCCTCGGTTCCAAAGAAATTGCTCCAGCTTTCAGCTGAGTTAAGCCTTTCCTGTGCAAAAGCAAGCCAATAAACAGCCTCTTTTGTGTCATTAATGTTTTCTATAGCAACTTTTCTCCTGTCTTCTGATTCGCCAATCCTTTCTTTTGTTATCATATATGCCTGCAGGTCGGTTATAGTGCTTATTTCCTGGCTGTCAATAAATTCATCAAAAGTCTCTATCTCTTTGCTGAGCTGTTCAGTCTTGTTTAATATCTCCACTGAAGTCATGTTTTTGAAGTAATATAACAGGTAGCTGTAATCAATATTTGCTCTGAAGCAGTATGATGCAGCAGTGTAGTAATCCTCAATCTCAAACGCAGCCTGTGACTTTCCCTTGTCTTCAAGTGCAGAGATATCGCTTTCAAGTATGTCCTCGTTTAGCTCTATTTCAGGCTTTTCTGTGAGATATATATTCTGCAGATAGTCTGTTCTGTCGCACAGCTGTACAGCCAGCTGCCTCATTATTTTTTTATACTGGGGGTCTACAACAAGCTCTTTTTTCGGCTCTTCATCTTTTTTGCCTGTGGAATAATACAGGGCTTCACCTAAAGTGGAAACCTCAATCACATCGACGTTAAGCTCTTTCCCATACTCAGCAAGGTCTGTCTCATTTTCTTTTTCTGAACTTCCTCTCGGAACAAGAACAGTTTTTATGCCTGCTTCTGATGCAGCCTCAATCTTTGATTTTATTCCTCCGACAGGACCGATAATCTCTCCGGAGTTTATTGTTCCGGTTATAGCTATGCTGCTGTTTAGTTTTTGGTTTGCAAGAAGTGAATATGTCAGCATAGCTGCTGCTGCTCCTGCGCTCGGACCGCCTATTATGCTGCTGTCCGCTTTTATTGTGTAGATAAAGTCCTGTTCAGAGCAGTCTGCCTTTGCATGCCTGCATGCTATCTGCTGGGCAAACCGCATTGATATCTGCGTGTCAATCTTTGATATAGGGAATGTATTTACAAACACTCTTCCTTTTCCTTCCCTTATCTCAAGCGAAAGGTCTGCAAGGCTTCCCTTGTAAATCCCCTCTTCAATTTCACTCATTGCAAGAAGGTTTATGCTTCCTGTTTTTGTTCTTCCAGCTGCAGCAGGGATTAATACAAGAACCAACAGCAAAACAGCCAGTTTTATCTTCATACCCTGATTTTTGGATAACCCTTATTTAAGCTTTTTGAATAAAAAATTATTATCCATAATAATGGATATTTTTGGAAACATTTATATACTAAATATATCCATATTTTAGGATATGGTTCAAAACGAGGTAAGAGTGACACTGCCAAAGGAACTTAAGCAGATGCTTGAACAGAGGGCAAAGTCCCTTGGATTGAAAGCGCCTGCTTACATTAGAAGTTTGATTATTGAGGATTTCAAGAAGGAAATCAAAAAAGTTTGAAAAAAGAGGTGAAAGTTTGTGAAAATTATGTTTGGTTCATCAAAAGCGCAGGTAGCAATGGAATACCTTATTATCATTGGCTTTGTCGCTGTGATAACCATCCCCCTTGTTATAATATTCCAGACTCATTCGCAGGAGACAAAGGCTGAAATAACATCAACGCAAATTTACCATGTCTCAAAAAAAATTGCTGACGGAGCAGAAACAGTTTTCTATTTAGGGGAGCCGTCAAGGCTTACTATCAAATCTTACTTCCCTGAAGATATTGCCTCAATCCAGCTTGGAAATAACGAGATAGTTTTCAGGGTAAGAACCAGGAATGGAATTGATGATGTTGTTGTTTACACTCCTATCAACATAACAGGCAACCTCTCAACACATCAGGGAGTGCACTACCTTAATATTGAATGCAGAGGTGATTACGTGTGGGTTTCAGATTAAACAAAGCCCAGGTTGCAATGGAGTTTGTCATGCTTATTATGATTGCATTTATGATAATGATAGTTTTTACAGCATTTGCAAAAGACAGCATGATTGACATAAGAAAGGACGAGGAAGGAGATGCACTCAAGGATGTTGTGGAATCTGTCAAATCAGAAATCCTGATAGCCTCAAATGTCGAGGACGGCTACAGGAGGGATTTTACAATACCTGATTCTGTCAGGGGGATAAACTACACTATTGAAATCTCATACGGATATATCAACGCAGAATCAAGAAACTATGAATATTCTGTCCAGGTGCCTCCCACAGTGGGGATTATAGTCAAGGGAGAGAACACCATCAGGCGGGAAGAGGGGGTAGTCTACTTAAATGCTTAAAAAGAAAAAAGCACAGGTGTGGTACCTTGATTTTATGGTAGGGTTAATCATATTTACAATAATGGTTGTTGTGTACTACCAGTATTCAGGCAATTTTTCAGGAGAGGACGAATCTGACTGGGAAGAGATGATGGTTGACTCAAATTCAATATCCTCCTCCCTTATGTCTGCGGGGCTGCCTTCAAACTGGACAGAGGGGAATGTAACGCTGCTTGGGATTACTGACGGTAAGTACAGGATTAATGAGACAAAGCTCTGGCAGTTTGAAAACATGAGCTATGCTGATGCCAAGAATCTGTTCAGGACAAGATTTGACTTTTACTTTTTCCTTGAGGATGCAAACGGAACAAAGCACCACGAGGCTGGCCTGAGCCCAAACAGCTCAAAGTTCCTTGTGGCAACAACAAGGTTTGTGATTTACAATTCATCAATCAACAGGGCAGTGATTCATTTATGGAAAGCATGAGAAAAATAAGAAAAAAGGCAGTGTTCTTTACAATAGATGCATTCATAGCGTCAGGCATACTGTTTGTAGGGCTGCTTATAATCTCCTCTTTTCATGTAAACAGCCAGCCGACAGTGCACTTAAGCTATCTTTCAGAAGATATTACAGGAGTTTTTTCAGAGCTCAAGGTCAGCGAAATAAACAGCCCTTATGTAGCCTCGTTAATATCCGACGGCAATATAGTCCATCTTAACAACAGCGTGATGGAGCAGATAGGCGAGTTCTGGGCTGAGAACAACAACGGGCTTGCACAAAATTTTACAGAAGCTGTTCTTGGAGGCATAATCCCTGAAAAATACGGGTATTCTGTCCTTGTTGACGATGAAGAGATACTCCATAATGAGGGAAGCTTAAACAATTCCCTTATAAGCAGCAGGAAAATAGCTTCAGGATATGCAAAGCTTAAGCCTGTCCTCGGCTTTACCTCAAAGATTTTCCTCACAAGCATAAAGAATAGGAAATCGTCTTCGGTAGTTTACTTTGGCGGATTTGAGGGAGAAGGAAACATAACAAAGAAGATTTTTCTTCCACAGAATCTTACTAACATAAAAGAGGTTTATCTTGAGATTCTTCCTGGCACAGACTTCAACCTTTATATCAATGACAATTTTGCAGGTTCATATCCGAGAGGTTCTGGGAACAGCACATTCCTTATTCCGGGAAGCTGGTATGTAAACCAGAGTTATTGGAACTATTTCACTGCAGGAGAAAACGAAGTAAAAATAAGCTTTGAATATATTAATGAGAACTTCACAGCAGAAGGCCCTAAATATATCGGAGGGGGATATCTCAAGGTTGTTTACATAACACCTGACGCAGAAGAATTAGATGTAACCTACTATGGCGAAAACCTTGCAGGTAAAAAATACTGGTTCCCTGGCATAGAAGGATTCATCAACACATATAGTTCAACTTATATCCCAGGCAATCTAACATCAATGAAAGTTTATCTTAATTTTGTAAGCAACTATATTACTTATTTGACAATAGGTGGCACAACTGTTTATGAAGCCCAGGGAGATGGGGCTACAGAAGTGACATTAACAGATTCGGAATTGTCTTCTATTTTTTCAAGTGATGGAGTAAGCTATGCAGACCTTAGCATGGTTACACTTCCTATAAGGATAGGGCTTAAAAACATCACAAGAACAAGCGCGCCGCTTGATTCTGTGCTTATCACAGACGTCAGCGGAAGCATGAGATGGAGGATGGACCAGGACAATGTAAATGGAGCACAAAGAGAATGTGATAATCCAAATCTTAATGACAACAGCACCGAGAGACTAAGCATTGCAAAATGTGCAGGCAAGGATTTTGTTGACACAATACTGAATAATGAGGGGCCTCTTGTCGGTCTTGTGAGCTATGAGGATTCAACAGACAGCACGCTTTGGCTTACAGACAACAAAACAGAGCTGAACAATGAAATTGAAAGCTATTCAGCTTCAGGAAGTACATGCATCTGCTGCGGAATTAACGACGCTGTTGAC
>JAFGCE010000052.1 GCA_016932755.1 Candidatus Woesearchaeota archaeon
CATAAAATGGGTTTCCAATAGAAATAGAGGGGTATGTCCCCTGAAAAGTTTTTTTGCTACTGGGGAATAGCAAAAAACAGTAATCTTTAAATACCAGCTATTCTTTCTATTAGTGAAATTTAACTAGATTGGGGGTTTAAAATGATAGTCAAGCAAGAGTTTTTGAGTAAACTTAAGGATTTTGGGCTTAATACTTATGAAACAAAGTTATGGACAGCGCTTCTTTCAAGAGGGATATCCACAGCCGGGGAACTCTCCGATATTGCAAGCGTTCCGCGATCAAGAAGCTATGATGTTCTAGAGAGCCTGGAAAGAAAAGGGTTCATTATTATGAAAATAGGAAAGCCAATCAAGTACATTGCAGTCCCCCCTGCAGAGGTGCTGGAAAGAATAAAGAAAAAAGTGATTGATGATGCTGAAAAGCAGACAAGCACACTTTCAAAGCTGAAAAACAGCGAGGTTCTGCAAGAGCTTAATTTGCTGCATTCACAGGGAGTCGAACTTGTTGAGCCTGCGGACTTGACAGGTGCAATAAAAGGAAGAAACAACCTTTACAACCATATTGACGCAATGATCAAAAACGCAGAAAAAAAGGTTCACCTACTCACAACAGAAGAAGGGCTTATGAGAAAGGCAGACGTACTCAAATCAGCACTGCAGAAAGCAAAATCAAAAGGTGTTGAGGTTAAGATTGCCGCTCCGTTGACAAAAAAGTCAGCAGCAGCAGTCAAGAAAATAGGCTCTTTGGCTCAAATCAGAAGTGTTGATGATGTGACAGCGAGGTTCTGCGTTGTTGACGGAAAGGAGATTACATTTATGCTTTTGGATGACAAAGAAATCCACCCAAGCTATGACGTGGGGGTTTGGGTCAACACAAAATTCTTTGCGCGGGCACTGGAAGGCATTTTTGAATCCCTCTGGGCAAACATGACCCCTGCTTCCAAAGCAAAGAACAAATAATTTTTCTTTAAAAAGAAAAACCTTTTTATATTAGTGTTGTCTATACACGATTTAATCCAAAAAGAGGTGAAAAAACATGGCAGAAGAAGCACTTCTCAGAATAACACTCGCGATTATTATAGGCACGTTAGCTGCGATAGTTTACAGCCTGAGAGTTCTGGTTTTGATGGAAAGAAGGGTTGCGAGAATAGAGATGCACATTGAAAGGCTGGCTGCCCGGGTACTCAAAGAGGAGCTGGCCATAGAGAGAGAAGAGAAGGAAATAGAAAGCAGGCTGAAAAGGAAAAAGAAATAAACTTATTTTTTCTTTACTATGCCTTATACCTCGTTTCAGCAAGTAGTCAAGGATATAAAGGAATTAAAAATCCAAGGCGCAGAAGCAGTTTCTCAGGAAGGGATAAAATCCCTTAAGATTGTTGTGCTTAAATCAAAAGCACTGACAGTTGATGGCTTCCTCCACGAGATGGAAAAAGCCAGAAAGGAGCTTATTTCGACAAGGCCCACTGAACCGTATCTGAGGAATTCTATCGGCTCTGTGTTCAATAACTGGGAAGGAAAAACTCTACGGGAGTTAAAAGAAAACGTTCTTTCCAAAATACAGCAAACTCTTGCGTGGATGCAGAACAGCAAAGGCAGAGTCGTTCTTGCAGGAGCAAAAAAAATTAAAAAAGGGATGGTAGTTTTTACCCACTGCCACAGCAGCACAGTTGTAGATATCCTTGTTGAAGCCAAAACACAGGGCAGGGCATTTAGTGTCCACAACACAGAGACGCGGCCAAAGTTGCAGGGAAGAAAAACCGCAAAAGAGCTTGCGGCTGCAGGAATAAAAGTAAGGCATTATGTGGACTCCGCAGCGAGGCTTGCCCTGAAAAAGGCGGATATTATGCTGATAGGCGCAGACGCAATCACCTCTGAAGGGAGAGTCATCAACAAAATCGGGTCAGAGCTTTTTGCCGAAGTTGCGCGTAAGTACGACATCCCTGTTTATGTCTGCACAAACTCCTGGAAATTTGACCCAAAAACAATTTTTGGGTTTACAGAGGAAATTGAAGAGAGAGCCCCCCAGGAGGTATGGAAAAATCCCCCAAAGAACGTGACCATAGACAATCACGCGTTTGAGATAATCAACCCAGACCTGATCACTGGGGTTATAACCGAGCTGGGCATTTTTGAGCCACAGGTGCTGGTTGAAGAAGTAAAAAAAGAGTATCCGTGGATGGCAAAACAATAGCTACTTGTTTTTCTTTATCTCTTTTTCAAGTGCCTTTATTTCCTTTTCCAGCTCTTTTATTTTTTCCTTGTTGTCTTCCTGGTTAAGCAAAGCCCCGCATTCCGGGCATTTGAACTGGAACTCTGTTGACTGTTCAAAATCAAGCCTCACGCACTGGCTTTCACATGTAAAGAAATCCCCGCTTTTTTCCCTCTTTAGCCGCTCCTTAACTTTTTCGAGCTTTTTTTCTTTCAAATTTGAAGAAAGGTATTTGACCATCTTTGGGTTGAATGTCCAGTAGTAGATGTACCACCCTTTTTTCTTGTCTTTTTTTCTTATAAAAGTAACCAGGTTTGAGTTATGAAGCCGGTAAAGCATATTCCTTGTTGTGTTGATTTCCTGTTTTATATCTTCAGCTAGCTTAAACTCAGAAACATTCTTTTTATTTTTGAGAGCTCTGACCAGTGGGAGTACATCGCTGCCTGCAACCTCACTGACAATAGCTTCAACAACCTTATCTGACAGTTTCATTTCTTGGTAAACCTACCCCAAAACCATATTATATACCGTTTTTTCCATTTATAAACTTTTCGGTTGTTTTTGTTTTTTAAGCGGTTTTTTATAGTTTTTTTTGCCTTTTGAGCAATTAAAAAACAATAAAAAGCAAAAAATAAGGCTGTTCTGCCTTTATTTTTTCATTTAGAAAGCTATTTTTGGTTTAAAGCTCACTTTTGTTACTTCTTAATAAAAAACAAAAAAATCAGATAAAACCCAACAGCTCATTGAAGGTTAACCCTTTTTGTTTTGCCAGTTCTTGGCTTACAACAAAATTTTTGCCTGTTTCTTTAAGTGAATCCAAACTAAGGAAATACCAAAAAGATTTGAACTTTACCCCCACCCAGGGTTCTGCCCCGAACAAACTGCAAAACTTTTTCAGGTTTTCAATCTCTTCTTTTGTTAAGTATTGGTACTGGTTTTTTGTGGATTTGCACTCAATTCCGACTTTCCTTCTGTTGTTTGACGCAAGAATGTCAGGAGAGGGGTATTTCATTGAGCCCGAACCTGCGATTCTGACAGCAGCCCAATCATTAGACCAGAATTGGTGTATCAAATCCCTTTCAGCGTTTGTCCCTTTTGCTTTTGCGTTCATGTTGTTTGTTTTCTTGGTTAGGGTCAATAAATACTTTTCTGTGCCAGCTATAAAAAAGCAGGTTCTTCCTTGTTTTGGCGTTTAAAGGCGTAAAACCAAATGTTTAAATACAAAAAAGGCATTCCGAACCTTAAATAGAATTAAAACACTTTTTCGGGGGTAATCACAATGGCTTCAAAAAGATTAATTCCTTTAGCTGCAATGGAGAAGATTCTGAAGCAGGCTGGGGCTGAGAGAGTTTCTGACAAGTCCAAAGCCGCGCTGAAGGAAGTTTTAGAGGATATCGCAGAGGAAATAGCAAATAATGCAGTCAAATTTGCACAGCACGCGGGAAGAAAGACAGTCAAGGCTGGCGATATAAAACTGGCTGCGAAATAATCTTATATTTTTATTTTCATAAAATCTTCAGCACATTTTACATTCTGGAAAACCTGCTGTGCGTCTTCCTGCAGTTCGTGGGTGTTCTTGTATCTCGCGCTGAAGTGAGTCAACACCAACTCTTTAACATTGCTTCTTGAAGCAACTAACGCAGCTTCTTTTGAGGTCATATGCTTGTACTCTCTTGCTTTCCCTTCAAGTTCAGAAGAATACGCAGCCTCGCAAATCAGCAAATCTGCATTCTCGGCTAAGGTATAGCAACTTTCACACGGCAAAGTATCTGAAATGAATGCAATCTTTTTTCCGGCCACAACAGTTGTTGTTTTTTCAGGGCTGATTTTTTTCCCTTTGAAGGTTATTGTTTCTCCGTTCTGCAGTTTCCCGAGTAATGGGCCTTCGGGTATCCCAAGTTTTTTGACAGCAGGAACATTAATCCTTCTCCTGTCTTTCTCTATAAAAGAAAACCCGAGGGTAGCAATGC
>JAFGCE010000053.1 GCA_016932755.1 Candidatus Woesearchaeota archaeon
AACTCAGAGCTTAAAAATTTCCAGGGGCAGGTAAAATACGAGATTGACTACTGGCTCGGGCATGTTGAGGATTTTGCAGACATAAGAAGCGAATTTGACCTTGTTTTTTATCTTATCAAGCCCAGATTCAACATCAAGGCAAACCTGAGCACTCTTTTGTGCCTCAAATACCCGCAAAAAACGATAATCGTGGCTCAGGACATGGGGGAAGAAATGATTGGGATAAGCGGAAGAAGAAGAGACGAGAAAGTGGCTGTAAATGACCTGCTTGAAAAAGCAGTGGAAAATCTTGAAGGTGCAAGTGCAGGCGGGCATATTCCTGCTGCAGGAGGCAAGGTAAAAAGGAAAGATTTATCCAAATTCAAGGACAACATAATGGAATTAGTCAAGCAAAAAGCTTAAAAACATGCCGGCTAACCAGTAAAGCATGTTTGACAACGCTGGTTATAAGTTTAATCTTATTAAGAATTTTTCAAGGCAGCTTGCATCAACGCCTGAGCTTGGGCAGCTTGCGAAAGTAATAAACAATTTTGCAGTTGTTGAGCTTGGGGCTGAGCATTCTTCAATAATTCTGGAAGGTTTTGGGAAATATCCTCACAATATGCAGGGCAAAACATTTGACGATATTGAGGAAAAAACATTCAAATATGTGATGAAAGTCCAGAAATGCCTCAGAATAGCAAAGCCAAGCGCAGAATACATGTTTAAGGACATAAAGGGGATCAGCTCATTCGGGCTTTTTATGCTTTCCCTTCCTCTTATTACGAAAAACCAGATTCTTGGCTCGCTGAACCTTTATTTCAAAAGCCAGGTTGATGCTGAATTTTTTGATTTTCTTGAATTTTTTTCAGAGCTCTCTTCATCCTCAATTATGAACAGCATTTCCCACAAGTCGCTTGAAGCAAAATCCCTGACAGACAAGCTTACAGGGTTGTACAACAGGAGGAGTTTTGACGACAGGATAGAAAATGAGATTAAAAAGTGCGCTGAGGCAAAGCTTCCTATTGCTGTAATGATGATGGATATTGATGATTTCAAGAAATACAACGACGAGAAAGGGCACCAGCAGGGAGACAACGCTCTCGCAGAGATGGGGTCCAAGCTTAAATCATCAATCGGAGAGAGCAGCACAGCATTCAGATACGGAGGAGAGGAGCTTGCATTGATTGCTCCTGGCTTAAAGCCTGATGAAGCTTTGGCGCTTGCAGAAAAAATAAGAAAAGAAACAGCATCTTCATGCAGGCTGACAATAAGCATAGGTCTGGTTACATGCCTTAACAGCTCATGCCCTCCAGTAACAATGGTCAGCGAAGCTGACAAGGCGCTTTACAGGGCAAAGAAAGAAGGCAAAAACAGGGTTTGTGCTTCAGTAATCGTTGACAGGGCAATAAATCCAATAGATGTCCAGGCTGCATCAAGCCTTGGAAAGCCAAAAGAATGATTATTTCTTGCTTACTATCTCCACAACATCTCCATGCTTGAGGAGATGGTCTTTCCCAACAGGCACTTTTCTTTTCACATCAATTGCCTTGATGAAATTTTTTCCGAGGTCTGTGTGAACCTTAAATGCAAAATCAAGGGCTGTTGATTTTGGCGGGAGAAGGAAGCAGTCAGGCAGAATCCTTCCCTCGGAGTCTTCAAGCTTGTGCACTCCTCCAGGGAATACAGCGATGTATTTCAAAAAGTCAAAAACAGCCCTGTCAATCACCTGCTGGACTCCTGTTGTCTTGTATTTTTTCAGGATATTCTCTCTTATGAATTCAAGCGCTTTTTTCTGCTTTTCGCTCAGCTTTGATTCGTCTTTTATCGTGAAATCAGGCTCTCCAGGTATATATTCAATCAAATCATGTTTTGCAGCCTCCCTCAATGCAAGCTCGCTTTCAGCTGAGCACGCAATAAGCATGTGGTCAGGGAACTCGCTCTCAATTCTTGCAAAATTTTCAGCAGCCCCCGGAATATCAATCTTGTTGCATGCAATAACCATGGGCTTTGTCCTTTTTCTGAACTCAACAGCCATGTTCTTTACGTCTTCATCGCTCCATTCATTCGGCTTTTCCTTATTCAGCCCGAGCTGCGAAATAACCTCTTTGACCATGTCCTCAGTAACTCTCATTGCCCCAAGCTGGGACGCAAGCGCAACGCTTATCTGCTGTTTTTCCTGCATTACCCTTCTGACAAATTTCTCCCATCCTTTTTTCAGTATCCCGAAATACCACATGTCTATCTCAACTTCAAGGAATCTTATATCATCTGCAGGGTCATAGCTTCCAGGCTCAATAGGCTCTCCTTTTTCGTTTGTTGTGCCTGCAACATCAATTACATGTATCAGGACGTCAGCCTGCCTTAAATCGTCAAGGAACTGGTTTCCCATTCCCTTGCCTTCATGCGCTCCTGGAACAAGCCCTGCAACATCAATAACCTGGACAGGCACAAATCTTGTTCCTTTTATGCAGAATCCCTCCCTTGGATTGCACTTCACATTGAACAGCTTTTCAGCGCACTCAACCTTGACATATCCAACTCCTGAGTTTGGCTTTATTGTGGCGAACGGATAATTTGCTATCTCAACCTCTGCAAGAGTCAAAGCCTTGAAAAAAGTGCTTTTTCCTACATTTGCCTTTCCAACTACGCCTACAAGCATGTTATTATGCTAAAAAATGTCCCTGCTTAATAATTTTTTTATTTAAAAGCGAAGAGTTTTTAAATTAAAGCGAACATAAAATAGATATGCCTAAAATCAAGCATAGGTACACGGATTTCAATAAAGAGTATCTTGAAGCTGCCAAATTCAAGCTGAAGCACAAGGATTATTTCAGCTGGAAATATCTGTATATGCTAATGCATGAATGGCTTGTTGAAGAAGGGTATGCCCCAAGGGAGGATGAGGACTTTCCTGAAGAGTTCTACATGCACAGGGAGCACCAGAAATCAGGGACAGAGGTGTGGGTATATTGGAGAATGACAAAGAATCCTGTTCCAAACCCTTTCTGGAGATATGACCTTGACCTGGATGTACATATAGTCCTGATGAGGGATACTGAAATAATGTTCCAGGGCAAAAAATACAAGGTCAACTGGGGAGAGCCTGAAATAAAGATTTGGGCAAAATGCGTTGCTGACTACAGCAGGAGCTGGAAAGGCCCCATTATGGGCAAATTAAGGCAGATTTTTTTCAAAAGAATAATAAAAAGGGATTTCGAGATGCACAAGAAGGAGCTTTACAGGGAGGCATACAGGCTTCAGGAGGCGATAAAAACATACTTCAAGCTAAGCACATACCTGCCTGAGATTGAAGGCCAGAAATTTTATGAGACAAAACCAGTGCCTTAAGGGAAAGATTTAAAATGTCGAAAACACTAAGTTTTAGAAAAGTCAGATATGTCCCGATAATAAAATTCGGGGGCATATTCAATTATGAAGGCTTTATGAAAACACTGAGGAACTGGATAGTGGACCAGGGATACGAGTTCCACGAAACCTCGGTAAAATACAAGGTTCCTTCGCCCATAGGCTCAGAAGTGGAGTATGCCTGGTGGGGATGGAGAAAAGTCAACAGCTATGTAAAGTTTCATATTGATGTTTTTTTCCATTTTTGGGATTTGCATGATGTTGAGGTTGTAAGGGAAGGCAAAAAACAAAAGCTGCAGAGCGGAAGATTCCAGATTGAGATAACAGGAAGATGCGAGCTTGACTGGACAAACAGGTTTGCAGGCTCAAGATTTATGCAGGCTCTTGCGGATTTTTATGACAATTACATCGTAAGGAGGGACATAGACACGATTTACACAGACCAGCTTTACTACAGGCTTTATAAATTCCAGAAGGTTGCCAAGGAATACCTTGATTTTGAGACAAAAGAAAGCGCATACCAGGATGTATGGTGAGATAAATGCCGGAAAGAGAAGTTGTTGTTGACAAACTGAAGCTCACATATGAGGGGCTGTTCAGCGTGAGAGAGCTCTATAACCTTATTGACGAATGGTTCAGGTGGAAAGGATACGACAAAAGGGAAAACAAGAACATAGAGATTGTCAAGCCAGAGGGAAAATTCATTGAAATTGAGCTTGAGCCGTGGAAAAAAGTCACAGATTATGCAAAGAACGTAATAAAGATAAGGATACAGATGTTTGATATCAAGGAAGTTGAGGTTGAGAAGGACCATACTAAAATTAAGCTGAACCAGGGAAAAGTTCATTTTGTTTTTGACGGATTTCTTGAGACAGACTATGAGTCAAGATGGGAGGGGCAGCCCATATTTTATTTCTTGAGGACAATATTTGACAAGTATTTCTACAAGCCTTTCACA
>JAFGCE010000054.1 GCA_016932755.1 Candidatus Woesearchaeota archaeon
CGGTGACTTTGACGAGCCGTCAACAAGAAGCTGCAGAATCTATGATGAAGACGAAGATGAAGACGAGTATGATTATGACTATGGCAGCGGAAAACCAGACCTTGTGATATCACATGTTGAGCATAAAGGGGTTTTAGAGAAAGAATATCCTTCAAGCAACTTTGAGATTGCAAAGATTAGGTTTGCAATAACCTTGGAAAACAGGGGCGAAGGAACAGCTTTATTGAAGCATCCAACTATGGGAACAACAGGAATTTGGGGTAACATTAACGGAAATGATGTGGGCTGGATTCCGCTTGTTGGAGAGCAATACGGAGAAGAGGACAAATATATGAAACCTGGAAACACAAGAACTTACTACTGGGATTATTATACCTCGGGAGCATCAGAATATCTTGATACTGGAAATGAATTTGTGTTTACTGCTGACAGGGTTTATGATGAAGAACACCAGTATCTGCTTCCCAACGGCAAAGTAGATGAATCAAATGAAAATAATAATAAGTATGCCTACAGATTCAAGCTTGACCCTTGCAAGGACACTGAAGACGGAGCTTCAGGTAATATAAACGGGGTAGTTACCCTCTATGGTGTCAGTGTCAAGGACAACTATGACCCAGAAAGAAAAATGGTTAGGGAATACTGGTGCGACGGAGCATTCAAGCTTGGCTACGGATATAGGTATCCTGGGGATGAAGTGGAGATAATCGAAGAAACCGAGGAAGAAGCTGAAGAGGAATACGAATACGTGCCAGTTGAAGAATGCAAAGGCCAGGGATGCCCTGTTGACAGCACCTGCGTTGCTTTCGGGATAAGAATCCTGGAAGACGGAACGCCTTCTTACTGTGATATTGACGGAAGGTTGAAAAGCCAGAAAGAAGACGGAGAAAGCTGCCAGAACAACTACGAATGCCTAAGCAACACATGCGGAAACGGCGAGTGCCATGACTTCGGCAAGAGAATCAGCGCGCTGGAAGAAGAAGTAAAAGAAACAAGGAGCATAGTCTCAAAAATATTTGACTGGCTGGGAAAGCTTTTCGGAAGAAGCTAAGCCCAGTTTTTTTATTTTTTTAAAATTCGGTGTGCATGTCTTTTTTATTTAAAAATTTTTCTAGAGTAAGTTTATATACTACTTCTGCTGATAAACAATGGTATGATAAAGACAAATTTTGATGTGACTTTCAGGAAAAAGGATTCATTTACAGACATCCTCGGGCAGAAAAACACAAAACAGCAAGTTAAGTCAGCCTTGCTGATGGACAGGCATGTAATTGTTGTCGGTCCTCCGGGTGTAGGCAAGACAACGCTGGCAAGGAATGTCGCAAAACTGCTTCCTGAGATAACAGTAAATGACTGCGAGTTCCACTGTGACCCTAAAAATCCTGTTTGCCCAAGATGCTTATCAAAAAAAGCGTCAAAAACAAAGAAAATCAGGGGAGAAGAAAGGTTTATCCGAATCCAGGGAAGCCCTGACCTGAATGTTGAGGATTTATTGGGGGATATTGACCCGATAAAAGCCTTGAAATTCGGTCCTTTAAGCATAGAGGCTTTTGCTCCTGGAAAGATTTTCAGGGCAAACAACGGAATTCTTTTCTTTGACGAGGTTAACAGGTGCCCTGAAAAGCTTCAGAACGCCTTGCTGCAGGTGCTGCAGGAAGGGACAGCAACAATCGGAAGCTATTCTGTTGACCTGCCTGCTAATTTTATCTTTATCGGAACAATGAACCCTGAAGACACATCAACTGAAAGGCTGTCTGATGTGTTTGTTGATAGGTTTGATGTTGTGAACATGGGATATCCAGAAACCCTGAATATCGAGAAGGAGATTGTTGCTTCAAAAGGAAAAAAGATTGATGTAACATTCCCTGATAACCTGCTGAACCTGGCTGTTTTGTTTGTAAGGATACTAAGGGAAAACAAGGATTTGGAGAAAAAGCCTTCAGTAAGAGCCTCTATTGGTTTGTATGAAAGAGCGCAGGCAAACGCATTTTTAGACAACAGGAAAACAGTCAATGCTGATGATATCGCTAATGCAATTATTTCTGTATTAATGCACAGGATTGAGCTAAAGCCTTCTGTGAAATACCTGCAGAGCAATGAGGAATTCCTGCAGAAGGAATTAAGGCAGTTTGTGCAGGAGCATGAAGAGTTTGAAAAGGGTGGTGGTCGGTAGCATAGAGTATACCGAGCTCAAAGAATTATCCAAGGCTGAGGAAACAAAAGGCGCGTTAGCTCCTTCTGAAGAAGACAAATTAATGAAATCAGTTCTCCAGAACGACAAGAAGACCATAGATGACGGAAAGCTGATTGCAGATGCGATTAACCAGGGCATGAATTCATTCACGCCTGACATGACTTTTGAGAACATTACAAAGAATTTCTCAATAGCAAAAAACATTTACGGCGAAAGCCTGATAAGGCTTTTGACAAGCTACAATCCTTCTTATATCAACAAGAATCTCGGCATTCCTGAGTTCAGAAAGGAGCTGAAGCAGAAAATTGAGGAGAACATTGATGGGCTGAAGGACAGGAAAGTGCTTAACAAGGACGGAACAATCTCAGAAACAGGAATTGCCCTGGCTTCGCTGATTCTTTATACAGAAGAGCTTGACAACATCATACCAAAAGGGATTTTGGGGAAAAAGGTTCATAAAAAACAGTCGCATTACGGCGATAAGGAGGATGTCAGGAATTATAAGAAATCTGACAGGTACAGGGACATTGCAGTGAGAAGCGCAGTAAGGCTTGCCATAAGAAGGGGGCATAAAAATGTTGAAGAGGAGGATTTGAGGACATTTGAAAGGCAGAGCAAGGGCTCTGTCTATGTTGTTTACGGAATAGACGCTTCAGGAAGCATGAAAGGAAAGAAGATTGAAGTTGCAAAAAAAGCAGGAATAGCGCTTGCCTACAAGGCAGTCACTTCAAAAGACAAGGTAGGGGTTGTTGTTTTCGGGACAGATGTAAAGGATGTTGTCCATCCTACAAGCGATTTCAGCTTTCTTTTGAGGCAGATAACAAAAATAAGGGCTTCTATGCAGACAGACTTCACGGCAATGCTCAGGAAAGCTGTTGAAATATTCCCGAATGAGAAAGTCACAAAGCATCTTGTTATACTGACAGATGCGATGCCTACAGTCGGAGAAAAGCCTGAGGAGGAAACAATGGAGGAGGTTTCTTCTGCAAGGGCTGCAGGAATAACAATCTCAATTGTCGGGATTAACCTGTCAAAAGAAGGCAAAAAGCTTGCTGAAAAGATTGTCCAGTTGGGAGAAGGAAGGCTTTATGTTGTCAGAAACCTTGAGAATCTAGATAAGATTGTACTGGAAGACTATTATTCTGTCTTGTGACTTTTCTTCTGTATGGAGCGCAAAATCTTTTTATTTCCCTGTCCCTTGTCGCTCCTGATAAGAAAGCTTCCATAAGCCCGGTGATTATCGAGCTAAGTTCTTTTGCCTGGGTTATGTCATGCTTTGCCCAGCCAAGAGTGCGGCATTTTTCATGGCCAAGATATCCCTCGCATTCCACTATCTTTCCGTTGTCATGAACAATTGCTGCAGCCATTTCCAAACCCCATTCATTCACCGGGCTGTTGCCCAGGTAAACAACTCCATTTAGTTTATATTGATGGGAAGATTTTTTCATAGCCAGTGATGTAGGTGTTTCGTATGCAACTTCATATCCTGCATGCGGAAGAACCCTTTTCATCCATGAGGCTATTCTTTCCCTTCTTTTTTCTCTGATAGCATCAAGAACATAAGGAGATGTTGTCTCAAAAACATAAGTTGCGTATCCTTTCTCTTTTGGTCTTATGAAATGGTCTGGAGTGAATACTCTCTTGTCAAGACCTATTGTTGTATAAAAGCCGACAGGATATTTCAGTTTCAGTTCTCCTGCATCGTTAAAACCCTGCATATCAGGGAGGATATTCATCATCCTCACGTCATTTGAAAAAACAGCAACAGGACCGAAAGTCTCAGCAAGAACAACTGCTTTTGCAAGTAAATCCCTGTCTGTGCCTGAAACCCTTCTCCTGACTTGATATGGAATTCTGTTTTGTATCATACCCCTTATTTCATCGCATCTTGCCTCTCCCTGAGCCAGGAATTCAACCTGTTTTTCATCCAATGCCTTTACAAGCCCTGCTGATGCATCGCTGAAAGCTCTCACTCTTTCATGCGTGTCCAAAGACTCCCTTACCATCATTTCAAGCGCAGGAATAGTATTTGCCTCAAACTCCTCTCTGATTTCAGGCGTGATAACAAGATTGTAGACATTCCTGAATAACTCCTCATTTTTGCAGAATCCGCTTAAAAAATAATCAAACTCCCCATCAGAAAGCCTGCTTGATTCATCTTTTTTGAACTGCTTCCTTTTCCCAGCATCCCAGAACTTCCTGAAGTCAAACCACAATGCATTGCTGTCAAACAAGCAGAGAGCGTTATGTAATGAAGCGTCTATTACAGAGTATTTATATTCGCAAAGAGCCATTGTCTTCCCTCGCACTAAAAGTCATTAATGGGCATTTAAAAAGCTAATGGGATTTTCCTATATATTTATATAGGGGCTTTGGGATTCTGTTTTGTATGAAAATACTGGCATTTGTGGATTTGCATGGAAGCCTGAAAGCCCTGAAAAGGCTGCAGGCACTGGTTGACAAGGAAAAGCCGGATGTGATAGTCTGCGCAGGGGATATTTCAATATTTGAGCAGAACCTGGATTACTTAGTCCACAGGATAAGCAAGTTCAAGAAGCCTGTTTTTATTGTGCACGGCAATCATGAAGAGGAAGGCATACTGAAAAAAAGCTGCTCCTTGTTTGAGAATGTCAATTTTATCCATGGCAAAGCACAGGAATGCAACGGAGTTTTATTTATTGGATGGGGCGGAGGAGGATTCTCAACTTCAGACAAGGAGTTTGAGAAGAAATCAAAGGAATTTTCAAAAGAGCTGGAAAAATA
Source organism: Candidatus Woesearchaeota archaeon (assembly GCA_016932755.1). Taxonomy (GTDB): domain Archaea; phylum Nanobdellota; class Nanobdellia; order Woesearchaeales; family JAGWAF01; genus JAFGCE01. Next base: position 4,958 of record JAFGCE010000054.1, read on the forward strand.
CGAAAAAGCTGTTCTGATTACGCATGCTCCGCCATACAACACAAGACTGGACAGGATAATAGAGGAAAGCTGCGGAAACAAGTCAATAAGGAAATTTATTTCAGAAAACACGAAAAAGATTAAGATTGCAGTGTCAGGCCATTTGCATGAGAATTCAGGAAAAGAGGATCATGTCAAGGAAACAAGGGTTATCAACCCAGGTCCTTTTGGAAAGATTGTAAATGTTTAAGTCAGGAATATTAATCGGGGGGGAGCTTATCTCTGAGGATAAATGGAACAGGCATATTGACAGCCTAAAGACTTCTGTAAAATCAGGGAAAAAAGAGCTAAAGGAAAAGCTTGTTGAATTTGTAAGCAAAAGAATCCCGAAAAAGAAATTTGGGATATTCTTCTCAGGAGGAGTTGACTCGTCATTAATTGCATTAATCTGCAAACAGCAAAAAGCAGATTTTGTCTGCTATGCTGTTGGAATTGAAGGAGCATCAGACATAGAAGCGGCAAAAAAAGCAGCAAAACTGATTGGCATTAATCTGAGATACAGGATAATCTCGTTAAAAGAAGCTGAAAAAGCAGTTAAGAATGTCACAGAGATAGTTGGTCCTGATGTCATGAAGGTTGGAGTCGGGGCTGTTGTTTACCTTGCTGCAGAGATTGCAAAAAAAGACAAAATCAAGACATTTTTCTCAGGCTTGGGCTCAGAAGAGATATTTGCAGGCTATGAAAGGCATTCAAAATCAGAAGACATTAATGAAGAGTGCTGGAAAGGATTAAAATCAATGTACCAACGGGATTTTATGAGGGACTTTCCAATTGCAGAGGAGCTGAAAATAGAAATTTTAACACCTTTTCTTGACTCTGATTTGATAAAAACAGCAATGCAGATTCCAGGAGAGCAGAAAATAAGCAAAGAGCACAAGAAAGTTGTCCTGAGGGAGGCTGCAGAAGAGATTGGCCTGGCAAAAGAAATTGCATGGAGAAAGAAAAAAGCAGCACAGTACGGCTCAGGACTGCAGAAAGCAATGAGAAGGCTTGCAAAGAAAAGCGGGTTTAAGATGATTCCAAGATACCTTTTCAAGTTTTACAAGCCAAGAAATATGAGGCTGGGAGCCTTGGTTAGCTCTGGAAAGGACAGCATGTATGCAATGTACACAATGATGAAAAGGAATTATGAGATTGGATGCATGATTACCTTAAGGAGCGAGAACCTGGATTCATTTATGTTCCATACAGCTGCTATTGAGATGGCTGAAATGCAGTCAAAAGCAACAGGAATACCTATTCTTGAGCATTCAACAAAAGGAGAGAAAGAGAAAGAGCTCAAGGATTTGAAGGATGCAATAGAGAAAGCAAAAAAACAGTACAAGATTAAGGGGATTGTTACAGGAGCTCTGCATTCCCAATACCAGAAAGAAAGAATAGAGAAGATAGCAAAAGAGCTTGGGCTTGAGATTTTCTCTCCATTGTGGCATGTTAACCAGGAAAAATACATGAGGGATTTGACCAGCTCAGGATTTAAGTTTATTCTGACGAAGATTTCTGCAGAAGGGCTTGACAAATCATGGCTGAACAGGGTTATAACTGAAAAAGATGTTGAAAAATTAGTTGAGATTGACAGGAAAATAGGGATAAACATTGCTTTTGAGGGAGGAGAGGCTGAATCACTGATGATTGACGGGCCTATTTTCAAAAAAGCAATTCAAATAACTGATTCTGAAATAGACGAGGAAAGCAAGATAATTGCAACATTAAAGATAAAAAAAGCTGAATTAGTCAAAACTTCATAATTCTAGAAGAAGAGTCTTCTTTCATCAAAAGAACAACTCTTGACTCAGGCTGTTCGTCGATGATTTTGTAGCCTGAATGCTCTGCTATCTGCTTTGAAAACTCAACAACCTCAGGATGCCTTGGCATGTTTTCAAGCGCAAGCCTTTCCCTTGATGCCCCAACCCACATGTAAGCCTTTACTTCAACAAACATAGGCTCTGACTTTTTAATCATTTCAGCATATTTCTCAGGATGCACCATGTTTATACCCTTCACCAGCGTTATTCTTAATGTTGTCCTTGTCTTTTTCCTGAGGTTTTTCAGAACATCAAGGCTTTTGTTAAGCCTTTTCCATGAATCCTTCAGGACAGACCTGTCCACTTTTTTCAGCAGCTCTTCAGTCGGAGCGTCAATTGAAAGGTAAAGCTGTGTTGGTGGCTCTAATCTTTCCAAAACTTCAGGAAGCATGCCGTTTGTCACAACAAAAGTTGTCTTTCCTTCTTTGTGAAGCATCCTAATCATCTCGCTCAGCTTTGGATAGATTGTCGGCTCTCCTGAAAGCGAGATTGCGTAATGCATCGGCTCAAAAGCCTCCTTCAGCTTGGATGGGTCTGCGCCCTCATTCCCTCCAAATCCTGAAAGGAGCTTTTTCTGGATTCTTGGGGCGTATTTTAGTATGTTTTTTGGGTCGTCAATATCGCTGTCCATCTCGGAGCCGAGAGTATATTCAACAGGGCGCCAGCAGATTATGCACCTGTTCTGGCAGTATCCTATGGAAGGAGTCATCTGGCAGCACCTGTGGCATTTTATTCCGTAGAACTTTTCCTTATAGCAGACTCCCTCCCCTAATATTGACTTCTTTGTCCATGCGCAGATTTTCACTGCAGAATGCTTTCCAATGAATCCGTACTGCTGGTTTTCAAGCAGCCTCATTAGCTCCTGAGGGACTTTCATGGGTTTATGGAATAATCACAAAATATATAAAGCTTCGGTGTTTCACGAATTCCATGAAATTAGCAGATATTGTAGGAAAGCTTGAGAAGGATTCTGAATTCAGGAAATGGAGAAAGGAGAACAAGGACTGTTTTCTTGCCCATGCATTCATGATGATGGACAAGGCAAACGAGAATATATGGCAGGTTGGATACTACCATCCAAAAACAGACACAATAACCACATTCATAATAGAGGGAGATGACATCAAAATCTGCCCTGAAGCAAACATCTTCAAAAGACCTGATGCAAAAGTTGAGCCTTTGGACATCTCAAAAGTAAAAATAGGCACAATTCAGGCTGTTGAAACTGGAGAGGGGGTTATGGAAAAGGATTATCCGAAAGCAAACCCAATAAAGATGTTTTTTATTGTGCAGGCGCTTCCGGAAGAAGGGCATGTCTTCAACATGACATTCATAACACAGGATTTCAAGACTGTCAACATAAGAATCTCAGCAGAAACAGGAAATGTCTTAAGCCACAAAGTTGAGTCAATACTTGACATCAAAAAATAAATTTAAATATTAGTTATCAATTCATGATTTCAGGGTGGTATGATGGAAATAAAAGTCAAAAGATTAGACAAGGGTGTTGAGCTGCCTGATTTTGCCCATGAGCATGATGCAGCTGTTGACCTGAGGTCTGCTGAGGAAGGAATACTCCATCCTATGGAAAAAAGGGTTTTCAAGACAGGGCTTGCTTTTGCAATTCCAAAAGGATATGCAGGCTTGGTCTGGGACAGGTCAGGAATGGCTGCAAAGCATTCTATCCACACAATGGCAGGGGTCATAGACGCAGGCTACAGAGGGGAAATTGGGATTGTTTTGATAAACCTTGGGAAAGAGCCATTCAAGATTGAGAAGGGAATGAGGATAGCCCAGCTTTTGTTCCATCCGATTCTTAATGTTAAAATCCAGGAAGCTGAAGAGCTTGATGAAACCTCAAGAGGAGAAGGCGGATTCGGCTCAACTGGACTGCATTAATTCCTTAAAAATTTCCATTATTTTTTTCTTTGTGTCTTCAGGCGTGCTTGGGGGGTTTGTGTCAAGATAAACTACTTTTGAGCCTTTGGACTCAAACAACTCCTTCAGCCATTTGCTTTCGTAAATCTTTTTTATCTTTTTCTGGAACTCTACTTTTTCAAAAACAGCATCATCCTGCTTTTCCCTTGCAGCTGTCCTTTCAATTACAACTTCAGGCTTGCACAAAACAATAACAAGCAAATCAGGGGCATGCTCAAGGCAGAACTTGTTTCCTTCAAGGTTCTTTATTTCTTCCAGTGTATAGCTGTTTTCCATCAACGGCTGATAGACAAGAGAGGTGATTACACCCCTTTCCTGGAAAACATATTTTCCTTTTTTAAGAGCAGGAATTATGACTTTTTCATACAGCTCTTTCCTGTCCTGTGAAAAAGCATCTGCAACCTCTTTTCCAGAATGTGCTGAGCCGTTCTTAATCAGCTTTTCCCTTATTTTTTTCCCGACACCTGTGAATGTAGGCTCTGCAGAAACAACAGCATCATAACCAGAAACATCAGGAAATCCTTCATTTTCCTTCCAATATTCCCTCAGGTCAAGGACTTTCATTCCCTTTGATTCAGCCCACTCCCTAAGGGCATTGACAGCAACACCTTTTCCTGCTCCGTCCAATCCGTCAACCATTACTAATTTTCCCATCATATATCACTTACATACAAATGACCTGAAAAGTCAGTCAGGACTAAAGGGCCTCTTTTCATTTTTAATTCTTTTGCTATTTTGTCCTGCAAAGTAGCCAAAGCATAAAGATTAGGGACAAAAGCTCCCTCTCCTTCCATCAGCCTGCCTTCCTTCGTGACAGTAGCCAGATGGTGGCTTCTGTAAACAACATGCATCTCCAGCTCTTCATTCCTTGCAACAAACCAGATAAAATCAAGGCATGGCGGAGAGCTGCTTCCAATGTCGCTTTCAGGGTCCCACAAATTAATCAAAGCCCTTCTTGTGTTTGGGTTGTTTTTCAATGCTTCTGCAATCTTTTGAGGCTGGTTCCCCCATTTTTTGAAAATCCTCTCGTGATAAGTGTAGGCAAACTCATCCAGCCTCTCCCCCTCGCCTTCCATAAACTCCTTGACATATTTGCTGATGTATTCTTTTGAAAAACCAGCAGGTATTTTTTCCAACGCATTCAGGATTGTTATTGTAAAGCTCCTGATTTCAATTGTCATAATCCCCCTTTCATCAACCAGCGAGCTTCCGTTCTTGAAAACAAATGAAGCTGCCTGCTTTAGCCCGTCATCCAGGTTTCTTGCCTGTATTGACTGCCCAACTGAATTTGTCAGCCTCTGCGCATGATATACTGCCTTTTTCGCTGTTTTTGACAAATCAACAATGTAAGGCTCAAAGAACCTTGCTCCGTCGTCATAAATCTTTGAATTCTTTGAAACATTCGAGACAAACTCAGCTCCCTTGATTGAGCCAGCATCAACAGCGTTTCCAGGCTCCTGCACCATTGCTTTCAATGCAGATTCAACAGCAGAAGCTCCCCTGACATTTCTCAAAACCAAAAGGTCAGCCTGCTTTCTCAGCCTTTCAAGGGCTTCCAGAGGAACCTGCTCAAATTTCGGGTTTGGGGATTTTGAGTTGACAATTATTCCCTCTTCATTAACTCCGTATTTCCAAAGGTTAACCAATGAATCAACTAAAAGATGGCCGTTGTCATCAGCGCCGAAAACCACGACAAGAATCTTGTTTATGTTAGGGTTAGCCAGGATGTTTGAGAAAGCATACCTTCCTCCGTTTGTCGTCCTCCAGTATCCTGTCAATGCCGCATAATTGGATGATTTTACAAATAATTCCATCACATCTTCAGGAGGGCTGTCTTTTTCCCATGTGTAAACAAAGCAAACAGCAATGTTTGAACTGGGATTGCCGACAATCACATCAGACCTGTTGAAAAACTGCATTCTTGGCTGTTCGTTTGCATTGTAAGCTAATTTCACAACATTCTTGTCCAGAAATCCATCATATCCTATCTTGATTTGCTTCATTTCCCCAGTTTTGATAAAACCCCTGCTGTATTTATACTTTTTGATGTCATCACTTGCTTCTACGACATAATCTTTATAAGAAAACCAGACTTTCCTTCTGCTATGAACAGCAGACTGCTTGAAATAAAGACAAATGTTTTGCTTGCAGTATTCATAACAGCACTGGTTTTGGCTAATGTTCTTGGAAGCAAGGTAACAACAATATTTGGGGTAGTCACTTCTGTGGGTATATTTGCATACCCAATTACCTTCCTTATAACAGACGCAGTTGAAGAGGTGAGGGGAAAGAGAGTAACAAAAGTCTTTGTCTATGCAGGCTTTGTCGCCCTGATTTTGTCAATCGTGCTTGTCTGGATAGGCATAAAGATGCCTCCTGCATCATTCTACACAAATAATGAAGCATACAATTCAGTATTTTCAAACTCAATAAGGATAATCATAGCAAGCATCACAGCTTTCTTAATATCGCAGACACACGACATCTGGGCATTTAATTTCTGGAAGCAGAAAACACACGGGAAATATTTGTGGCTGAGGAACAACCTTTCAACAATTGCCTCACAGCTTATTGACACAGCAATCTTTACAACAATAGCCTTCTATCAGGTAGCTCCAGGATTCACTGCAGTAAGAGTAGTCCAGATGATTATACCTTATTGGATTCTAAAAGTAGGGTTTGCTTTGCTTGACACGCCGTTTGTATATGTTTTAGTTAAATGGCTGAAGTCTGAGTGATTCAAAAGCCTCTCCTACCAGAAATATAGATCCAGCAACCACAACAAGATTTTTTTTGCCTGCCCTTATCTTGGCGTATTCCAAAGCATCAGAAACGCGTCCTATGACAACAACATTTTTTCTGATATGTTTTGCAATGTCGCCGGGCATTGCAGCCCTTGCTATCTTTGGCTTTGTTATAATTATCCCCTTTGCAGCAGGCTCAAGAGCTCTGCATATTCCCCCGATGTCCTTGTCTTTCATAATCCCAATAATAAGATAGACATCTTTTTTCATCTTGCTTAGCTCTTTCGCAAGGGCTTTTGCTCCTGAGGGGTTATGGGCGCAGTCAAATATCATGTTTTCAGAAATAAACTCCATCCTTCCAGGCCACTTTGCAGTCCTTAGCCCGCCTATAACAGACTCTTTTTTTATCTTGTAGCCTTTTTTCCTTAAAATTGCAATTGCTTCCAATGCCAGCGAAACATTTTGGTATTGGAAATCTCCATTAAGCGATGTCCGGACTTTTCTCGGCTTGACTACATTCAGCCTGCATTTCTTGCTCATGCAGACTTTCCTTATTACTTTCAGCCCTCTGCCGTTTTCAGATGTTACAACATCAACGCCTGGCTTTATTATTCCTGCTTTTTCAAAAGCAATCTTTTCTATTGTATCGCCCAGGTGCTCAGTATGCTCAAGCGAAATATTGGTGATCACAGCCACTTCAGGAGTTACAACATTTGTCGCATCCAATCTTCCCCCCATCCCAACCTCAACCAATGCAAAATCAACTCCCTTCTCCTTGAAATACATGAAAGCCATTGCTGTTACAACCTCAAAAAAAGTATGCTCCCTTACAAAAGGCTTTATTTTTGACAATAATGACACAACAGATTTCTTCCCTATCTTTTTTCCGTTAACCCTTATCCTTTCCCTGAAGTCAACCAGATGGGGGGAAGTATAAACCCCGACTTTGTATCCTTCTTTTTCAAGCACAGAAGCAATAAAGGAGCAGACAGAGCCTTTTCCGTTGGTGCCTGCAACATGGATTGACTTGAACTTTTCCTGCGGATTGCCAAGCGACTGCATTAATTCAGAAATATTGCCAAGGCCAAGCTTTATGCCGAAAAGCTCCCTGCTGTAAATGTATTTAAGCGCCTCTTCATAATTCATTTATCAACACTTCTTTCAGTAGAACACAAACTGCCTGCAGATCTCTTTTACTTCCTCTTTTATTTTCTGCCTTATCCCTGCGTTATCAAGATTGTTCAGCACTTTTGCAATCCACTCTCCAACCTGCTTCATCTCAGGCTCTTTCATGCCTCTTGTTGCCAGTATCGGAGTGCCAAGCCTTATGCCTGAAGGCCTGAATGGAGTTGAAGGGTCAAATGGTATTGTGTTGCAGTTTGTAATAATTCCTGCTTCTTCCAGCGCAACAGCACCGTCTTTTCCCCTGCCCATCTCGCCGACAGATTTTGTCTTAATCAAATCAATCAATATAAGGTGGTTGTCTGTTCCGTTTGAGACAAGCTTTATTCCGTTTTCCATCAGTGTTTCTGCAAGCGCTTTTGCATTCTTGACAATCTGATGCGCATAATTCCTGAACTCAGGTTTCATAGCCTCCCCAAATGCAACAGCTTTTGCTGCAATTGTATGCTCATGAGGTCCTCCCTGAAGCCCTGGGAAAACAGCCTTGTCAATCTTCATGCCAAGATTCCTTGCTTTTTCAGCTTTTTTCTCATCCAATCCTTCTGTATTTGCAAGCCTGTCCTCGCTTTTGCAGAGAATCATAGCGCTTCTCGGTCCCCTTAATGTCTTGTGTGTTGTTGTTGTGACAACATCTGTAAACGGAAAAGGAGAAGGATGCGCCCCTCCTGCAACCAATCCGGCAATATGGGAGATATCTGCCATTGAATATGCTCCTACAGACTCTGCAATGTCGTGGAATTCCTTGAAATCAATCAGCCTCGGATAAGCTGTGTATCCGCTGATAATCAGCTTTGGCTTTTCAGCCTCGGCAATCTTCCTTACCTGGTCCATGTCAATTGTCTCTGTCTCTTTTTCAACCCCATAGTCAATAAAATTATAGTATTTGCCTGAGAAATTGACAGGGCTTCCGTGAGTCAAGTGCCCGCCGTGGCTCAGGTTCATTCCAAGAATCTTGTCTTTCAGCTCCAATAATGCAAAATATACAGCCATGTTTGCAGGGCTTCCTGAATTTGGCTGGACATTTGCATACTCTGCACCGAATAACTTCTTTGCCCTTTCAATTGCAAGAATCTCAACATCATCAACAAACTTGTTTCCCTGGTAGTACCTTTTTTTAGGGTATCCTTCAGCATACTTGTTCATCATCACTGAGCCTGCTGCTTCAAGAACAGCTTTTGTGCAGTAGTTCTCAGAAGGAATCATGTTTATCTCGTTTCTCTGCCTTTCAAGCTCGTTTTCAACAATCCTAAAGACTTCAGGGTCTTCTTTTGCTAGATTTTGGGTATTCATTTTTTCCTCCTGTATGTAAGAAATGAAAATTTCAAAAGCTCTTTGTTCTTTTTGTTGATTCCTTCACTGTCTTCTTTTTTTACAAGCTCCCACTCATCAAAATTTATTTCAGGAAAGAAAGTGTCTCCGTCAATATCCTTATGGATTCTTGTCAATTCCAGTGTATCTGCAACTTTCAAGCCAAGCCTGTAGATGCTCGCTCCTCCGCAGATATACACCTTTTCCTTGCCTTTCAGGTATTCCATAGCATCATCCCATGAAAAAAATATTTTTGTTCCGGGAGGATTGTAGCTTTTGTCAAATGTAAGCACAATGTTTTCCCTTCCGGGCAAAGGCTTTGCATTGTCAGGCAGGGATTCATAAGTCTTGTCCCCCATAACACAGGGATGCCCCATTGTTTTTTTCTGGAAATGCTGGAAATCCTCGCTCAGCCTCCATGGAATGTCCCCATCTTTTCCGATAGCATTGTTCTGCGCCACAGCCGCTATAACAATTATTTCTGCCATTTTTTTACCTCAAACTGCTATCTCAAATGATATTTTTGGATAGCTTTCATATCCGCTGACTTCTGTGTCAGTATACTGCCAGTCAAAGATTGATTTGAAATTGCTTGTCTGTATCTTTGGAAGCTTGAACTTATTCGGGTCCCTGCTCAGCTGTTCTTTTGCTCCTTCAATATGGTTTTCGTAGATATGAACATCCCCAAGGAACCCGACAAGCCTGCCTTCTTCAAATCCTGATTCTTTTGCCAATAAATGAAGAAGCAGGGCATAGCTTGCAATGTTAAATGGAAGCCCGAGCATTGTGTCAATGCTTCTCTGGTTCCACAGAAGATTAAGCTTGTTCCCTATTACAGTAACCTGGAATGCATAATGGCACGGCGGAAGAGCCATCTTAGGCTTTGCAACAGGATTCCAGGCTGAAACAAGCATTCTCCTGTCGCTCGGGTCTTTTTTCAGCATGTCAACAACATACTTGAGCTGGTCAACACCTTTTCCAGTGTAATCTGAATCATGATTATCATATTCAGCGCCGAAATGCCTCCACTGGAATCCGTAAACAGGACCCAAATCCCTTTCTTCTGCCATCCTCTTCTTTGATTCCTCGTCATGTCCATACGGAGCTTTTGCAGGGTTTGCCCATTCATTCCAGATAAAGTTCTTTCTTTCCTGAAGCCATTTCTTGTCTGTTATTCCTTTTATGAAGAATTCAAGCTCAGAAGCAATGCACTTGAAGGGCATCTTTTTTGTTGTAAGAAGGGGAAATCCCTTTGACATGTCATGGGCAAACATCGCACCAGGAACAGCAAGTGTCTTAATGCCTGTCCTGTTCTGCTTCATGACACCGTTTTCAAGAATATCCCTTACTATGCCAAGATAAGCTTTCATCAATAACCCCCAAGATTTTGGTTCACTGAAGCTTATTTAAATATTTCTATTTTATATGATAGAAATCTATTAAAACCTTGGAGATAATTCAGGAATAATGCTGAAAACATCTGATTATGCGATGATTCTGAAAAATGCGCTCAATAAGCAGTATTCCATTATTTTCGGGTGCAGCTGCGAGATTAAGTACAGCGGAAGGGCTGAAAGCTACCTTCCGGAAGGCGACAGGATTATAATAATCAAGGAAGACGGCACTTTGCTTGTCCACCAGCCTACAGGCAACAACCCTGTGAACTATATGAAGCAGGGAACTGAGCATATACTTTCCCATGAAAAAGACAGCGTTGTGCTGAAAAGCAGGAGCGCAAAAGAGTTTATGGAGATAGAGCTCAAAAAAATACACTTTTTCAACTACCTGAAACTTAGCGACGGCCAGTCAATACTTCTTAAAGGAACTGAAAAAGACATGGCTGACATGATAATAAACAACCCTTCATTAGTGGAGGACGGATTCAAGCCCCTTAGCATGGAGGAGCATACAAAATACGGGTTTATTGATGTATTTGGCTATGACAAAGGCAAGATTCTGACTGTTGTTGAATGCAAGAGGTATACTGCTGACTTGGCTGCAGTGACCCAGCTAAGAAGGTATGTTGAGAAAATACAGGAATCAAAAGGTGTCAAAAAAGTCAGGGGAATCCTGGCAGCGCCGAAAATAAGCCCGAATGCCCTTAAGATGCTTGAAGACTGGGGATTCTCGTTCAAGGAGATAAAGCCGCCAAAATATCTTGAGGAGTTTGACAAGTCACAGCAAAGGCTTGACTATTTCGGGCAGAAGTAGATGCTCATTTCTTCCAGCCTGCTTTTCAGCTCTCCTTTCTTTATGTCAGTGAGCGAAAAGCAGTCCTGGCAGTCCAGGATTATCTTTCTGTCAAAGTCAATCACTATATAGCCTCCGTCTAGAAACAATGTCGGCTGTGTTTTATTTTCCAGGATTTCAATAACCTTTCTGAAATGCTCCCTAAATATTTTTATTTTCCTGTTTTTGACAAATATGACATTTACAAATGACATAATGCTGATTATGATTCCTGCTTTAATATGAATTCCTGCCAAAAAACCGAAATTCTTTTATTGTTGTATCTGCTTTGTTTGTCATATGAAAATAATTGCAATAACAGGCATGCCTGGAAGCGGAAAGAAAATAATAAGGCAGGAGATTGAAAAAAAAGGGATTCCTGTGTTTGTAATGAGGCATGTTGTTGAGGATGACCTGAGGGCAAAAGGAGTTGAGCCTACAAACACGTCTTTAAGAGAATATGCGACTAAATTAAGGAAAGAGCATGGGCTTGACATTGTAGCCAAAAGGTCGCTTGAAATTGTCAGAAAAATGGGGGTTCATGTTGTTGTCCTTGACGGAATAAGGGGTGATGCTGAGATACATTTCCTCAAGTCACAGCCTGATATAGATTTTATCCTTATTGCAGCAATTGCTTCAAAGGAAACAAGGTTTGAAAGATTAAAGCAGAGAGGGCTTGAATGGGACATGAAGACAAAAGAGGAGTTTGAATACAGGGAAAAGAAAGAGCTTGGCTGGGGTCTTGGGGCAGCTATTGAACTTGCTGACTACAAAATAGAAAACGAAGGAACAGTTGAAGAGTTCAGGAAAAATATTGAAAAGGTTTTGAAGAAGATACTTTAGAAATCTTTCATATACTTTCTCATTTTTGCAGCAGATTCCATAACCTGTTGTTTAACTTCATCTGTGACCATATTTTCTTTTGCATGGATTATTATTTTTTGCACAGAATCAATCTTTTCTCCGAATTTTTTCATCCACTCATATCTTGGAAACAACCACAAATGAAAATTATATTTTGTATTTTCTCTCTGGAATAAATAAACATCTTTAATCCCCAGAACTTCTCTCATTCCTTTGCGAGCTTTTGTGACTAAATTAATAAATTCCTGCGCTTCTTCATCTGTAAATCCTGCAACAGACCTTATCTTTCTTTTTGCAGCAACAACAAAGAATCCCGGAATTGGAATTTCCCAATCCTGCTCTAGGCTAAAATTTTCTGTTTTGATTATTATCTCATCAAATAATTTTTCA
>JAFGCE010000055.1 GCA_016932755.1 Candidatus Woesearchaeota archaeon
ATAGCATGCAACTTAACAAAGATAATTTAGAAATAAATGCAAAAGTATCTGGCTGGAACCAGAATTGGAGACTAATCAATGTTTCTTTTACAGTCAGATTACCTAAAAATATGGCAGTAAATGAAGTAGAATATTCTACTACTGACCTTGCCTGGAGAAAATTAAATGAGTCTATGTACTGGCAGGATAATTCTAATTTATACTTGAATGTGCCTTTTGACGGCAATTCTAAAGCCAGGATAAAATTCAGCAAAATTTAAAAGCAAACTGATTTAATCCAATTCAGGGGGCCGTAGTGTAGCTTGGCTATCACTGGAGCTCGGGGAGTACAAAGGTATTTCCTTTTCTCTGGATAGCTTCCAACCGGAGTTCGAATCTCCGCGGCCCCATTTTAATATGAAATTTCCAAAACTTAAAGGAAAAGCTGTCCTTGCTCCGATGGCGGGAGTTACAGATGTCGCCTTCAGGGCGCTGGCTGTCAAGTACGGAGCTAGCCTTACATACACTGAGTTCATAAGCAGCACTGCTTTGGTTAGGGGCAGCGAAAAAACCTTGGGCATAATCAAGAAAGACAAGTCAGAAAATCCATGTGCAGTCCAGATTTTTGGCGGAGACCTGAAAGACATGGCTGATGCTGCGAAAATTCTTGAGAAAAAGTTTGATATAATTGACATAAACTGCGGCTGCCCTGCAGTAAAAGTCATTAAAATAGGGGCAGGAAGCATTCTCATGAAAGAGCCAAAAAAGCTGGCGAAAATACTAAGCACGCTTACCAAGGAAGTAAAAATACCTATTACAATCAAAATAAGGGCAGGGGTTTATGGAAAGAAAAACGCAGTTGAAGTTGCACAGGCTGCAGAAAAAGCAGGCGCTTCTGCAATAACTGTCCATGGAAGGACACTGGGGCAGGGCTATTCAGGAAAAGCTGACTGGGATATAATCAAAAAAGTAAAAAAAGCTGTTGGGATTCCTGTAATCGGCAACGGAGACATAACCTCTCCTGAAATTGCAAAACAAAGATTGGAGGAAAGTGGTGTTGATTATATTATGATTGGGAGGGCTGCCATGAACAACCCATATATCTTTAAGCAAATAAACGATTTCCTGAAAAAAGGAAGCTACACCAAAAAAGACAGCATGGAGCAGTTCAGGGAATATGCTGTGCTTGCCAAAAAGCACAAGCTGGATTTCCAGTTAATCAAGGAGCATGCGATAAGGTTCACAAAAGGAATGCCTAGAGGAGCAAGAACAAGAGACAAAATATCAAAATGCAAGTCTTTTGAGGAGGTTAACTCTGTGATTAAAAGTTCCGCTTTATGTCCATATCAGTGACTTCCTGGCAGTGCTCTTTCCATACACCCATCTGAAGCTCATAAATCTTGTCTATGATAAATCCGCCAAGCCTTTTCCTCAACATTTCACTTTCATTCATTCTTTCAAGAGCCTCTCCAAGATTTGCAGGAAGCTCTCTTACTCCAGAGCTGTCCTTGTAGAAATTTCGCTTGTCAGCTCCTTTGAGTGTAAGCCCCTGTTCAATTCCCTCAAGCCCTGCAGCAAGCATCGCAGCAAAAGCAAGGTATGGATTACATTTTGGGTCCGGAGCCCTGTATTCAACTCTTACCTTATGAGTCCCTGGAGAATGCCCTCTGCATAATGCTGTTCTGTTCTGCCAGTCCCATGCTATATATGTAGGAGCTTCGCATCCAGGCACAAGCCTTTTGTAAGACAATGGAATCGGGTTTGTTAGTGCAGTAATCTCAGGAGCATACTTGAGCAGTCCTGCAATATACGACCTTCCTATGTCTGAAAGCCCATCGCGCGCACATTTGTCAAAGAAAAGGTTGACTCTTTTCTCGCCTTTCGCCTTGCGTATTAAAGCAGCGAGATTCTGGTGCACATGCATTCCAGAGCCGTTAACACCTTTTCTGAACTTAGGAATAAAAGAAGCTTTAAGTCCGTTTAGCTGTGCAACCCTTTCTATGACTGTTTTCAGGAACATTGTGGCATCAGCCATTCCTGAAGCATCATAGTGCCCTATGCCTATCTCGCATTGATATGAGGTTACTTCGGTATGGTATTTTTCCTTCCTAAGGCTTGCAGAAGCCAATGCGCTTACCATCTCTTTCAGAGCCTTGTCAACATCATGCTTGGGAGGCACAAAATAATTGTCATTCCTTAGGTCCTGGTCCAGATGAAGCCTTGCAACGTCATAATCCCTGTGAACAAGTATAAATTCCACTTCAGGTGCGAATTCTGCAGCAAATCCTGCAATTCTTGACTTTCCAAGAAGTTTTTCTGCAGGTTCCGAAAGAATATCCTGGAGTGACTTTTCAACATGTTTTAGAATACTTCTTGGGCATCCCTCAAAAGGAACAGGCTTTTTGCCTTCCTTTTCAGGAGGGTGATAAACGTCGCAGACGATTCTTGCAGTGTCCTCGTCCCATGGGATTCTTGTTAATGTGCCTGTATCAGGTATCAGAAGCATGTCGCTTTCTGTAGGGGGGATTATCTTGCCAAAGACTGAAGAGCCGTCAACGCTTGTTGAGCCTTCTCCTTTGATGCTTTCTGCGGTTATAGTAACCTCCCTTATGTTTCCCTGCATATCTGTGAACTGGTACTTCACAAACTTGATTTTTTCGCTGTTTTCAAGCCCTTTTAATCTTGATTTTACACTTTGCTTGTTCATGGAAACCCCTATAAAGCAGGTATTTAATACATGTATAAAAACATTGCCAATTTGAGTACTAGGGAGTAAGGTATCTCAAGGAAGAGGAGAAATTTTGCAGCCTGGCTTGAACTTTGCAGAAACTGGGCGTCTATTTTAGTTTCCTAAAAGGAAGATTAGCCCTTATTTTGGCTTAAAAAGCCCTATTCTTCCTTTTCACTACTTAAAAGTGATAAAAAACAAAAACTATAAATATGAGTTTGTCTTAATATTATGTTAGTGCGGTCAAAAAATGGCTGTGCTTTTGCTCTTTTTTTGATCATGCATAAGATACCATTTAGACTTGAATATCCAAAAAACAAGCGGGTGAACAAAAATGGTGCGAAAAAGCAGAAAAAGAAGATGCCTCAGGATAATCCGGGATAAGGATTATGGGTTTTCAGAAGACTCTACAATAGGAATCAATATAGAAAGAATCTGGCGTGAATCAAAAGATGAAGATATTTTTATAGATGAGTTTGCTGGAACACATACACATGAGCTTCTCCACATAGTCCTTGAGGACATCAAGCTTCCGGATGCTGTCGAAGAGGAAGTCATCAGGGCAATGCTTAACGAGGAATGGAACCCCCAGATAGAAGCGCAGTACTAACTATTTTTATCTTATTTTCCTGAATTATTTTTTTCCTTAATCTTTTTCATTTCTTCAGGGTTTGTTGTGATTAATTCATGGGTCTTTGGGTCAACATGTATGTTGACTTTGTAGTGCTTGTCATCCCACACAAGAATTCCTTCACCAGGCTTTGCATTCGCAATAACCTCCCTCTCAGACTCATTAAGCCCAAACAGCTTGCAGGTTTCATCAACTACAATATTTTCTGTCTTCAAAATATACCTGAATGCAGTGTTGGCAAGAACAGCTTTTCCTTCGGGGCTGTCCTTTAGCTCTGCAACGCTTTGTGTTATAAGTATTAATCCTCCGTTCCTCTTTCTGAATGTTCTTGCGAAGCCTTCAACATAGTCTGCTTCCTGCTTGCTTTTTAGCATTCTCCAGGCTTCGTCCAATACAAGCATCTTCTTGTCCTTGTCCTGGTTGAACTTTGTCTTGATAAACTCAAGAAGGACAAGCATCATAATCGGCCTGATTTCCTCTGTCATTTCCTTGAACTCAAAAAGGACAAAGTCAGACTTAAGGTCAACATCTTTTCCTTTCTGGTTTATGAACTTGAAAATCCCCCTTGTATACCTC
>JAFGCE010000056.1 GCA_016932755.1 Candidatus Woesearchaeota archaeon
ATATATAGTAAGGACTGTCCTTGAAGACCTGAGGGTTGGTGTTGGGGACGGTTCTCTCAGGGATGCTATTGTATGGGCTTACTTTGCAGAAAAGATAGGGATGAAGTTTGACAGGCAGAAGAACGAAATTATACTTGAGGACAGGGCAAAATACAATGAATATGCAAATGCTGTCCAGCGTGCTTATGATGTTTCAAATGACTTTTCAGTTGTTGCGCTGAAAGCAAGAAAAAAAGGGCTGAAAGGGTTTGATGATATATCTCTTCAGATAGGCAACCCGCTGAAAGTCATGCTTTACCAGAAGGCAAAAGGCATTGAGGATGCATTCTCAATTGTGGGAAAGCCTGCTGCATTTGAGTACAAGTATGACGGATTCAGGATGCAGATTCACAAGAAAGGGAATGAAATAAAAGTATTCACAAGAAGGCTTGAAAATGTCACAAAGCAGTTTCCAGAGATTGTCAAATATGTAAAAGACAATGTCCGGGGAAAATCGTTCATCCTTGACTGCGAGGCTGTGGGCTACAGCCCGAAAACAGGCAAATACAAGCCTTTCCAGGAAATCTCACAGAGAATCAAGAGGAAGTATGATATTGAAAAGATGGCAAAGGAGCTTCCTGTTGAGGTTAATGTTTTTGATATAATCTCTTTTGAAGGAAAAAATCTTGTAAGCGAGCATTTCATGGAAAGAAGGAAAATCATTGAGAAGATTGTGAAAGAATCTCCAAGGAAGATTGTTGTTGCAAAGCAGATTATAACATCTGACGAGAAAGAGGCTGATAAGTTTTACAAAGAATCCCTGAAAAAAGGAAATGAGGGAGTAATGGTAAAGAATCTTGACGCAGTCTACAAGCCGGGAAGCAGGGTGGGCTATGGAGTGAAAGTAAAGCCCACAATGGAAGAGCTTGATTTAGTGATAGTGGGGGCAGAATGGGGCACAGGAAAAAGAGGAGGGTGGCTCAGCAGTTTTGTATTGGCATGCATTGATGATGAAGGGAATTTCCTTGAAGTAGGAAAAGTTGGGACAGGAATAAAGGAGAAAGAGGAGGAGGGCGCAAGCTTCAGCCAGCTCACAGAAATGCTTAAGCCCCTGATTAAGTCAGAAAAAGGAAGGGAAGTGAAAGTAAAGCCCGAGGTTGTTGTTGAGATTACATATGAGGAGATTCAGAAAAGCCCGACATACGGAAGCGGATATGCTCTCAGATTCCCAAGGCTTTTGAGAATCAGGGATGACAGAAGACCGGAAGAAATAAATAATTTGAATGAAATAGAAGACTTATTTTATGAGCAAAAGAAGAGGTGAATATCATATGCTTGAATATTTGATTGTTGGACAGCAGATGCAGCAGCCTTATCCGCAGCAGTATCCACAGCAGCAATACCCTCAGCAGCAAATGCAGAGGCCTGCACAGCCTATGCCCCAAGCAGCGCCATCAGGAGCTGTTGGAATGGGAACAATTGTTCAGTGGGCTGGAATAGCAGGAGCAGCATCAGGAGGGGTGCAGGCAGTTCTTGGCATTGTAAGCGGATTTGACATTATAGGGTTTCTTATGACAGTTGTTATTGCAGCTGTTTTAGGAATTTTAGTTGCAATACTCCTTGGGCAGTTTGGGGCAAAGATCCCTATCCAGGGAACTATTATGATTAAGGCAGCCATGTTTATGTTTGTTCTTAACCTGCTGACAGGATTTATCTTTGGGCTTGGAGAAGGAGCTCTTGGAGTGATAGTAGGCATAATTGGCGTAGGAGCAGGCGCTTTCCTTTACGGATGGCTTGTCCAGAAAAAGATTCCAAACCTTATTTAATTTTTTTATTTGCTTTCTTTGTATTCTTTGTCGTATACAATTTTTCCTATCCTCAGGTAAGCTGTTCCTGTATCTGCATCCTTGTAGCTCACAATAAGCTTGCTTTCAAATAAGTCTTCTTCAAATGAGCATGGAATTGAAAATGATGCCTTGCCTCCTGCAGGGATATTTCCTATTACCATGTTAAGGGAGCATTTCTCAATCTTTAAATCAACATTGTTTATTCTAAAAGATTCGCTGTTCTCAATTTCAACTGAAAATCCTGTTTCTTTTGCATAGCTCAATCCTGTGCATTTAGCATTTCCAGGCAGGTTGCACTCTGGAGGAACTGGCTCCCTTTTCTGGGGCAGTATATTCCCTCCGCAGCCCGCAAGGAATACCAACAGAACAATGATGGTGATTATTTTTTTCATGGTTTGTTTTTTTGAAGTTGAGTATAAAAAACTTTCTTAAACCAAAAATGCTCGACGCCCCCACGAGGATTTGAACCCCGGTTTCAGCCTTTCTGCATTTTTCCGCAAGGCCGCGTACTGTCCAGACTATACTATGGGGGCTAATGAACGAGTTTGTAGGCTTTCTTAGCAAGCCACTCCCTGAATGTATTTGCCAGTGAAAGGAAAGCAGACGAGATTAAAAATTTGTTGTTTGCAAAGAAACAGTCTTTTTTGTTTGTTGTTATTGCGCTGTACAAACCCAATGGAGACAAGGATTTTGCCTCAACAGCAAGAAAGCTTCCAATGTCCTCAGGTTCATGCGCATCAGAGCCCCCTGATATGAACTTTATTTTTTCCCAGAACTCTTTCGGAAGGCTTTCAACTTTCCTCATTTTTTCGTATTTTCCCCTGAATATCTTTGAAAGCATTGTTCTTTCAAGCAGGTTGGCAACTGCTGAAAAAGAAGCATTATGCACTTCAACGCTTCTTGACTTTTTCATGATTTCCCTTGCTTTTTTCATCCCAAGATTTTTGATTATGCTTGTAGTGCCGAGAGTGAAAGGATGGGATATAAAATAAGCGTATTTCTTCCTGTTAAGATAGCTAACCATAGTTTCTGTGCTCATGAGATAAGGAGTAAGCATCCTTTTCTCCTTGTAGATTGAAATGTCCTTGTAAAACGCTACAATGTCCACACCCTCTTTGGTTATCAGCTCTGCTCCTGGAAAAACAACAAACCCTTTTGGCGCTGTTTGCTCCATTATCTCAAAATTTCTCCTGAAATCCTTATAGCTGTGCTCTGCAGAAATTATGCAGCGTATGTTCTTTTTTTTCAGCGCTTTCCACCATTCATTTGCTTTCAGAACTGCCTTTTCTTCAGACTTAGGCAGATTAGGGTGGACATGCATGTCAATTCTTATTTTCATTTTAGCTTTTTCCTTATCGCCAAAAAGTCGTTATATACAGAAATAATCATTATAGCAGAAAATATAATCATTGCTTCGTTGAGGTAGTTCCGGCTGGTGAATGCATAAACTCCGTACAGCAGATAGACATAATATTTGGTCCTCAAAACTATCTTTGGGCTTGTCTTCATTACATTTCTTATTATTGTGAAAATAATCATTATTGTATAAAGATAGATGTAAACCAATCCAATGACTCCGTTAACAAGCCCGTAATAAATCAATCCTGCTGTAGCCACAAATATCCCGCTGTGGTCGCATATTATGTCAAGAAAAGCACCCCTGTTGCCGTCTTTTCCTGTCACTCTTGCGACGGTTCCATCAATTCCGTCAATCACAATATGGAGTATAATGAAAATTATTGCAGCTATTGGGTTTCTCTCAATAAAATAAACAAACCCAAAAATCATCAGGAAGCCTATAATGCTGACAATGTCTGCTGTAATCCCTGCTTTGGCAAGGAATCTTGCTATAGGGTTAAACCACTTTGTCCTTCCATTCTTGAAATTCTCGATGTGTCCGGATTCTTTCTCGCTGAAATAGTTCAGATGCTTCATTTTTTCTTCAATCCTTCCCTGATAATCTTCTTAATATAAAACTTTGGGAATTTTGAAAACATCCTCAATTTAAGAACATGCCTCAGTGCAAGAAGCGCTTTATTGACTTCTGTTCCGACAACAAGGCTTTCTTTGGAAATGCTGTCAAGGAAATTTTTTCCGCCAGTTGTCGCTGTAACAACTTTCCCTATAAACATGGTTGCATGGGCATCGCTTCCTCCTGTGAATGTTTTCCCAAGCTTGGTTCCCCATTTAACTGCCTTTATGTTTGATTCGCGCGGATGGGATGAGTTAATCCCTTCAACAAAATCTATCTTCTTAATCAGCTTTTTGTAATCTTTTTTTCCAGAGAACTTGTAGATTCCAGTGTTCCAGGGACCAAAAGGGTGGGCTGAGCAAATCCTGCAGTTGTATCTGCCTGCTGCTTCAACAAGCTCTATAATACTCGCTTTCAGGTCTGAATACGGGTTTCCTCCCAGACTCTTTTTGACTGTCTTACTGCAAAACTCCTCAAGTTCTTTTGCATTGTAAAAATAAAACAATGTATGAATCCCTTCTTTTGATGTTGTCTCAATCCCTGGGATTACAAGTATGTCCCTGTATTTCATCATCTTGACAGCCCCTTTAGATTCATTATGGTCTGTTAAAGCAACACCTATACCCATTTTTTTGCATTTCTTGTATATTGTATGCAGCTTTGACAGCCCGTCAGAATACCTGCTGTGGCAGTGCATGTCCACGCAATGATATCCTTCCTTCTTTAATTCAGAAATATCTGGTTTTGCAAATATGACCCTGTTCATGAATAAAGATTTGCTTGCCTGCTATAAAAAACTTTTCTAAATATACGCCAATGTTGAAGGGCTTCGCCTTCCTATTGACGGGCCGTCCTCAACCCTGAATCCTGCTTTCCTTAAATTGTCCCTGGCAACCCTTGCGCAGGAATATGTTGCAAGCACAGCTCCTCTCTTCATTTTCTTTGCAATATCCTTGAAGAATCCCTCTGCCCAGAGCTCAGGGCATTTTTTCGGCGAAAAAGGGTCAAAGAAAACAGCGTCAAATGAATTATCCTCAAGCTGTTTAACTGTCTCCCTTGCATCTCCGAGGATTATTTTTATTGAAACCTTTTCATCCCTGTATTCTCTATCTTTCGCAGCTTTTTTTATTTTTTCATAATCCTCTTTTAATTCTTCAGGGACTTCAACATTTTGGATTTCATTCAATATAACCTCATCGTTCTCAAGCCCTACAGCATCTACACCAGCAGAATGGATTGCAGCTAATGTATTGTAGCCAATCCCGAAGCAGACATCCAGAATTTTCATGCCATCTTTTACTTTGCAAGGCTTGGCATACTTCTCAAAAGACTCCTCAATAGCCCCGGATTTCGTATGATAGCACTCATCATACTTCTCATTCCTGAAAGTCATTGACTTGTCTGATGTGATTACTTTTTCCATTTTATTGGGTATTACAGTTAGATTTATAAAGATTAAGATGAAATAGCAAAATATGGCAAGCCAAATGATATTATGGATAATACTTGGCCTTCTTGTTTTATTTGGGATAGCCCTGGTTGTATTGTGGAGGAAAAACAGTTACAAAACAGATTACTACAATCTTTTTATTATAGGCATTCTCTGGTTTGCAATAGGGCTTCCAATGGGAAACAACCTTCTTTGGATGCTGGGGCTTGTTTTCATGTTTGCAGGATTAGCCCACAAAAAAGAATGGAAAGAAAACAGGAGAACCTGGAAAAAGCTTAGCGATAAAGAGAGGAAAACAAGAATAGTAATCACGATTATTTTGGGAATTTTGGTTCTTGTAGGGCTTGTTTTATTTCTTCTTCCTATGCTCACTAGACACTAGACATTCTGATGTGAGCTATTTAAACAACAGCAGTTCTTATCCTGATTACAATGTGGACGCAGATAATGAGGCATTCTGACCCTTTCTTAAAATTAAAGACCAGCAGGTTCAGGAGAAACATACATCTTGATGAAAAGGAGAGGAACATATGCTACATGTACGGCAATGAGATTATCCAGTCTCATGCCAGAAGATTTGTCGAGGAAAGGCTGGCAAAGCCGGTAATAGAGCTTGATGACGGTCACCAGACTCCTAAGAGCGGGCACCCTGTGTTCAAGGCAATGCACGCAACAGCAACATGCTGCAGAAAATGCCTTTTCAACTGGCACAGGATTCCAAGATACAGGTCTTTGGAACAGCATGAGATTGATTTCGTGGTAAACCTGATTATGGCTTGGATAAACGCAAAAACTGTTTCTTGACTTTAAACTATTTTGAAGTTATAAGCAAGGTTTTTAAACTCATTAAACAAAGAAGCATTATCGCACTTTTGGAGGTGTACAAAATGATGGACAAAAATCATAAAACATATTTTCTGGTTCCATTAGGGCTTGTCATTGCAATCATAATCCTTGCACTGAACACAAAAGCGCCTGATGTGAACATAAGCTCAGTGCCCGGGGAGCTGAGAAACACAATCTCTGTTTCAGGCACAGGACTGGTGACTGTAGAGCCTGACGAGGCAGAAATATATGTGAACATTATCACAGAGGCAGACACTGCTGAAAAAGCACAACAGGACAATGCAGACAAGGCTGAATCTGTGAGAAATGCGCTGATAAGGCAGGGAGTGAAGGATGATGACATGGAGACATCGTCATATTATATGTATCCCAAAACAAACTACAACAGGATAACAGGGGAAAGCGAGATTTACGGATACAGCCTTACACATGTGCTGAAGATAACAACAAAAGATGTTGGCTCAACAGGAGAGCTTGTTGACGCTGCAGTTGAAGCAGGAGCAAACGGGCTCCAGAACATCAACTTCCAGCTTTCAGATGAGCTTAGGGACAAGACTTATGATGAAGCACTTAAGGAAGGCTCAGCAATGGCAAAGCAGAAGGCTCAGTCAATCTCTTCATCGCTCGGCGTAACGCTTGGTAATATAGTAACCATATCTGAATCAGGGGTTTCATATTCCCCTTACAGGTATTACGCGCCGATGGCTGAAATGTCAATGGATGAGAAAGCCGGAGGGGCTCCGACAGTCATTTCGCCTCAGGATGTTGAAGTCAGCGCATATGTAAGCGTTGTCTACGAGATAGAATAAATTTTTATTTTTTATTCTTTTATTTCTTCATTGGATTGTCAAAGAATCGGCAGTCATTTACATCTTTGCCGTAGGAAACCATTACCACAGGGCATCCGACAAGTTCTTCAATCCTTTTTACATAAGCCTGTGCGTTTGGAGTAAGGCTTCCTTCAGAAGATGTCATTTTGTCCCAGCCCGGTATTTCTTCATACTCCACCTGCACTCTTTCAAGGACAGACCTGTCATGCAGGACCCCTTCAAGAGTCTCGAATCTTTTGCCGTCTACATGATAGGCAACGCCTATCTTCAGCTTTTCCTCTCCATTAAGTATATCTCCTTTTGTGATAAAAAGTCCGTCAAGCTCATTAACCATGATAGAATATCTCAAGACAACAGCATCAAGCCTGCCGCATCCCCTAGCCCTTCCAGTTGTAACTCCGAACTCGCTGCCTTTCTCCCTTACTTCACTCTCTTTTTCCGCTTCATATCTTGTTGGGAAAGGTCCTTCTCCGACTCTTGTTGTATATGCCTTTACAATCCCATAAGCCCTGTCTGCATTGAACGGAAGACCCTTTCTTGAGGCATTTGATGCGCTGATAAAAGGGTATGTCCCAAAGTCAACATCAAGCATCGTAGCTTGCGCCCCCTCAAAAACAATATTGTCATGCTTGTGGGCAGTCATATAGGCAACTTCATCAATAAGGAATCCCCTTAGGAAATCCCTTGACTCCCTGTATCTCTCAAACATCTCTTTTGCGGATACATCAACACCCATTACTTTATTTGCATTTCTTCGCATATCGCTTATGAAATCCTCAAAATGCGCTTCATTGAGGAACTCAACAAACCGCATGCCGACTCTTGCCATCTTGCTCACTGCAGTAGGAGTTATTCCGCTTTTTGTGCTTCCTATTTTCTTCCCTGCCTCCCTTTTTTCTTCGTCAAATCCGTCAAGCTCCCTGTGAAAGTCAAATGTTATATGTGCTCTTGCGTCAATGCCAAGATTATCAGGGGTTATCTCCAGCCCTTTTTCCCTCAGGCTTTTTATTTCCTCAACAAGCCTTGCAGCATCAAGAAACATTCCGCTTCCGTCAATATTGTATGTTCCCGGAACGCATAGTCCGCTGGGGGTAAGATGAAAGTCATACCTGTTGCCGTCCATGAAAACCTCATGCCCTGTATTGCGCCCGCCCTGCCATCTGTAGACTGCGCTCACTTTTTCAGGAGAATTCTTTATTACTCTCACAACGCATGAGCCTTTTCCCTCATCGCCCCAATGAGTCCCTATCAAAGCTGTTCTGGTCATTTTGCATTACCTCTTTAAGATTGAACTTTTTAGTGCTTGTATAACTGCATGTTATGAATGTCCCCTACTATCCCCTGAGATGCTGGAGACATTAATTCAATGACTGCTTTTTCCCTGAATTCATCAAGATTTCTGGACCCAGCATTGCTTAACGCAGCTTTTATTTTGTTTAAGTCTTTTTCAAGAATTGGCTTTAGCCTTCCCCAGTATTCTGTTCTTCCTTCTTCCCCTTCTGTGAAGAATGTTCTTCTGCTTTGGCTGTATCTTTCATAATTCCTGGCTCTTTCCGAACCTTCCCCCCATGTCGCTACAAAAGCCATTTTTGTTTCATCCTGTGTTTGTTTTCCTTTAGCATCGTATTTCTCTCCTGCAGCCTCATAGAAATGATTAAAGTATCCTCCAGCCATGACAGCATCCGCTATAGTCAAGGCAATTATGAAATCAGCAGCTGAGGCAGCCCCTCCATCCCAAACAAGAGGAACATACCTTCCTGTTTTTTTTAAGAAAGCCTTTCTTGCATTATCGCAGTCTACCAAAGCAGCCATCGGAGCCCTTCCTACTGCTTTTTCCCTTTTTGTGGTGCATATAGAGCCTGAAGACATGCCTAATTTAACTATGTCAGCTCCTGCTTCCATTAAGTACATTGCTCCGTCATAGGTTACTACATTCCCTCCGCAGATAGGGACGCCTTCAAACGCAGAATTTGATTTGTAGTCTCTTATCAGGTTTCCTGCAAACTCATTATACCCATCTGATGTGTCAATAACTATCAGGTTGACACCAGCTTCTATGTTTGCTGCAACCCTGTCCTGCCATCCTTTATGCGTTGATATTGCAGCCCCTACTTTTATGTCTTCAATATCCTGCTTGAATGCAAGCTTTACAAGCCTTCCCAGGCTGTCAATAACGACAAGATATTTTTTGTCATTATCACGGAATATTTTCTTTACTTCACCGACTGTTAGATTAGGATTTTCACTGTATCCTATCTGGCTTGTTCCTTTATTGAAGGGTATCATTACAGAAGTTACCAGCTCATCCAGCCCTTTTCCCATGTTCCAGTATCTTTCCTGCGTGAACATTCCCAGGAATTTTCTGTATTTATCAACAACAGGAATTGTAGAGTGCCCGTGCTGCTCTAATTTTTCAACAACTGCCCTTATTGTTTCAGAATCATAAGCGATTATAGGGTCTTCAACAAATTCCATTTCACAGCTCTTTGCTTTTTTTACAATCCCTGCCTGCTCTTCAACCGGCAGCTTGTTAGGCAAAACCCCAACGCCCCCTCTTCTTCCTAAGGATAAGACCATCTCGTATCCTGTGACAGACATCATTGCAGCGCTAAAAAGAGGTATTTTTGCCTTGATGCCTGCAAGGTTAGTTTCCAGGATTATCTTGTCAATAGTGCATCCTTCTGTTGTCAGGCTGTCAGGCAAAAGTGAGAATTCGCTGAAAGTTGTTGCTGGCGTCCAGATAATATTTTTAGCCATAGTTTTTGGATGTACTTGTCCACTTTATATATTTTTCTTGTCCGAATCAGTGATAAAAAAATAAAGAATAAAAAAGAAAAAGCGTCAGAATTTTTCCAAGCTCAGCTGCCCTTTTCTCCCTAATCCTTTAGAAAAGTATTAGAATTCCAAAACCATAAGTGAGGCATAAAGCCTCACGATGAGCTAGAATTTTTCAAGGCTCAGCTGCCCCTTCCTTCTTCCTTTTGGAATCTCAATTTCTTCCCTGTTTACTTTTTCGCCAAGCTGCTCCTTGACTTTTACAGCAACTTTCGGGCCGAGAATCTTTGAAAGCTCGGCAAGCTGCGCTTTCCTTACATCCCCAATTGTCTTTATCCTGTTCCTGAATAAAGCCCTTGCCCTGACTCTTCCGACATTCTCAAGCTTAAGCAAAGGCAGAAGCTCCTCTTTAACTCCATATTTCAGCCTGAACCTTGCCTTTCTTATCTCCTTAATCAGATCCTTGAAATTAAGTATTCTTGCAATCTCCTCAGAGCAGTAAAGAAGCCAGTCTCCAATGCCGAGCTTAACCCTTATCTCGCCAGGCCTTATGTTGTATTCCTCAAGCAAATCCTCCTCTGTTTTTTCCTCAGCCCAGTCATTGAACATCAGGGCTGTCTTTATTGACTCAAGATAATCCTCGTATTCAGGCTCATAGACAGAAGGCTCGTTCTCAAGCAAATAGGCTTCATATTCTGCAGACTTTTCCTGAATTAATTCAAATTCTTTTACCCGTACACTAAGCCTGGGCCTCATCTCAAGTGTTGCTGAAATAACCTGCAAAAATGAAAATGTCTTAAGCACCTTAAGCGAAGCAGCCTTCTGCAGTGCGAGGATAATCTTTCTTGCTGTCAGCGGGTCTATGTAAAGCTGTGAAACCCTTTTTCCAAGCATTGTTGCCTTGAAGCTGTCTTCATCCATCTTGTCTGCTGACACAAAATCATTTCCTCCTGAACTGCTTTTGATGAATTCCCAGTCCTCCAGCAGGCGGAGCATCCTGTTTATTTTTTCCTCAAGCTCAGCCATGTCCCTGAACTGGTAAGCCCAGAATGTTCTCCCAAAAAAACCCATTATTTCCTCTCTTGAGCCTACAAACTCTGTTGCAATCAGGCTTAGCAGCGAGCTCCTGAGCACAGGCTCAACAGCAAGCTTTGAGAATATGTCTTCAGGCTCGCCAAGAATATACCTTTCGTGAATCTCATTTTTTTCCGGCTCTGTTTTGGCGATGATTATTGCCTCGCCGTATTTGTCAAACCTGGGCCTTCCTGCCCTGCCAGCCATCTGCAGGTATTCAAGGACAGGGATATAGCTCATCCCGAATTTTCCGCCGTATCTCTTCAGGTCCTTAATCAAAGCCCGGAATGCAGGAAGGTCAACTCCTGCAGCCAGTGTCGGTGTGCAGCAAATTATTTTTACTGTTCCCTCCCTGAAGGAATTTTCAATAATCTCCCTCTGCTTCTGGGTCAAGCCTGCGTGGTGGAAAGCAACGCCTTTCTTTACGCACCTTGCCAGCCTTTCGCACTGCTGTGTGGGGCGGGCAAGAACATTGAGTATCTTCTCTGAAATCTCCTCAAGCTCCTTTGTTGATTTTAATTTCTTTGAAATTTCCTCAGCCTGCTTTTCAGCAGACCTTTTTGTATTTACAAAAACAAGCGCCTGCTTCTCCCTGCCTATTGTGTCAAGCGCGATATCTATAACAGAATCTCCGGTTTCCTGCTTTATTTCTGTTTTCTGCATTTTAGAAGAAAATCAGCCATCCAATCTCAGAATCCTTGCCTGGTCGATGAGAATCTTGGTTCTCAATGCATCACTCCCCGAAGAGAGCTTCCAAACTCGAATTTGCCTGTCGGATGGCATATGCTGTTATCAGCAAAGTTGCTTGTGTATTTTAAATATATTGTGGTTTTTTCAGAATAAAATGGTGGCCCCGCCGAGATTTGAACTCGGGACCTTACGATTATCAGTCGTACGCTCCAGCCAGGCTAAGCTACGGGGCCGCTTTAAAACGCCTCCAACCAGACTCGAACTGGTGACCTTGGGATTAACAGTCCCACGCTCTACCTACTAAGCTATGGAGGCATAAATCATTATTCTGGATTTATATGCCATTTAAATAATTTGTGCTTATATAGGAATTTG
>JAFGCE010000057.1 GCA_016932755.1 Candidatus Woesearchaeota archaeon
TAGAATGGGAGCTTTTCTCAAAAGCTGTGAAGTATTTCAAGAGGTTTGTGCATAAGGCAAGCGGGGCTTTTGCAAGGTACTGCTACAAAAGATGCCAGCTTCTGCTAATACCATCATCTGATGTCGGAAGAATATTGAAAGAAAACAGGATAAAGACGCAGACAAAGGTTGTCCATCTTGGGGCTGATGTTGCAAAGTTCATACCTCCTATTGACAAAAAAAAGGCAAAAAAGCTTGTAAAAATAAACCCAAGATACAATGTAATCGGGTTCTGCGGGAGGATTGGAAGGGAAAAAGACCTTCCGACATTGTACAACGCGTTCTCAAAGCTGAGCAAGATAAGGACAGACATAAAGCTGCTGATAGTCGGCAGCGGGCTGAAAGAAACTGAAAAGGCGCTTCTGGAGGATAAAAACATTATTCTTGCAGGCTCAAAAGACAATGTTGTGCCTTATCTGCAGGCAATGGATATCTATGTTCTGCCGTCGCTTACTGAAACAACATCAATATCCACGCTTGAGGCAATGTCCTGCGGGCTGGCTGTCGTTGTAACGCCTGTTGGATATGTCAAGCATTATGTCAAGGACAATGAAAACGGGCTTTTTTTCCCGAAAAAGAATTCAGGGATACTTGCCCAGAAAATAAACATGCTCCTGAAAAGCGAAAAGCTGAGGCTGAAGCTTGGGGAGGAGGCAAGAAAGACAATTGTCCAGAAATTCAGCTGGGAAAAGACAGTGGAAGAGCTTGAAAAAGTGCTTGGCGGGGTTTCTAAATGAGGCTGTGGAGCCTGCACCCGAAATATCTTGACTGCAAAGGGCTTGTCGCGCTTTGGAGGGAAGGGCTTCTTGCAAAAAAAGTTCTTCAGGGAAAGACAAAAGGATACAGAAGACATCCCCAGCTCCAGAGATTCAGGGGGCAGCCTATAGGGGTTATTAATTCTTATTTGAATGAGATATGGAAAGAAGCTGAAAAAAGATGCTATAAATTTGACAGGAACAAAATAGGCAAGCTGTCCAAAAGGAAAATAAGCCTGAACAGAGGTCAGCTGAAGCTTGAATTTGGGCATCTGAAGCAAAAGCTGAGGAAAAGGGACAGGAAAAAGTATATTGAACTGCAAAAAATAAAAGAGCCCAACCAGAATCCTGTATTTATTCTCAAAAAAGGTCCTGCTGAAAGCTGGGAGAAATCTAAATCTTTAGGCTGACTACATTAGAAAGCGAATGCTCGTTCATTGAGACTCCGTAAAGGTTGTCTGCTTCTGAAATCAGCGCGTCGTTGTGGGAAATCACGATGTACTGGGCGTTTTCTGTGTATTTCCTTATGAGTTTTGCAAGCTTCTCGCTGTTGTGCTTGTCAAGCGCAGCGTCAACCTCGTCAAGTATGTAGAATGACGCAGGCTCGTGCTCCTGTATTGCAAAGATGAATGCGAGGGCTGTCAGGGTTTTTTCCCCTCCTGAAAGGCTTCTTATGTCAAGGAACTTGTTTCCTGTCAGCCTGACATTGACATTAAGCCCGCCTTCAAAAGGATTCTCAGGATTCTCAAGAGTAAGATGCGCCTCTCCTTTAGTTGACAGTGACGAGAAGATTGTCTGGAAGTTCTGCGCTATAACATTATATGTGTTCATGAAAAGGTCTTTTTTCTTGCTGTCTATCTCCCCTATGAGGTTAAGGACATCATCCTTTTCCTTTCCAAGGCTGTCCTTTTTCTTCAGCAGGGAGTTGTATTCCTTTTCAACAGACTCGTAGATTTCCAAAGCCCTCATATTGACAGAGCCGATATTTTCCCTCATTTTTTCAAAGTCGCTTATCTCCTTTTTCAGCTGCTCCTCGGGCTTTTTCATGTCAAGCTCAACACCCTCATACTGCGCAAACTCCTCGTTAATACCTGCCAGCTCAGCCCGGACCTTTGCCCTTTCCAGTGAGACTGTGTTCATCTCAAGCTCTTCTTTCCTGCTTGAATCCTCCTGCTTGTAAAGCTCGTTTTCATCAGCAGAGTTAGCCTCGTTCAGCTTGTTGATTGTGTCAAACAAGCCCTTGAATTTTGTCTGGAACTCTTTCTGCTTTTCCTCCATCTGCTTCAGGATAGACTCCCTCTGCCTGATAATCTCATTAAGGTCTTTTGTTTCAGACTTGAAAGCATCCTCTTCCTTGTCAATATCCTTCAGAATCTTTGAAGTGTTGTCCATGTCCCTGCCGAGAATCTCATTTACCTGCATGTCTATGTTCTTTGATTCAGAATCAATCCTGAAAAGCTCCTCAGTAAGCTGCCTTCTCTTTTCATCAAATGAGTTCAGCTCGGCTACAAGAGTCGGCTTTCTCAGCGCGCTTACTTTTTCCTTAAGCTGCTGCTTCCTGATTTTCAGGTCTGCAAGCTCCCTGTTCATTTCAGAAATCTTGTTTAGGGCTTCATCAATCTTTTTTGAAGTCTCCTCAATCTTTTCCTTTGACTTCTCCTTTATTGCCTTTGAAGCCTCAAGGTCGCCGGATTCAAGGTGAAGGCTCCTCTCGGATTTTATTATCTCGCCCTCAATGCCTGCCTTGAACTCCCTCATCTTTGTTATTTCTTCCTCGTTTGCCGCCTTCTCCCTTTCAAGCTTTGAAAGCGAAGCCTTGACTGAATCTGCCTTTTCATTAACATCTTTTATGTTTCCTGAAATTTCCTTTTCCTTGAAGCCTGAGCCTGCTTTTTTCTGCCTGTACCCACCAATCATCGCTCCGCTCTGCTCAGCTACATCTCCGTCAATAGTAACCATTTTTGCCGAGCCGATGCCTATCCTTCTTGCCACCTCAATGCTGTCAACAACAACAGTTTCCCCGAAAACATACTTGAATACGTTTTTGAACTTTGGCTCGAAATCAACAAGCTCAATAGCAAAGCCATGAACCCCGTCTGTTGACTTAATCTTTTTTGAGGCCGGAGATTCCTCGGACTTTATCTTGTTCAACGGAAGGAATGAAGCAACGCCAAACTTGTTTTCCTTCAGGTATTTGATGCATTTTGCAGCGACAGCGTCATTCTCAACAACAATGCTGTTTATTTTTCTTCCTGCCGCAATGCCAAGCGCTGTTGCATATTTGGACTTGACTTCCCCCAGGTCTGCAACAGTGCCGTAAACAGGAGCGCCGAACTTTGCCTTGTTTTCAAGAATCTTCTTTATTGCTATGTTTTCAGCTACCTTTTCCTTGGCGACAATATTCCTTGCCTCAAGCCTTGCAAGGTCTTCTGTCAGCTTGACAAGCTCTTTTCTCAAATCAGCTATTTTCGCAGCATTTTCGCTGTCAGCATTCAGAAGCTCGTTTAGTTCAACTGTAGCTTTCTTGAATTCTGTCTTTTTCTGCTTCAGCTTTCCAAGGTCTTCCTTGTGCTCCTTTTCAATCTCAAGGACTTTGGTTATCCTTTCGTCCATCATCTGGACCTGCATCTCAAGCCTGTCTTTTTCCCTGAGAAGGTCCTGCTGCTCTTCCCTCAGCTTGTGGACTTTTTCCTGCTTTTCCTCTGCCTTCTTGTCTAAATCATCAATCTCCTTGCTGATGTCTTCCTGGTCATCCATATTGTGCTTTTTCTTGAAATCACCGATGCTTTTCTCAATCTTTTTTCTCTGCTCCTCAATAACTCCCTTTCTCTGCTCAAGCTCGCCCTTCTGCTTGTTCAGGGAATCTATCTTTTCCTTTATTTCATCAAGGTTTTTCTGGAGCTGCTCCCTTCTCTGGTTTATCCTTGCAACCTCGTTGTTGCAGTTTCCCACCCTTGTTTTTGATGTGGCAATCTCAACCCTCAGCTTTTCAAGCTCCTTCTGCAAAGTAACCTGCTCAACTTCGCCCCTTTCCTCTGCTTCTTTTGAGATTCTTTTTATCTCTTCCTTTCTTGCAGAAATTCCGTCCTTAAGCTTCCTTATTTGGGCGTTGAACTTGTCAAGCTTTGCCTTTTTCTTGTCAAGCTTTTCCTGCAGCTTGCCTGAGACTTCCTCTCTCTTGTCAATCTGCCTTTTGAGGTATGATGCCTTGTTCTGCTTTATCTGGTCGTTCAGGTTTTTGTATTTCAGGGCCTGGTCCCTTTCCTTTTTCAGCTCCTTGAGATAAGCCTGCCTTTCTTTCAAAACAATCTCTGCTTCTGTCAGCTTTTCATCAACCTTTTCAAGCTCCTTCAGCGCTTTCTGCTTCTTTTCCTCATAAACCGAGATTCCTGCTATCTCCTCAACTATCTGCCTTTTCTCAACAGTCGGCATCTCAACAAACCTTATGATATCTCCCTGCAGGATAATATTGTATCCATCAGGGTCAATTTTAGCGAGGGACAGCAAATCAAGAATCTGCTGTTTTGTCCTTGTCTTGTTGTTGATTTTGTACTTGCTCTGGCCGTTGCTCCTGACTATTCTTGAGATTTTCACAACAGGCTCTTCTGTTGGGAAGATTTTTGTGCCGTTGTCAAAGTAAATGCTTACCTCCCCGTCTTTTGCAGGCTTTTTCAGCTTTCCGCCGTTGTAGATTAAGTTTGAGCTTTTTTCAGCCCTAAGCCCCTTTGCAGAGCCTTTCCCAAGAACAAAGCAGAGAGCGTCAAGGACATTGGATTTGCCTGAGCCGTTCGGACCGAGGATTACATTAAACTCATCTCCAAAGAGAATTTCTGTCCTTTTTCCAAAGGACTTGAATCCGTTCATCACTATTTTGTTTATCTTCGTCACTTTTATTCTATTTGATGTAGAATCATTTGATATTTAAATTATGCGGTTGGGTTTGGGCTGTTTTCACCACTAAAATCAACAAATCAGAACTCTCCAAGCTGTTTCTGCTCTTTTGCCTTTGCAACGTTCTTGTATGAAGCCCATGTCTGCCTGAATATCTCAGGAAACCTGCTCCAGTTTTTCTTCAAAAAAAGCTGGGTTTTCTCATCAGAAGGATAGCCTGAGCCGAAGTCAATCCCTATGCTTTCCTTTATTTTCTCAATTTCCCTGTCCCTTGTAACCTTGGCTATTATGGATGATGCTGCAACAACAGTGTACTTGACATCAGCCTTGTGCTCTGCAACCAGCTTAAGCTTTTTGTTTTCGAGATTTTTCCTTATCTCGGCAGCATAAGCAGAAGTGTTGTTGCTTGGGCAGTCCAGCAAAGCCTTGTCAGGCTTCAGCTTGTTTAAAATCTTTGCAGAAGTTTTTGCCTCAAGCTTGTTCAGGTTTGAGTTCGGGTCTCTTAATGCATCGTCAATTTCCTGAGCTGAAATTATGACAACCTCGTACTTCTTGACCATTGCCTTAATCTGGTCAAACAGTATTTCCCTTGTGCGGGGAGTCAGCAGCTTGGAGTCTTTTGCGCCGATGCTCTTTAGTTTAATTTCGTCCTTTTCATCAACAAGAACCCCGCACATCACCATAGGTCCGATTACAGGACCTCTTCCTGCCTCCTCAACACCGGCTATCATGACCATAGAATTATTATTTATCTGAAGATATTTAAGATTTTTGAAAAAAACATGGAAATCCAGGATGGCCCCCTTTCAGAAAGAGGGACATAATGGTACTCAAGATGCTCTATCTCAACTGTTGTGCCCTCGTCTACAAGGAAAAATATGTCTATCTTGTCCATGTCATCTATTTTAAGATAGCATGTGTCTATGCATTCGCTTGTGAAACTTATCTCGCCTGTATTGTTTGTGCTTCCTGTGTCCAGAACAGCGCTGCCTGTAAGCGCATTTTCAACATCTGCAAACATGTCTGTTATTGTCTCTGCAATGCCGTCTTTTCTTTCGTTATAGCTGAATATTTCAAGCCCTGTGCCGTTGTAGTCCATAACAGCCATTGCCCTTCCAGGGCCTATGACCTTTCCGCAAAGCTTGACAGAAATCAGCTCTGAGCCTTCAGGCAGGGCAAGGTCAAATGTCTGCATCTGGCTTTTGTCCAGCACAAGATTCAGGTTCAGGCGCTTTTCATTGAACTTCCCAGGAACAAATCCTGTAATTTTGGTAAATGCTGCTGCAGAAGGAGCTAGCAAAAGAATAAGTACAATTAATATTAGCGTTCTCCTTGGCATTTTGCCTCTTTTTATTAAAGTCGCCAGTTTAATATAAAAGCTTTATGCTTGTATGGGGCATTTTTCCGGCAATAATAGAAAACTATATAAATTTAAACAAAAGAATGTTTCCCATGAAAGAAGAGGTAATCCAGTTTATCGGAGTAAAGGACTTGAGCGATGAAGAGCAGGCAACTGTAAACATGCTTTCTACAGAATATTACGGAAAGATAAAGAGAAGCCTCAAGAATCTTACATCGCTTGCAGTCCAGGTAAAAACATACCAAAAAGAAGGAGCCAAGAAAAAATATTCAGTCAATGTGAGGGTTATTGCTCCGACACATATTATTGAAGCTGACAAGGCATCTGACTGGGACCTTGCAAGAACCATGCACAAGGCTTTCAAGAATATCGAGCACGAGATTGAGCACAAATTAAAGGTTAGTTCTCAGAAACCAAGGGGATATGAATAAATAATAATATAATAATAGCAATGGGTGGGTATAAATCAGTTCTTTCGCCAACTGGGAGCGAAATGGGTTTCGCTGCGCTCAAGCCCATAAAGAAAAAATAGCGAGGGGTGGATTTGAACCACCGACCTGAGGGTTATGAGCCCTCCGGGCACTCCTGGCTGCCCTACCTCGCTGTATAATCCAAAGGATAAGAAGTTCATTTAAAAATGTTGTGGTGATTAGGAAACTGCCTTCTTTTTTCAGAAACTTTTAAAAACAAGTGCGGATATCATACAGGATATTGCCACCGTCGCATAACCTGGTATTGCGCAGGATTGCTAATCCTGTTTCCTTCGGGATATCTGGGTTCAAATCCCAGCGGTGGCGTTTGATTTTTTCAAGAATTCTCTGCATTTCTCGACAGTTTCGTCGTAGTATGTGTTAAGCAGGTTTATCTTTCTCTTTTTTATGAACTTCTCAACTTCCTTCATGTAGCTCCTTTTTGTGCTTGGAAACTGCCTGCAGCTTGCAGGCCTTTTTTCATATACAGTGCATAAATTTTTTTTGTAGAACGGGCAGGAATCATGGTTCAAGTAATAATCATAGACTATTACCTTATTGTTGTCCTTGTCATAAATCAGCTTGTTGGGGAGTACTTCAAGATTTATGCCGAGCTTTTTTGCCTCGTTTTTCAGCACTCTTGCCTCTTCAGGGCTTAATGCAAGATAAAATTTTCTTAATGTCCTTATGTAAACAACCCCTACTTTGTTGAAAATATGCTTCTTAAGCTTAAGCTCCTCATCCTCAGTCAAGTCTATTTCCTTTCCGAGGTTTGTACAGCACCACCCGCACCTTTTGCAGACTTTCTCATTGCATGATGTTTTTTCCATGAATCCAATTGAATAAGCAAATCCATATTTAAAGATGATGTATCAGAAATATATTTAAATACAGCAACCAAAAATAAATAAAAATGAAAAAAGAGCTGGCGGTAGTATTATTTGTCCTGATTTTAGCTTTTCCTGCAGCAGCCCAGGATAATGAGATATATGACAGGACCTACCTCCTACTGGATTCAGAAATCTCATCGTCAATAGATATAATAAGGCAGCCCGGCTCAAGAATTGACTATGTAAATGCTGAGCTTTACTTCTTCCCCCAGACTGACAAGAGGCAGTCTGTCCTTGAGATTGAAACAGAGCCTGAGGCAGCGCCTGCAGAAGAAAAGTTTATTTTCAGCTGGCAAAGCCCTGCGGAAGACCGGCTTGAATATTCTGTAAAATCATCTGTAAAAGTTGAAAACAAGTTTGAAAAGGTGTATGAAAAAATAAGTTTTCCGATAACAGACGATATCCCTGCAGATGTTGCTGAATACAAAAACCCCACTGAAAAAGTGGATTCAGGAAGCAGCGAGATTGTGAAGCTGGCAAACCAGCTGGCAGAAGGCGAGGATGACCTGTTTATAGTCATCCACAACATTGCCGAATGGGTTGAGGAGAACATCAAGTATGACCTCAATACTGTAACAGCAGAGGCTTCGCAAAAAGCCTCATGGGTGCTGGCTAACAGGCAGGGAGTCTGCGATGAGCTGACAAACCTTTTTATGGCAATGTGCCGTTCTCTGGGAATACCTGCAAGATTTATTTCAGGAATTTCCTACACCAATGACCCCCAGTTTGCAGAAAAATGGGGGCCCCACGGCTGGGCCGAAGTCTATCTTCCCGGCTATGGATGGGTTCCTTTTGATGTTACTTACGGAGAGCTTGGCTGGATTGACCCAAGCCATATCAAGCTGCTTGAAAGCATTGACCCTGACAGGCCCTCAGGGAAGATTGAGTGGAGGGGGCTTAATTTTGAGGCAAAAGGAAGCAAGTTCAATCTCAAGACATCAATAACAGAAACAGGCGGGAAAATACTTGATACTGTTGAGATAACAGCAAAAGCCCACAAAAGGAAAACCGGCTTCGGCTCATACAACCTTTTTGAGGCTGACATCAGGAATTTAAGGGATTATTATGTCACTACAGATATCTCTGTCTCAGCGCCGAAAGAAGTGGAAGTAGCAGGAAGCAGCACCCAGCACATAATTTTAAGGCCTGGAGAAACAAAAAAAATTTTCTGGGTTTTAAAGGTGAGCCCAAGCCTTGGCAAGGAATATGTTTACACATTCCCCCTGATTGCCTACAACCAGAGAAACACATCTGGCGAGACCGAGTTCAGGGCAGAATACAGGGAAACAGTGTATTCCCAGGAAGAGATTGAAGAGCTTGTGGCAATTGTGGGAGGGGCAGAGGAAAAAGAGTATTCAAAAGACCTGAGTATTGAGTGCGCGGCAGAAAAAGGGGAGTTTTATTATTACGAAGACAACTCAATCAGATGCGTTTTGGAGAATAAGGGGAATACTGCTCTTGAAAACATTCAGGTCTGCTACGGCACGGACTGCAAAAGAATACCCCAGATTACAATAGCGCAAAAAGAGGAGGCTGTGTTTGATATTGCAGAAGAGATGCCAGGAGAAAGAGGCACGTCAATAACAGCCAAAAACCAGGATGTTTCAGCATCTGTGTATGTTCCTTTTGTTGTTCTTGACAATCCAAAAGCAAAAATCGAAGGGCTGAATTTTCAGCAGCAGGTTGAATACAGCGATGAATCTGCTGTTGAGTTCACAATATCAAAAGAGTCATACTCAATCCTTTACAATGCAAAAATCAGTGTAGGCAGCAGCAGAATCAGGCAGGAATGGGAGTTTGAAGAAATGGGCGAGACAAAGAATTTTGTTTTTGAGTTTCCTGCAAGCTCGCTGAAGGCAGGGAAAAACGATTTTTCAATAACTGCCTATTATGAGGACAAGTATGGAAAGAGCTATTCTGAAGAAGAGCATTTCGAGATAGAGCTGGCAAACCTGAGCCTTGTGCAGAGGGCTGCAACAATAGCCAAGGGAATCGTGTTCTTTATTGTCAACCTTTTTTAGGTAAATTTATAAACAAGAAAGGAACTTGTTTTTTAGTATGGGGGACAAAACAATAGAAAAGCTTGTTCCTGACACTTCAGTCATAATTGAGGGTGTTGTGTCGGAAAAGATTGAGAAAAATGAAATCAAGGCAGATGAAATCATAATCCATGAAGCTGCTTTTGCAGAGCTTGAGCACCAGGCAAACATGGGCAGGGCAACAGGATTCATCGGACTTGATGAGATAAAGAAAATAAAAGAACTTGCTGAAAAGAATAATTTCAAGATTTCATTCACAGGAAACAGGCCGACTTCCCATGAGATAAAATACAGCAGGAGCGGGGAGATTGACGCTGTGATAAGGCAGATGGCATGGGAGCAGGGAGCCACGCTGATTACAGGGGACAAGGTGCAGGCAAAAGTTGCAGAAGCAAAAGGCATTCCTGTAATTATTGTTTTCTCAGAGAAAAAAGGCCCTTTGAGCCTTGAGAAGTATTTTGACAAGGCAACAATGTCTGTCCACCTGAGGGAAGACCTTGCTCCTTACGCAAAAAAAGGAGCTCCTGGAAAATGGGATTTTGTTGAGCTGGACAAGAAAAAGATGACCCAGAAGCAGATAAAGGAGATTTCAAAAGAGATAATCGAGGAAACAAGGCTCAGCAAGGACGGGTTTATTGAGATTGAAAGGGAAGGAAGCACAATAATCCAGCTCGGTGTTTACAGGATTGTCATAACAAGGCCTCCTTTTTCAGACGGATGGGAGATAACCGCAGTGAGGCCTGTCAAGACTCTTAATCTTGAGGAGTATAAGCTGAGCGAAAAATTAAGCGCAAGGATTGAGCAGGCTGAGGGAATGCTGATTGCAGGCTCCCCTGGAATGGGCAAAACCACATTTTCACAGGCACTGGCCTTATTTTACGCAGGGAAAAAAAAGGTTGTCAAGACAGTTGAGGCGCCAAGGGATTTGCAGCTTGGGCCGCAGATAACACAATATGCTATAAGAAGAGGCTCAATTGAGGAGATACATGATATACTTCTGCTGAGCAGGCCTGACTACACTGTCTATGACGAGATGAGGAACACAGAGGATTTTGGCTTGTTTTCAGACATGAGGCTTGCAGGAGTCGGAATGGTTGGGGTTATCCATGCAACAGCTGCTGTTGACGCAATCCAGAGATTTATCGGAAGGGTTGAGCTGGGTGTTATTCCCCATATAATTGACACTGTTATTTTTATCAAGAACGGAACTGTGAACAAGGTTCTGTCGCTTAAGATGGTTGTAAAAGTTCCTTCAGGCATGACAGAAGCAGACCTTGCAAGGCCTGTTGTTGTTATCACTGATTTTGAGACAGGAAAGCTTGAATACGAGATTTACACATACGGCGAGGAGACTGTTGTTGTTCCTGTGACATCCAGGGCGCAGACTCCTTCGCAGGCTCTTGCTGCAAAAGCAATTGAAAATGAGTTCAGAAGATACTCTCCTGAGGCAAAGATTGAGGTTGTTTCAGACAACAAGTGCATTGCTTATGTTCCTGAAAGCATGATTTCAAGGATAATCGGAAAGCAGGGCTCAAACATAGAGCAGATTGAGAAAAGGATTGGGATTGGAATAGATGTCAGGCCTTTGGGTCCTGAGAAAAATACAGGGGAGTCTGTTGAGTTTGGAACCAAAATAGGAAAAAAGAATATTCAGCTGTTTGTTGATGAAAAATACGCAAACACGAATTTTGATATTTTTGTCGGCGATGATTACCTTGTCACAGCAAAGGCAGGCAAGAAAGCTGTCATCAAGATAAAGAAAACAAACAAGATGGCAAATGTCCTTGTTGATGCTGTGAATTCTGGGGAGAAGATAAGGCTGGTTGCCAAATAGATTTTCAGGCAGCGTTTGTGTCAGGCAGTGATGTATCTAATGGCAGCGGGTAAGCACCTATCTTCTGCAGAACCCTTATATCAGGAGGATCGTTACTGTAGCATCCAGCCATCTTCCCAAGCCAGTCTATGTAAAAGAAATAATTATCACAGAATCTCCTTCTTTCTTCCATTCCCACATTCCTCATCCTGTTGCCGGCAATTTCATAGACATGCAGCAAAGATGCCAGATTGTCAGCGTATCTCTCATGTTCCCAAACTATTGCAGTTTCATTCCAGGAAGTGTAGCCTCTCTCTGCGCTTAGGTTCCACTTAAGCTTTGACAGCACAGCAGCCTTAACAAGCCTTGCCTCTTCCCTTGTATAGCAGATTAGGCAAAGGTCTTTGCCGTCAAAATTGCTAAGAACATCTTGGTAGCCCTGATTTAGCTGGCTAGGCAGTTCAGGCCTTCTGTCTTTTATTTCATCAAAAAGCCGGCTTACTAAATCTTTGTCTGATCCATGGTCTTTGTTAGCGACTTCTGGGGATTCTAGGACTGCTTCCATGTCTTCACCAGTTTAGTTTGTGTGGATTTTTGTATACTAGTGTTCAATTATTAGTATTTTGGATAACAACATTTATAAATATTTCCTTGTATTTATGATATAAATATATCAAATATCAATTAAAAATGATACAAATTGATGAAAATGAGGAAAAAATAATAAAAGAGCTTGTTAAAGACCCAAGGGTTTCTGACAACCAGATTGCAAAGAAGACAAAAATCCCTGTAATGACTGTAAACAGGAAAAGGAAAAAGCTTGAGGAAAAAGGGCTTGTAAGGTATTTTGCGACTGTCAACACAGACGAGGACGGAGCAGGGGGGTTTCTTGCAAAAGAGCTTTACATAATAAAATTCAAGATTGGGCTTACGCAAAGGATTTTCCTTAACAGGATAGAAAAGTCAAACAGGGTAAAAGGATTTTTTGCGCAGCATATTGAATATTCATTCCTTGGGGAAAAGGACGGGCATCTAACGCTGGCAGTTGTTGTTGCTGCAAGGACTGAATCTGAGTTGATGGAGCTGTTCAACGGCAAAATTATCCAGTTTTTCAAGGAGCATTTCGGGGAGGAAGCTATCAAAGAGGTCATAGCAGTCAATATAAGCAAGGCGATAAGGCTTCACCATAACTATCTTCCCTCTATTAACATGGAAGGCGGAAAAATAAAAAAAGAATGGAATGACGAATGGATTTTTGCAGGAAAAGTTGCATCAGAAGAGCAAAAGCAAATCTCCCAGTTCAAAAAATAAAAAAGTTTTAATAGGATAATCAAAAAGGTGTTCATATGCTTGACATAAAGCTGATAAGGGAAAAACCGAAGCTTGTGCAGAAGTCCTGCAAAGACAGGGGGTATGATATTGATATAAAGCAGATTCTGAAGCTTGATGAAGATTTTAGAAAGCTGAAAGCCAGTGCAGACAGCCTGAGAAGCGAAAGGAACAAGACTGCGCAGGAGATAAACCAGCTTAAGAAAGAAGGGAAAGACATAAAGAAAAAAGTAAAGGAAGCAAAGAAGATTCCTGAAAAGATTTCCAAGACTGAGGAAGAGATGAACGCAGTCTTAAGCCAGATAAAAGACATGATTCTGAGGATCCCCAACATAATGCATGAATCTGTTCCTGCCGGAGATGAATCAAAAAATAAGGAAATAAAAAAATGGGGAAAAAAGAAAAAAACAGGATTCAAGGTAAAGCCGCACTGGCAGATAGGGGAAGAGCTTGGGATAATTGACATGGAAAGGGCTGCAAAGCTTGCAGGCTCTGGATTTTATGTTCTTAAAGGAGACGGTGCAAGGCTTCAGAGAGCTTTGGTCCAGTTCATGCTTGATTTCCACAACAAGCATGGGTTTACAGAAATCAACCCCCCTCAGATTGTCAATGCAAAAACAATGACAGGAACAGGCAACCTGCCTAAGTTTGAGGAGGATTTGTACAGGACAAGGGAAGGATTGTACCTTATACCAACAGCAGAGGTTCCTGTAACAAACCTTCATGCTGATGAGATACTCAACACTTCAGAACTGCCGAAGCTTTACACTGCATTCACGCAATGCTACAGGACAGAGGCAGGAAGGCACGGCGCTGAAACAAGGGGGATTTTCAGGCTGCATGAGTTTGAAAAAGTTGAGATGGTCATGATTGTGCATCCTGAAAAGTCATGGGAAGCGCTGGAGGATATGAGGTCAAGAGCTGAGAAGCTGCTTGAGCTGCTTGAGATCCCTTATAGGGTTCTGGTGCTTGCAACGCAGGATGCAGGCTTTGCTTCTGCAAAGACATATGACATTGAATGCTATGCTCCTGCAGACGACAGGTATCTGGAAGTTTCATCATGCTCAA
The DNA here is from genome assembly GCA_016932755.1 of Candidatus Woesearchaeota archaeon. Lineage (GTDB taxonomy): Archaea > Nanobdellota > Nanobdellia > Woesearchaeales > JAGWAF01 > JAFGCE01. The sequence continues at coordinate 13,655 of JAFGCE010000057.1, forward strand.
ACTGCACAGATTTCCAGGCAAGAAGAATGAACACAAGAATGAGAACGCAGCAGGGAAACGTGTTTGTCCACACGCTGAACGGCTCTGGGCTTGCGCTGCCGAGGCTTATGATTTCAATACTTGAAAACTACCAGAATGAGGACAGTTCAATAACAATCCCAAAACTGCTCCAGCCTTACATGGGCGGGCAGAAAAAAATAACAAAAAAATAAGATGGCAAAAATACCCTGGTATTTGTGGATAATTGTCGGCGGAGTGATGTTCGCTGTCTCTTACAGGATTGGGGAGTCAATGAACATATTTCTTTACATTGGATTATTATTTTTAGTTGTAGGAATTTTCAAGATGCTTGTTTCATTTATTCTCGGAAACAAGGGAAAAAAGGCAGTAAAGCAGGCAGCAGAGATGAGGACGCAGCAGTTCACCTGCCCGAGATGCAGGGCTGTAATCTCGCCTGACTTTTACTTCTGCCCAAACTGCGGAACAAGGCTTCGATTCTGAAAACCTTTCTTTATTTTAATCAAAAAGTATATATAGAATAATTAATTCTGCAGGGCTATGGGCAATATTTTTGACGGCATGCTTAAGGAGGGGGAAAGCTTATTCAAAAATCTTGATGCTCTTGATTTTGAGTTTGTCCCAAAGCTTCTGCCTTACAGGGAAAACCAGCAGCATTACATAGCAGGCTGCATCAAGCCGCTTTTGCAGGGAAGGAACGGAAAGAACTTGTTTATTTTCGGCGCCCCAGGCATAGGAAAGACAGCTGCAATAAAATGGGTTCTCAGGGACTTGGAAGAGCATTCTGATGATGTTGTTCCTGTCTATATCAACTGCTGGCAGAAAAACACGACTTACAAGATAGTTGTGGAAATGTGCGGGCTTGTCGGATACAAATTCACCCAAAACAAGAAGACAGAAGAGCTCTTCAGGATTGTAAAGGAAAGGCTGAACAAAAAAGCTGTTGTTTTCGCATTTGACGAGATTGACAAGGTTGAGGATTTTGATTTCCTTTATTCGATTCTTGAGGAGATTTACAAAAAAACGGTTTTATTGATAACAAACTACAGGGAGAAGCTTGACGAGCTTGACGAAAGGATAAGGTCAAGGCTTCTGCCTGAGATTCTTGAATTTCCCCAGTACAACAGGGACGAAACAGCAGGAATACTGAAAGAGAGGATGAAGCTTTCTTTTGTTTCCGGAGTCTGGGAAAAGGATGCATTTGACCTTGTTGCTGAAAAAACAGCTGATATCAAGGACATAAGATGCGGTTTGTATTTGATGAGGGCTGCAGGCATGATAGCTGAGGACAATGAGATGAGAAAGATTATGCTTGCGCACGCAAAATCAGCAATCCAAAAGCTTCCTGAGTTCACTGTCAAGGACAAGGATGAGCTTGATGATGAATCGCAGAGCATACTCTCAATTGTAAAAGAGAACAGCGGGAAAAAGATTGGCGACCTGTTCAAAGTTTACCAGGAGAAAGGAGGAACATCAACATACAAGACTTTCCAGAGAAGGATTTCAAAGCTTTCTGAGAACAGGTTTATTTCCACAGAAAAAATAACAGGCGGAAAAGACGGCACAACAACAATAGTCAGTGTTGAAAAAGAGAAAAAGCTGACTGAGTTCTGAGCTCACTGGACACGCCAAATAAATCTGTCTATCCATTTCATTTCTTCACTGGACACTGGACATGGTGTTGTGAGGTATTTAAAGGAGTTTTATTCTGTATAGTATATTGGTTTTTAGGTTTCGGCAGGGAACCTTCTTGAAACCAAACCCCTGCCCAATTTTTTCAAAACGAGGTAAATCTGAACAAGTTCAGATAACCTCAAACAAAAAATGAGGTGATTAAACATGGTCGATCTTACAACATCAACAATAAAAGAAATATTCAACAAGCAAATCAGGGACCTTACAAAAAAAACACTTGCTGCTGACAGCTTTGACTATCAGTTCAGCGACAGGTGGGTATGATTATCCTTAGCTATAAAACTGAATTCTAGATAAAGCCCGCAAACACCTCCCCCCTTCCTAACGGAAGGGGAGCTTTTTCTTAACAAATTTTTTTTATATAACTCAAAATTAGTCAGAATTTTGATAATATAAAAAACCGAAAATGTTTTTTATATAAAACTTAACCAAAACCTTTAAAAAGCGTCGGAAATTCTCCGGCTATAGAGGGTTTAAGATGAGAGTATTAACCAAAGAAGAAACAAAGATACAGGCTGGAAAACTAGGCGAGGAAATAATCGAGCGCGGAGCTGTTTTCATACATCCAACAGACACTATCTACGGATTGGGATGCGACGCAACTAATGACACAGCTGTAAAAAGGATAAGGGACATAAAATCAAGATTCAAAAAGCCTTTCTCAGTAATAGCCCCATCCAAAGAATGGATAACAAAAAACTGCGTTGTTACAAAGGAAGCCAAAGAATGGATTGAAAAGCTCCCAGGACCGTACACACTGATAATGAAGCTGAAGAACAAAAAAGCTGTTTCAGAACACACTAATTTTGGTGTTGATACCATTGGAGTGAGGATACCTGACCACTGGTTCAGCCATGTTGCTTCAGCGCTGGGTAAGCCTATTGTTACAACTTCTGCAAACAAAGTAGACCAGGATTTTATGACAACACTGGATGATTTAAACCCAATCATAAAAGAGAGTGTTGATTTTATCATATATGAAGGGGAAAAGCGCGGAAGGCCTTCACAGCTTGTCCATCTTGACCAGGGAAAGGTCACAATCAAGAAGAGATAAACCCCAAACCTTTTTAAATAGCCTAATCCTATTTTCTGTAAAATGAAGATACTTGCAGCTGGAGATATACACGGAGACAGCAGGCTTGCCGAGAGGCTTGCTGAAAGGGCTGAGAAGGAAAAAGTGGATTTGGTAGTTATATGCGGGGACATAACCCATTTTGAGTCAAGCACAGAAAACCTCATGGGGCCTTTTGTAAAAAGGCACAAAAAAGTTCTTTTGGTTCCAGGCAACCATGAAAGCGTTGCCACAGTTGATTTCCTTGCGAAGTTCTACGGGCTGACAAACCTTCACGGATATTCTGTAAAGATAGGGGATGTCGGATTGTTCGGCGCAAGCGGCGTTAATCTTGGAATAAACCAGATGAGTGAAAAGGAAATCTATGATTTGCTGAAAAAAGGGCATGATGATGTCAAGGATATGGAAAAAATAGTTATGGTTACTCATGTCCACCCTTCCGGCACAAAGATGGAGAAATTCACTGATTTTTTTCCGGGAAGCAAGAGCATAAGAAAAGCGATAGACAGCTTCCAGCCTGACATAATGCTCTGCTCACATGTCCACGAAGCTGAAGGCATTGAGGAAAAGATAGGCAAAACAAAAGTAGTCAATGTCGGAAAGAAAGGAAAAGTATTTGAGATTTAAGACAACCGCCGAAAGTTGCGGGATATTTCTTTTTTAGCTCTTAGGGAAAAGCAGAATTAAGAAATTTTTATATACCCTTCTTATTAGAACATGTCTTAAAGTGGCAAGCTGGAAAAAAAGAATAAAAAAACATTTTACTGAGGTAATAAAGATAAAGAAATCGCCCCATTCTATAGCTTTGGGATTTGCTATTGGCACATTTATTTCAAACCTGCCGACTCCGGGGGTTAATATCCTTCTCGGATTGCTAGTCTCGCTTTTATACACTAAAGTAAATAAATTATCCTTGTTTGGAGGAATATTGTTCTGGAACCCCCTTATAACCCCTTTTACATACGGGCTAAGTTTTAAGATAGGCGACTTTCTTCTTGGAAACGCGGCTATAGTTGAATATACACCCAACCGCTTTGAGCAATTTTATAGTTTTTCATCAAGATTTTTATTAGGTGTTGTTATAGTTGCCTCTGTTTTGGCAGTAGCAAGTTATTTTATAGTATGGTCTTTAGCATATCTGTACCAGAAAAAAGATGGCAGACGCTAACCCTTCATGACTTCTAAAGGAACAAGCCTTGCTACAGCTTTTCCTATTCCAACTCCGTCAGAAACCCTCACAACTTCGTCTATGTCCTTGTAAGCTTCAGGCATTTCCTCTGCAATTCCCTTCCATGAAGCGCCCTTTACTTCTATTCCTTTTGCAGCAAGCTCCTTTACAACCTGTTCTCCTCTTTTTGTCCTCAAAGCCTCGTGCCTTGACATGACTCTTCCTGCTCCGTGCGCTGTGCTTCCGAAAGAGATCTCTTCAGCTTTTGTAGTGCCGACCAAAACATAAGATGCTGTTCCCATGCTTCCTGGTATTAAAACAGGCTGCCCGACTTTCCTGTAAAATTCAGGAATCTCCTCCCTTCCAGGACCAAAGCTTCTTGTGGCTCCTTTCCTGTGTATGCACACTTTTTTCTGCTTTCCGTCAATCTTGTGCTTCTCAAACTTGGCGATATTATGGCAGACTCCGTAAACAAGGTCAACTCCCTCGTCGCTTCCGAAAACTTCCTTGAAAGCCTCCCTTGTCCAGTGCATAATCATCTGCCTGTTTGCAAAAGCAAAGTTAATTGCTGCGCACATTGCCTTGTAGTAATCCTGCCCCAAGTCTGAATTGATAGGGGCGTTAATCAGCTCCCTGTCAGGAAGATTCTCAAATCCGTACTTGTTCTCCATCTTCTGTATGTAATCAGAAGCAACCTGATGCCCCAAGCCCCTGCTTCCTGTGTGAACCATGACAGTTACCTGCCCTTCTTTTGTTATCCCGAATGTTTTCGCAGTCTCTTTGTCAAAAATCTTGTCAACTTTCTGGATTTCCACAAAATGGTTTCCTGCCCCCAATGTCCCAAGCTGGGGCATGCCCCTTGCAATAGCCCTGTCAGAAACTTTTGAAGGGTCTGCATCCTTCATCATCCCGTTTTCCTCAATCCTTTCCAAATCCTGCTTTTTTCCGTAGCCGTTTGCAACAGCCCAGTGCGCGCCTTTTTTCAAAACTTCAAGCAAAACATCTTTTGAGACTTTTGTCAAGCCGCCTTTGCCTACGCCTGCAGGAACCCTCTTGAAAATCTCGTTCAGGAGCTCGCTCTTTTTTGCCTGGAAATCATTCACATTCATGCCTGTTTTCATCAGCCTTACGCCGCAGTTGATGTCATAGCCGACACCGCCTGGGGAGATTATTCCCTCATCAATGTCAAATGCTGCAACACCCCCTATGGGAAAGCCGTAGCCCTGATGCGCATCAGGCATTACATATGCCTGCTTCTGTATCCCTTTCAGGCAGGCAACATTTTTCAGCTGTTCCAGCGTCTTGTCCTGCTTTATCTGGCTAAGAAGCTTTTCAGAAGCATATACCACTGCAGGGACTTTCATGCCGCCCTGCTTTGGAATCTGCCATGTAAATTCATTTATCTTCTTAAGCTCCATATCCAGAAAGATTGCTTAGTTACTTTAAATAGTTTTTGACTAAATGTCAACAACAACCTGCACATACACCGGCTTTTCGCTTATTTTCATCTCGTTGTACGTCACTGCCTTAACAACAGGCCTGACTGAATATTCTTTCTTTATCCTGTCGCCGATGATTTCGGCAGAAAGCTTCAGCTTTTTTCCGGTTGTCCCTGTTATTTTTACAGGCCTGACAAATTCATGCGCAACAAACTGCTTTGAGTCCTGCAAAAAAAGAATCTCCTCCAGAAAAGCATAGAGAAGCTGTTCCATGTCTTTTCCGTGCACTTCTATCTTCTCTATCTTAAGCGCTGCAATCATTTCAGAATCATACATAAGGCTGACCATTGCATAAGCTGCATTAGCAAAAGCCTGCTCAAAGCTTTTTCCGTATGCCCTGAATTTTGCATCTGCTGTGTGTTCAAGAAATTCAAATTTTTCCATTTTAGTATTGTTTCAGCAGGCCTGGAATTGCTGCGCCGATTGTGCACGGCATTGAAACTGCTATTACAATCTTAAGTATGTCAAATCCGCCTGCAACTATATTGTTGATGTCATAGAGGTAAACAAGGCATAGCGGAATAAGGAGGGATACTCCATAGAACGTAAAAAATCTTTTCGCCCAAAACTGGCCAAAACGCCTTTTTCCTCTTTCAGTTGGCCCTATTCTTGTAAAGCCTACAAAATAAATCTCAAGAGTCAGGATGACAGCAGTAACCGCTACTATCAAAATTAGATGAATTTCCTTCAGGTTAAGGCTTATATCGATAAGCGAGCCCTTGAACAGGAAGATAAGCCCGAATGTAAGAGATGCAAAAACCGCATTTACAATATCCCTTTTTCCGAAATGGCTTGGCCTCTTCTCATAAATCTTGTCATAAAGAACTCCTATCTTATTCTCTATTTCCTCTACCTCTTTTTTTATTTTTGCATCTTCCATTTTCAATAGTCAATTATCTGTATCTGCGGCTTTTTTTCAGTCTCCTCCTTTTCTTTCCCGGATTCAGCTGCAGGTGATGATGAAGTATTTCCGAACATTCCAAAAAGCCCTCCTGAGACAGGCTCGGATTTTGCTGCTTCAGGCTCTGAAGGTTCTGAACTGCTCTCAAATATGTTGGGGTAATGAACCTTTTCAGGCCTGTTTGTGTAGATTTCTGAGTCTTCAACAATAGCAGAAAGCATTCTTATTGCTTTTCTTATCTCCTCTTTTGAATCCTCTTTTGTGTCTATTGTGAGTTTCATCTAACTAATTCTGAGAAACAGACTATAAAAACTTTACTCAAAAAGCCTTTTATAGTTCATGTAGATGTTGTTTGCTGTGTCCTCTTCTGTAATTTTCTTTATTTCAGCTATTTTTTTTATTGTTTCAGCCACAAAAGCAGGCTCGTTTATTTTGCCAGGATAAGGGCTGAGGTATGGCGCGTCTGTTTCTGTCAATAGCTGGGAGATATTAACCAGTTCAGCCATCATCTGGAAATGCTGAAGCCTTACAATGACAGGAGGAATTGAAAAGTTCCATCCGTTGCCTGCAGCCCTCTGTATCAGCTTCTTGTTTCCCCCAAAGCAATGAAGAAGTATTTTTTTCGGGCTTATTGATGAAGATTCAAGCATCTCAACGCAGTCAAGCTCTGCTTTTCTTGTGTGGACTATGATTGGCTTTTTGAGTTTCTCAACCAGCTCAATCACTTTCTGGAAAACATCTTTCATCTCTTCCTGCTTGTCCTTAATCCAGTGATAATCCAGCCCGCATTCGCCTATTGCAACGCACTTGTCCTTGTTTTTCTTTATAAATTCAAGAACATCCTCAACTTTTGTCTCTTCCACATCCCTTGCAAAGCCTGCAGTTTCATCCCCTTCAAGCTCTGCTGCCAATGCATCTATAGGATAAAGCCCGAAAGAAGGCTTGACAATATCATTATATTTTTCTGCAATATCAAGGATTATTTTGTTTGTTTTCAGGTTGACTCCTGAAGTTATTATTGCCTTGACTCCTGCTTTTCTCGCATTTTCAATTACCATGTCAAGGTTTCCCTTGAATTTTGCATGGTCCAGATGGCAGTGAACATCAACTAGTATCATAAGCTTAAGAGAAAACTAATACTATTTATTATTTTTCAATTCTGGATGGGAATAGTCATAATTCTTTTTGCCTTCCATAAAAAGCTTTTCAAAAGTCATGTAATACGGAGTTTTCATCATCGCATTCATGAACCTTGACCTTATCTGCCTAATCGCTGCCATCTTTTTTGCAGGCTTAAGGGATAATATTGTTCCTATGAACTTTCTTAATATAGAATGAGTCAAAAGATCTGGATTATCAAACAGGTAATTCTGGACTTTTCCTGAGTCAATTGCCTCAAGAAGTATTCTTTCAAAACTATCTTTTGGGACAAATCTCCTTTTTTTCTTTTTTTCCAAAACCCTACTTTTTGTAGGGCAGAACCTTACGCATACACCGCAGCCGATGCACCTACTTGGGATAACACGAGCAAATTTTTTGCCGTTGTGCTCAACCATTTCTATTGCATTAACAGGACATTTTTCTGCGCAGACACCGCAACCGATGCAATGCTGGTCGCTATGTTTTGAAACAAAGTTTGTGCTTATGTCTGCCCTATACCCGAATCTTTTGTATGCAAGCAGGGCTTCGCAGCAGCATCCGCAGCAGTTGCAGATAAAGTTAACCCCCTCCTGGACATTATCACCAAATTGAACCAGTCCAAGGCTAACACATTTATCAAGAATTTTCATTGCCTTTTTTTTGGTTATTTTTTTGGCAATCTTGTGCCTTGCAAGACTCTCAGCAATCTTGTTAAATGTCAGGCAGACTTCCTGGGGCATATCACACGCTTTGCCCATATGCTCCATTTTGTGCCTGCAGTAGCATGTCCCGACAGTTATGCAGCTTGCGTTTTCAATTACTTTTGTCGCTCTTTCATAATCAAGCACAATTGATTCGTGCTTTGGCTGGACAGATTTTTCCTGGACAAAAACCCTGCCCAAAGAAGGGTCTTGAATAAACAATTTTCTTACAAAATCCTCTTCTACATTCAGGTATTGGTAGAATAATTCAGACAAAACTTTCCTGTTGAACTTTCCGTCTGTTCTCATCAATGAAAACTCAAAAAATCCAGCCATTGTCGGAGCAAGGAAATAAGCCTGTGTCCTTCCGTTTCTAATATCCATCAAGATTCCCTTGTCAGCCAGCTTGTCAAGAATCTTTTTTGACTCTTTTTCCGGTTTTTTCCAAATCTTTGCAGCATCCTTTGCAGTAAAAAAATTCAATGGAAGCACAGAAGCAAGCTCAGCTTCTTTTTCTGTGAATAAAATTTCAAGAATTTTGAAAAGAGTTTCAGAAGGAGGTGCGCCTTGCGCAGCCCTGTCAAGCCTTTTTTGCAGGTTAAAATAACTTTTGGATGTTAAATGTGCCATAGATTCACCTCGTAAAGAAGTAAATCTAAAAGCTCAGGCTTTATTTTTAAATGTTTCCCTTGCAAACGTTGCAGCAACAAGCAGCGGAAAAACCAGTGTTGCGTCTGCAGTCACCTTGACATGCATTGCTTCTGGCTTTATTTTTGCCCAGGTTATTGCCTCTTCAGTGTTTCCTCCAGAGTCAGAGCCGTCAAATGATTCTGCAGTGGTTATATAGACTGCATAGTCAACTCCGTCCCGGAAAATGTTTGCATTAAGCACATAATGCTTTGAAACACCCCCTCCAAGGGCAATGATCGCAGAATATTCTGCTTCCTGCACCTGCTTGAGTATGATGTTTGTGTCCTGGGTTACGTCTATCGCAAAATCAGGATGGTTTCTTTTGAAAAAATAAACAAGGTCTCCGAATGAGCCGTCCATGATTGCAGGGCATACCACAGGAATATTGTTTTTGTAAGCCCAGTAAAGAACGCTTTCCTCATTGTTTATTGATTTTCCTAGAATCCTTATTATTTCGGAAGAGCACAAAGGCCTTCCAATCTTTTTCTGCTCTGCATAGATTTCATCAAAAACTTCCTGCATGAACTTCTCAAAATAAGTGTACCTGTCCACAGGCACAAATATGTTGCCTATTCTTGCAACCCCGCTTTCAAACAGTGTCTTTCCCTTGACATCAAAAGCTCCGATGTAGAAAGGATTCAGGCTTTTGACAATATCCTCTTCAATGCCTCCTGCAGATGTAACCATGAAATGTATGTGCCTGTTTTTCACAAGGAATCTGACAGATTCCCTTAAGCCAGAGCTCATTATGTTTGATGTGCAGCTCAGGAATATGGCTGCCTTCTTCTTCCTCATCTCATTTACTATGCTGACAGCCCTTCCAAAGTTTGTTGCCTGGAACGCGGTTGTATTATATGAGTCTATGAACTTATAAAAATCAAACTCTTTCTCAAAGCCATATCCCTTTACCTCTTCCAGATGGCTCAGGTCTATCTGTTTTGCAACATTGTACGGATAAACATTATTTTTTTTTCTTAGCATTTTAGCAACCTCACAGTTTTGTATTTTGGGAAACAAAAAAATCAGCAGAGCGGTAAATATCCAAAAATCAGAAATCCTATGGTATCGGCATTCTTACTCCGCAAAACATATTTAAAAGGAACAGAAAGCCATATTTAAAGGTTTTGCATTTAAAACAGAAACTTTTATATACAACAGAGAAAACCTCCTGAGTGGTGATTTTAATGACTATAATCGCAACAAATTTCACAAAAATAAGCGTTGAAAAATCAGGCGCTGTAAAAGGGAAAGTAAGCATCGCAAATAATGTTGTAATCAAGGATGTTGTTGTTACTGACATTGCAATAGGCGCATCAAAACAGAATGCTCTTAAGTTCAGTTTTGAGTTCACAGCAAAATACGAGCCTAAAATAGGCCAGATTGTGCTGAACGGAGACCTTATTTTCCTTGAAAAAGCTGACAAAATTAAAGAGATAGCTGAAAGCTGGAAAAAGAGCAAGAATATCCCGAAGGAGGTAATGGCTCCTGTATTGAACAATGTTCTTACAAAGTGCAATGTTGAGGCATTAATCCTGAGCAGGGAAATAAACCTTCCTCCGCCAATACAGCTTCCAAAAGTTAATGTCAAGAAATAAAGCAGTTTCTTTTTATTTATTGAATCACCATAAATTTTTTAAACTACTTATTATTCGTCTTATGCAGGTATAATGGCGCAAAAAAAGGAAATAAAGCTGAAGGTTGTGGAAGCAATACAGGATGATGTCAATAAAGGCATAGTCAGAATTGACTCTACAATCATGAAAGAGGTAGATGCAAGACCCGGCGATATTGTCGAGCTTGAGGGAGAAAGGAAGACAGTCGCTGTTGTTGACAGGGCATACCCTGGGGATATAGGGCTCAACATCATAAGAATGGACGGGCTTACAAGAAGGAATGCAAAAACATCTATCGGAGAGCAGGTAAAAATAAGCAAGTCTGAAGTAAAAGAGGCAGGCAAGGTTATAATCGCGCCTGCGACAAAAGGAGTCATGATAAAGGCTTCTCCTTATGTATTCAAAAGGGGTCTTCTTGGGAGAGCTGTGCTGAAGGGGGATATTGTTTCTATAGGCGGCTCGCAGAAAAGAAGGTCTGCAATGAGCGGAAGCCCTTTTGACGAGATATTCAGCATGCTTGAGGACATGGATGTCAGCGCAGGAGCAGGCTTTGGCTTTGCTGACATAAAGTTTGTAATTGCAGAAACAACACCAAAAGCGCCGGTCATAATCACGGATGAAACCCAGATTGTGTTCAATCCTGAGGCAGTTGAGATAAAAGAAGAGGCAGGAGTTCCTGAAGTCGCTTATGAAGATATAGGCGGGCTGGATGAGGAAATAAGGAAGATAAGGGAAATGGTTGAGATTCCTTTGAAGCACCCTGAGATTTTCCAGAAGCTCGGCATTGAGCCTCCGAAAGGGGTTTTGCTGCACGGACCGCCTGGAACTGGAAAGACGCTAATGGCAAAAGCTGTAGCAAACGAGACAGGCTCGCATTTTATTGTCATAAATGGCCCTGAAATCATGAGCAAGTTCTACGGCCAGTCTGAAGAGAACCTGAGGAAAATATTTGAAGAAGCTGAGAAAAGCGCTCCTTCAATTGTTTTTATTGATGAAATTGATGCTATTGCAACAAAAAGGGAGGAGACAAAAGGAGAGGTTGAGAGAAGGGTTGTAGCCCAGCTTCTTGCGCTTATGGACGGGCTGAAGTCAAGAGGAAAGGTTGTTGTCATTGCAGCAACAAATGTCCCGAACATACTTGACCCTGCATTAAGGAGGCCTGGAAGATTCGACAGGGAGCTTGAGATTGGGGTGCCTGGAAAAGAGGGAAGGCTGAATATTTTGAAAATCCATACAAGAAACATGGCACTTTACAGGGAGGAAAGGGCGCTGAATGAGATGAAGGATGTTCCTGAAAAATACAAAAAAGCTGTCTATGAGCTTTTGAAATCAAATGCAAAAGGAAAGACTGTTGAGGAAAGGATAAGCAGGTATCTGCAGCAGAGCCCTGAAAAGACAGAATTGTTTGACAAGATTGACTCAAAGAAAATAAAGGAGTATCTTGACAAATTAAAGAGAGACCCGAAGATTGTCAACCTGAACGAGCTTTCAAACATAACTTACGGGTTTGTTGGAGCAGACCTTTCAGCGCTTGCAAGAGAGGCTGCAATGGTTGTCCTGAGAAGAGTGCTGCCTGACTTAAGATTTGCAAAAAAGACAGAAAATGAAAGCCTGCCTGAGGAAATACTTGAAAAGCTGTATGTAACACAGGAGGATTTCAGGGAAGCTTTGAGGGTTGTAAGGCCTTCTGCGCTCAGGGAAGTGCTTGTTGAAGTCCCTAACGTGAAATGGACAAGCATAGGCGGGCTTGAGGAAGTCAAACAGGAACTGAAAGAGGCTGTTGAGTGGCCTTTGAAAAACCCGCAGGCTTTCAGCAGGATGGGAGTCAAGCCTCCCAAGGGAATCCTTCTTTACGGAGCTCCTGGAACAGGAAAGACGCTGCTTGCAAAAGCTATTGCAACTGAATCTGAAGCAAACTTCATACTTGTAAAAGGCCCTGAGCTGCTTTCGAAGTGGGTCGGCGAAAGCGAGAAGGCGGTAAGGGAAGTCTTCAAGAAAGCAAGGCAGACAGCGCCTACAATAATCTGCTTTGATGAGATTGACAGCATGGCCCCCAGAAGGGGAATGCAGACAGGAAGCCATGTGACAGAGACTGTTGTCAACCAGCTTCTTACTGAAATGGACGGGCTGGAGGAGCTAAATGAGGTTGTTGTAATTGCAACCACAAACAGGCCTGATATGATTGACACAGCATTGCTGAGGCCAGGAAGGTTTGACAGGATTATACTTGCCCCTGTTCCTGATTTGAAAACAAGGGAGGAAATATTCAGGCTTCATACGAAAGGAATGCCTCTCAAAAATGTAAAAGTTGAGGAGCTTGCTGCAAAGACTGAAGGGTATGTCGGAGCTGATATTGAGGCTGTGTGCAGGGAGGCTGCAATGCTTGCCCTGAGAAAAGACATCAAGGCATCAGTCGTTACAATGAAGGATTTTGAGGCTGCTCTCGGTGTTGTAAGGCCTTCTGCAACAAAAGATATTGAAAAGGAATACAAGGATTTGAAAGACCAGTTCACAGCAGCAAGGGCAAAGGAAATGAGAGAGGACAAGCCTGCTTATTTCGGCTGATCACATATAATTCTATTTGATAGAAAAGTTTATAATAAATTAGTATTAAGCAGATTCCATGGCAAGCAAGGTTCATGCAAAGCATATACTTGTGAAAACAGAGGATGAAGCTAGGGTAATCCAGTTTGACCTTAGCAGGGGAAAATTATTTGAGGATGTTGCAAAAGAAAAATCATTATGCCCTTCTGGCAAGAAAGGAGGGGATTTAGGATGGTTCGGAAGGGGAATGATGGTAAAAGAGTTTGAGGGCGCTGCTTTCTCGCTGAAGAAAGGAGATATTTCAAAACCTGTAAAAACAAGGTTTGGATGGCACATAATAAAAGCTGAGGACATCAAATAGCTAAAATGAATGCAAAACCAGGCGACAAAGTAAGGGTTGTTACAGAAGAGGAAGAGTTTGAGGGAATTCTTATGCCAAGGCCTGAGATTCTTGAAGAGGGAATCACTGTTGTAAAGCTTGGCAACGGATATAATATTGGCGTCAAAGACAAGAAAATCAAGAAGATTGAAGTTCTGGAAGAGTACAAGCCTAAAGAAGCCAAGAAGCCAAAGATTTCGTTTGACAAGAAGCTTCCAAATGTTTCTGTCCTTTCAACAGGAGGGACAATCTCCTCAAAAATAGACTACAGGACAGGCGGTGTAAAGGCAGACTACACTGCAGAGGATTTTGTGCAGATGATGCCTGAGATTGCGAAAGCTGCAAACCTTAAAGCAAAAAAAGTCATGTCAATGATGAGCGAGGACTTTGCCCCAAAAGACTGGAAAGTTATTGCAAAGGCAGTTGCAGAAGAGCTGAAAGAAGCTGACGGAGTTGTTGTTACAATGGGAACAGACACTTTGCATATTGCAGCAGCAGCTTTGGGATTTTTCTTAAAGGATTTAAACAAGCCTGTTGTCATAACAGCCTCCCAAAGAAGCATTGACAGGGGAAGCTCTGATGCATTCATGAATTTAATTTGCGCTGCAACAGCAGCTGCAAAGTCAGACATTGCTGAAGTTGTAACCTGCCTGCACGGAACAACAAATGATGATTACTGCTTGCTGAATAGGGGAACCAAAGTAAGGAAGATGCACACCTCAAGAAGGGATGCTTTCAGGCCGATTAATGAACTGCCTTTGGCAAAGGTTTATCCTAACGGAAAGATTGAGGTTTTGAATAAAAATTACAGGAAAAAAGGAAAAGGAAAAACAACAGTTGATGACAAGTTTGAGGAAAAAACCGCTTTGATACAAATATTCCCCGGCATAGACGGGGAAGTAATTGACTTTTTTGTCAACAGAGGGTATAAAGGGATTGTTTTGGCTGCAACAGCGCTGGGGCATGTTCCGCAGTATATCTACCCTAATATAGAAAAAGCAATGAAAAAGAATATTCCTGTTGTGATTGCAACCCAGACATTATACGGAAGGGTTCATCCCCTGGTTTATTCTGCTCTTAGGAATCTTTCAATAAAGTTGAAATGCATTTTTGCCGAGGACATGCTTCCTGAAACAGCTTATGTAAAATTAGGATGGGTTCTTGGGCATACAACAAAGCCTGAAGAAGTAAAGAAAATGATGCTTGCTAAAGCTGCCGGAGAAGTCAGCGACAGGCACCAGCCTGATTCTTTCCTGTATTAAAACCCCTAAGTTTTATAAGCAAGCAATTTTTTGTTATTGGAATGGGAGTTTACCAAACAACCTCAGGAAAAGCTGTGGAATTTCCTGAAGGTCTTGAAAGGGTAGTTGCCGGGGAGCCAGCTATAGCTGAGAAATTCGTTAACAATGCCCCTGGAATGGAGGATTTACAGTGTGTTTTCTATTTAGGAAAAGTTAATGGCGATATGCATGCGCAGTGCAGGACTGATTTTATAGGAAATGATAAAAAGAAAGGAATGATGATAGTTGAAGTGCATTCAGACTCTTCTCCATTGCCAGGAAACATGAATTCAGAAGAGATGCAGGACTTCTATTTGGGGCTGTACATAAACATGACCTCAGTAGCCCGTGATTATTTTGATGACAACTGGGTTGAGTGCTTGGGAGAAGTCAAATTAAAATAAAAATCATTCCTCAAATTCATGAGGAAGTATGTTTTCTTTGCCGAACCTTTCTTTTGCATGCCTGAGCCTTTTTTCCTGCTGTTCAAGGTGCTCGATAAATACATGAGGTATCCCCTGCTCTGAATTGTATATTCCTCTTACCCTCTCAAACCTTTCGATAAGCTTGGATGTCCTTATCATAAACTGCTCATTGTATTCCTCTTCTGTGTAATCCTTGTCAAATATCTGCTTAAACAGCATCTTAAGGTCCTTGTATTTCGGGATGTATCCTATAGGCGTTTCAATTGCGTGGAACTCCTCATGGGCTCTTCCTTCCATCCACATCAGCCAGACCTTTTTGTCTGTCTTCTCATTCATGAATTTGCCGTCCTTCTTGAGGAAATAGTTTGTAGTGAAAACCAGAGGAGGTTTGTCAAGCTTCTCCCCAAACTTGATGTGGTTTTGTATGTAAACACTGAGAGGAACAACAAGAAAGTCTATATTTGCCATTGGGTTATGAACCCTGATTCCTTCCTGCCCTATTGTTGCTGCTGTTGTTTCAGACTCAAGGCAGGCTCCCAAAAAAACACCATGATGCCAGCTAAGAGCCTGGCATACAGGAACGCTTGTGTCTGAGTCCCTTCCTCCGTAAATAATTCCCTGGACAGGCACTCCCTTAGGGTCTTCCAGATGAGGGTCTGCGTTCTCAAGCTCGCTGATTTTTATAGTATACCTTGCGTTTTTGTGCGCAGGAGGAACTTCTTTTCCGTCAGGGCCTTTTTTCCCTTCTTTCCATTCTCCAGAAAAGTTGAATCCTTCCTTAGGAATTTCTTTGCCCATCCCAAGCCAGTAAGGGATTTTGTCCTTTACAAGAACATTGGAGAATATTACCTCCCTTTCTGTTGTGAGGGTTTTGTAAATCAGGGGGTCGTCAATAGGATTAACATCCTGGATTATTCCGAATATGCCCCTCTCAACATTGACTGCTTTTGCCCTTCCGCCGTGGCTGACTCTTATGTAGGCAATGTCATCGCCTATAATTGTCTGCCCAGGAATCATTGCTGTTGATGTTTTCCCGCAGGCAGAAGGGAACGCTCCTGTGAAATATGTAACTCTTTTTTTACCTTCAGGATGAACGCCCATTATGAACATGTGCTCGCAAAGCCAGTCTTCCTGATGCGCCTTTTTTATTGCAAGCCTCAGTGCAAGTTTTTTTAGTCCTACACTATTGCCTGCATACTGGTTGTTGACTGTCAGAACCCTGTCTCCTTCAATGTCTATGTAAATTCTCTTCTTGTCCACATCAAGGCTGCTTCCTTTTTCATCAAGCCTTCCTGCTGAATGGACAAAATGAAAAAAGTCTGATGAGCCCTTAAGCTTCTTGAACTGCTCATATCCCTGCCTGTAAAGCAATTCTTCGCTGTGGGCAACATAAGCCGAGTCTGTTATCTGCAGTGAAGGGATTGAAAACACAGAACCTGTTGGCCCAAGGCAAAAAAATCTTATAAGCATCTCTTTTCCTTCCATTATGCCTTCCATAAATCCAAAAATCTCTTCAAGGCACTCGTCCCTGTTTCCGCAGTTTATAACTTTGCTAAGGCAAAGGTTGCCTGACATAAGAACTTTTGTCACTTCCTTGTCCCTTCCCTGGTCATAATAGCCGTCAAAGTGGACTGTATGCCCTTTCATTGCGAGCTTTTTTTCTTCGCCTTTTTTCAGGGCAAGCTCTCTTACATAATTAATATCCTCAGCAGAATCTGTTACAACAGTGACTTTTGCAGGCCTGCAAATGCCGATATATTTCTTGACTATATTCATCACATGCGGATTTTTCAAAGCTTCTAATTTCTTCAGGCTTTCGCCTGTTAGCAGTTCAGACATAATTTCACCTCACCCATTTGTCATTTCCGTGCTTTGTTTAGAGAAGTCATATTTAATATTAACGATTTTGAGGAGGGACAGGGGAAAAGATTATATTTAAGTTTGACTGGGATGGTGATATAATGCAATACATAGCTGACTTAATCAACAAAATCAAATGGGATGAGAACGAAAATCCTGAGGATTATGTTATCGGCTATGAGGACAGGATTTCAAAGAAGATTGTTGAGATAAAGTTCACAGAAATAAAAAGAATAGAGGGAAACTTCATGGTTCTTGAAAGGGATTTAGAAGAAGTGGATATTCCTATGCACAGGATAAGGGTTGTTAAAAAACAGGGAAATATTGTCTGGGAAAGAGCTAAAGCTCATGAAGAACCATAAGAGTTTGTGTTGTCCCTATCCCTTTCTGCCCCCTTAAAACACCTGTTATGAACTTGTCAAGAGAAACAATGTCTTTTGCCCTAATCTTGAGTATCATGTCAAAAGCGCCTGTGACCATGCACGCTTCCTCAACCTCCTCATAAGACCTGAGCTTTTTTGCAAACTGCTCCTGGCTTACCTTTGCCTCCTTAAGGCACTTATAATCAAGAGATATCAAGGTGTATGCTGCCAGCGGCTTTCCTATTTTTTGGTAGTCCAGATTAAGGGTATAGCCTTTGATGAACCCTTCTTTCTCAAGCTTTTTTATCCTGTTATGGACAGTTGTTATCGGAATTAATGTCTGCTTTGAGATTTCGTGCGTCGAAAGCTTGGCGTTTTCCTTTAGTATTTTGATAATTTTTTCATCTTTTTCGTCCATAATGGAATAATATTCCAAATAACTATTTAAATTTTGTCTTTTTTGGAAAATTTTTTGCTTAAAAACCCGAAATCTTTATAATTTATAAAATATATATAGATAAGATGGCACTTAAACCAAGACTGTCAATGGAGTTCTATACAAGGAAGGTTCTTAAGGCAGTTCCTAAACCTGCTCCTGGTTTTGATTATGAAGAAACAGAATATGTTGCAATGTAATCATTCTAAAACTTTTAGATAAGAAGATTCAAGCATGTGGTTAGGGTTGTATTCGCCGGTATTGTCCCTTAGCTTGGGCATCCAGACATTGAAGAATAATGACTCAAACTTGTCAATAAAAGTTGCAGGCCAGCTTAATGTTGAAAACTGAAGATCTTCCAGCGCCTTTTTCCTTTTTTTGTCATCCATCCCTGCAATATCCACCTCAGGATTAGGTATAAGATGCCTTCCGTAAAGAAAGATGACATAGTCCAGCAGATTGCTTTCAAATCTTTCTGCGTCAGGTGTTTCAGAATCATGGACACCAAAAAGAGCCCTTAAGCAGACCAAGTCCTGCAAAAAACTTGTGAACGGTATTATTTCCTTGCTTCCGCAAAACCTCTGGCCAACTCTTCCCTCTGCGCCGTTAAAATAAAGACTTTTTCTGTCAGGCCTTGTGACAACCAAGTCATACTTAACTGCAGCCCCGCTGCCAATGTATTCATCAACACTCCTGTAAGTCCTAAGCTTGTCTTCAAGATAAAGAAATTTATGCGAATCTGATTCAAACACAAACTCTTTTTCAGGGATTTCCTGTGAAAATACTACTTTCATGACTAAAAGTAAAAAACGCTCGCTTATAAAGATTAGTGAAGAAAAATATATAAACAAACTCCCAATTAGAGATTATATGGAACTTGACTACAGGAAGATTGGTTTCAGGAGCGGGCTTGAAATACACCAGCAGCTTGAAACAAACAAATTGTTCTGCAAATGCCCTTCTTTAGTCAACGACCCCCGCAAGGCCGACATAAAAGTCACAAGAAGCCTCAGGCCTGTTGTCGGAGAGACAGGCGAAGTTGATGTTGCTGCTTTGCACGAGATGAAAAAAGGGAGGCAGTTTGTTTATGAGGCATGCACCACATCAAGCTGCCTTGTTGAGCTGGATGAAGAGCCGCCGCATCCTCTTAATGAGGAAGCCCTCAACATTGCACTGCAGGTTGCAGGCATGCTTAACGCAAAAATCGTTGACGAAATACAGGTAATGAGGAAGACAGTAATAGACGGAAGCAATGTTTCAGGTTTCCAGAGAACCGCCCTGGTTGCGAGAAACGGGTTTTTGGAGACATCAAAAGGAAAAGTAAGAATACCTACAATCTGCCTTGAAGAAGAGGCTGCAAAAAGAATAAGGGAAGACGACAAATCAGTTACATTCAGGTTAGACAGGCTGGGAGTTCCGCTTATTGAAATCGGGACAGAGCCTGACATAATAGACCCTGAGCATGCAAAGGAGACTGCGGAAAAGATAGGCATGATACTGAGAAGCACAGGCAGGGTAAAAAGGGGGATCGGCTCTGTAAGGCAGGATATCAATGTAAGCATTAAAGGCCATCCAAGAGTTGAGATAAAAGGATTCCAGGACTTAAGGTCAATACCAAAAATTCTTGATTATGAAGTCAAAAGGCAGATGAAAGAGGCAAAGCAGGGAAATAAGCCAGAGCCCCATGTAAGAAAAGCAGAGCCAGACATGACAACATCATTCCTTAGGCCAATGCCCGGCTCTGCAAGGATGTATCCTGAAACAGATGTTGTTCCTGTCAAGCCGGCAAAGCTAAAAATGGAAAAAGTTGAGCTTATAGAGGACAAGGTAAAAAGAATCGAATCACTTGGGATAGGGGCAGACCTTGCAAAGCATGTTGTAAAATCAGGAAAAGACAGGTTTGTTGAGGAATCTGCAAAAAAATACAGGAATCTGAAGCCAACATTTATTGCTGAAACAGCAATGACATCTGTTTCCCAGGTAAAGAAGCAGTTCAATATAGACATCAGCCCTTCTGATGATGACTTTGAAATTTTGTTCAAAGAGCTTAATGATGAAAAGATAGCAAAAGAAAGCATACTTGAAATTCTAAAGGAAAACAAGCCTGTAAAGGAAGTTATCTCAAAATACGAGCTTATGCCTGATGAGGATTTGAAGAGAGAGCTTAAGAAAATAGCTGATGAAAACAAGGGCGTGCCTTTCAATGCGCTGATAGGAAAAGCTATGGCAAATCTGAGGGGAAAAGCATCAGGAAAAAAGATAGCTGAACTTCTAAAAAACATAGCAAAATAAGGCAAAAAGTTTATAAATAGACTCAAAATTGCTTCTATATATACCAATCTATAATAACAAAACAATTTGGGGTGAATTAAATATGTCTGAAAAATATGTGTACTCTTTTGAGGAAGGCAAAAAAGAGATGAAAATGCTTCTTGGAGGAAAAGGAGCAAACCTGGCTGAGATGACAAGCCTGGGGATGCCGATTCCACCTGGATTTACAGTAACAACAGAGGTTTGCGACCTCTATTACAAAAACGGCAGAAAGCATACTCCTCTAGTTATTGAGCAGATTGATAAAAAGCTCAAGGAGCTTGAGGAAAAGCAGGGCAAAAAACTGGGGGACAAGGAAGACCCTCTTCTTGTTTCTGTAAGGTCAGGAGCTGCTGTATCAATGCCGGGCATGATGGATACTGTCCTCAACCTGGGGCTTAATGACGAATCAGTCATAGGCATAGCAAAGAAAACCTCAAATGACAGGTTTGCGTGGGATTCTTACAGAAGATTCATACAGATGTTTGGAAATGTAGTTATGGGTGTTGAGCACAGCCAGTTTGAGGAAGTCCTTGACAAGGTAAAAGAAACAAAGGGTGTTGAGCTTGACACAGAGCTTGATACAGATGACCTGAAGGAAGTTGTAAAAGGCTACAAGGAAGTAATACAGAAGGAAAAAGGGAAGTCATTCCCCCAAAACCCAAGAGAACAGCTCCAGATGTCAATTGACGCTGTTTTCGGCTCATGGAACAACCCCAGGGCTATATCCTACAGGAGGATCAATGACATCAAGGGACTTCTTGGAACAGCTGTTAATGTCCAGACAATGGTCTTTGGAAATATGGGTGAAAACTCAGGCACAGGAGTGTGCTTCAGCAGAAACCCTTCAACAGGGGAAAACAAGTTCTACGGCGAATACCTTATGAATGCCCAGGGAGAGGACGTTGTTGCTGGAATAAGAACGCCCCATCCAATAAAAGAGCTTGAAAAAGCAATGCCAAAATGCTACAAAGAGCTTGTTGAGATAAGGGACAAGCTTGAGAAGCACTACAAAGACATGCAGGACATGGAATTCACAATACAGGAAGGCAAGCTTTACATGCTGCAGACAAGAAACGGAAAAAGGACTGCTGCAGCTGCTGTCAAGATTGCTGTTGACATGGAAAAAGAAAAGCTGATAAGCAAGAAAGAGGCGCTGATGAGAGTTGAGCCAAACCAGCTTAACCAGCTGCTTCACAAACAGCTTGACCCTATCGGAAAGCAGAAAGCTGAAGTTCTGGCAAAAGGGCTTCCTGCCTCGCCTGGGGCTGCTGTCGGAGAAGTTGCTTTCACAGCTGAAAAAGCGCATGAATGGGCTCAGGAAGGAAGAAAAGTCATACTTGTAAGGACAGAGACAAGCCCTGAAGACATTGAAGGCATGAATGCAGCGCAGGGAATCCTTACCTCAAGAGGAGGCATGACTTCGCACGCAGCTGTTGTCGCAAGAGGCATGGGAAAATGCTGTGTTGCGGGATGCTCAGATGTCAATGTCAAGGAAAAGGAAGGAATATTCACAGTTGGAAATATTACAGTAAAAGAAGGTGACTGGATAACTCTTGACGGAACAGCAGGAGAGGTAATACTCGGGCAGGTTCCGACAACAGACCCGAGCCTAAGCGGAGACTTTGGAACCCTCATGGAATGGGCTGACGAAGTAAGAAAGCTTGGAGTCAGGACAAATGCAGACACGCCAAAAGACGCTGAAGTTGCAAAGAAATTCGGAGCAGAAGGAATCGGGCTTTGCAGAACAGAGCACATGTTCTTTGAAGGCGAGAGAATAAAGGCTGTCAGGGAAATGATACTTTCAAGCAATGTTGAAGGAAGGAAAAGAGCTTTGGTTAAGCTTCTTCCGATGCAGCAGGGAGACTTTGAAGGGATTTTTGAGGTTATGGGCGAACTGCCTGTCACAATAAGGCTGCTTGACCCTCCGCTGCACGAGTTCCTGCCTCATGAAGAGAAGGATATTGAAGAGCTGGCAAAGGAAATGAATGTCAAGGCAGGTGTGCTGAAGGACAAAGTCAGTTCACTGCACGAATTAAACCCTATGCTTGGGCACAGGGGATGCAGGCTCGCAATAACATTCCCTGAAATTGCAGAAATGCAGGCTGAAGCAATAATCAAGGCAGCTATCAACACTGCAAAGAAAACAGGCAAGAAAATTGTTCCTGAAATAATGATTCCTCTTGTTGGAGAGGTAAAGGAGCTTGCCTACCTGAGGGAAGTTGTTGAGAAAAAAGTCAAGGAGATAATTGCAAAAGAGAAGTCAAGCATAAAATACAAGATAGGGACAATGATTGAGGTCCCAAGAGGGGCTTTGACAGCTGATGCTGTTGCAGAACATGCAGAGTTTTTCAGCTTCGGAACAAACGACTTGACTCAGATGACATTCGGATTCAGCAGAGACGACGTAGGAAAGTTCGTTCCTGAATACATCGAGAAAGGGATACTTGAGAAAGACCCTTTCCAGGTACTAGACCAGACAGGAGTCGGACAGCTTGTCAAGATGGCTGTTGAAAAAGGCAGAAAGACAAGAAAAGACCTTAAGCTGGGAATCTGCGGAGAACACGGAGGAGAGCCAAGCTCAGTTGAGTTCTGCCATAATGCCGGCTTGACTTATGTAAGCTGCTCGCCTTACAGGGTTCCAATCGCAAGATTGGCAGCTGCACATGCTGTGCTGAAAGAGAAGAAATAAACCTCTTTTTTGTTTTTTATTTTGCTTTTTCTTTAAATTCCACAAATTTTATATACAGAACTCTACCTTTCATTGACTATATGATACAGAATATTTTATGGGCAGTTTCATTTTTCAGCTTGTGGCTGGTTTTAATCTGGCTGCAGGTAATGTATCTGGAAGAGCCGAAGAAGCACAGATGCAAAGAAACTCCTTTGGTCACTATAGCCATAGCTGCGTATAATGAAGAAAGAACAATTGAGAAAACCATCAGCTCTATCGCAAAAGCAGACTACCCTAAAGACAAAATAGAGATTATTGTTGTGAACGACGGAAGCAGGGACAGGACAGCAGATGTTGTTGAGGAGCTTATAAAAAAATACCCTGATTTTGGCATAAAATTAATCAGCAAGCCAAACGGAGGAAAGGCTTCTGCGATAAACAGGGCTTTGGAAGCTGCGAAAGGAGAGCTTTTCGGGGTTGTTGATGCTGACAGCAGAATAAGCCCAAACTGCATGAGAATGATGGCTCCGTATTTTGCTGAAAAAAACCTGGGGGCTGTAATAAGCAGGATAAAAGTTGACAAGCCAAACAAGCTTCTTGAAAGAATCCAGAGATTTGAATACATAATGAGCAACATGATTAGAAAGCTCATGGCTTCAATAGGCACTTTAGCTCTTACTCCGGGAGTTCTTTCCATATACAGGACAAAGCTGATAAGAGAGCTGGGGGGATTTGATGAAAACAGGGCAAACCTCACAGAAGATTTGGAAATTGCAATGAGGCTTAAATACAACGGATATGATGTAAAGATGGAGTCTGAAAGCATTGTGTATACTGTTGTCCCAAAGACAATAAAAGGGCTGTGGAGGCAGAGGATAAGGTGGGCCAGAGGATATATCTATAATCACGTGAAATACAAGGACATGTTTTTCTCAAGAAAACATTCGCTTTTCGGAGTGTTCCAGATGCCTGTTAATATTCTTGTGCTTATACTGCTGATTATAAATGTGTCAATCATAAGCTGGGCATTCCTAAGCGA